>NZ_JBHSFZ010000004.1:0-176222 GCF_042654265.1 Sphingobium tyrosinilyticum | reverse complement strand
GGTGGCCACCAGATGGGCCGCCGGGGGTGGGGCCTCGGCCCCACCCCCGGCAACGCCGTCATCTACACCGGGAAATTACACCATCACCGCGGACGCTAGCTGACCGAACCGACCTTCCATGGCGATCGTCCTATTTGAATCAGACAGTAAAGATCGCTTCGGTTTCGCCGCGCTCGCCGAGCGGATCGCGGACTTGCTGACCACACAGGCGGCCAACAGAAGGTTCGTGTTCGGCCTCGAAGGCAAATGGGGCTCAGGAAAATCAAGCCTACTCGCCCTGACCTTGAAGCGCTTGCGCAAGATGGACGTGATGAAAGCGGCGGCAGTGGAGTTCCGGCCATGGCTGGTCGGCGACCGAGACCAATTGCTATTCGCTTGTTCGAAGACCTAGCCAAGGCGATCGCCGGTCTGGAGCACGCTGCTGGCGGCACGACCGGGGCGACGAAATTGGCGGTGCAGCCACTAACCCGGGCGCCAGGGAACGGCTTTAGTTGGTCGTTCAGTCCGATGACAGAGGGTGGCGCGCAGCCATCTCAGTCACTAGAGCTGAGTGGCCTGGACGGTTGAAGCGAATATGCCGATTGACAGGTCAGGCCCCGCTGCTCTCCAAGGAGCGGAGCTTTGCGCGGGATAGGACTGCTATTTGATCCTCTCCGCCGAGGTTCTAGACAAAGGCGAAACGGGAGCGTGTCGGTGTTCGCCTGACTAGTGACGCGAAAAAAGAGAGGAGCGGTGGGCATGAGGACAGTAGCCCTGAAGGTTTGCGGCGCGGTGCTGAGCGCCGCGCTGGCGACTGGTGCTGGAGCAGCCGAACCGCCCGCGGCCAAAAGCGTGGCGCATCCGTTCGTGCTAAAGCAACCCCGCCCGCGCGCGTTTCAGGACCACGAAGGGTTCGTTTCACTGTTCGATGGTCGGACCTTGGCGGGCTGGGATGGCGATCCCGAGGTCTGGCGCGTGGAAAATGGGGCGATCGTCGCCGTTCGTCCGCCGAACCGGGCGATGAACAACAGTTATCTCGTCTATCGCGGCCTGAAGGCCCGCGACTTTGATCTGCGCCTGGAAATCAAGGCGGCTGTTGGCGGGTCCGGCATTCAGTACCGCAGCCGCACTGGCCTTGCCTGGACCAACCCTGTACCGGGCGCACCGCCGCCGAACCTGCGCTTGATGATGACCGGGCCGCAGGCTGATTTCTGGCCGGCTAAGACGTTCGGCCGCGACCTGTTCAGCGGTCAAGTCTACATGGAAAACGAGCCCGCGCGAGTAACGAGCTGGCGCGGACAAGTGACGCGGCGCTCCGCCGGCGCCGGCGCCGAACTGGTGGGCACGATTGCCGAGGGCAGCAAGCTCGCGCTCAACGTTCGCCCGGACGACTGGAACGAATACGAGATCATCGCGCGCGGCCATGTCGTGCTTCACCTCCTCAACGGCCAGCTTATGGCGGCGAGCGTGTTCGACGATCCGCAATCCCCCGACAATCGCGCCGGATTGATCGGCATCGAAGCCGAGCTCAACCCGGCGCGGGTCGAGGTGCGGAACATATGGCTGCGCAAGCTGGACTGAACCGAGGCGCGGCGCGCGTCCGTTCGACCGCCGCGTCTCCCTTCTGGCAGGCATGTCCCGAAGCGCAGCAGCCTCACTCCTATGCGCCATTACGGCCGCCACCGAGGCGGACCAAACAGGGCAACGCCCCTGCTGTCATTAGCGGTGCCTCGCTGATGACCTGGCTTACTGGCGTGGGCCTTCGCAACACGTAGTTCGCATTCGGGCCGCCGATTTGCGTTGCACGTGCTAGCTGGCGGAGCGACGAAGCCAAATCGGTTCACCATTTAAACGGAAATCGGTTTGTCCGGAAGTTGCCCGACAAACGCCCGCCGGGATATAGCAGCTTTCCTCAGTCGCTGTCGTCAAGCCCGCCATTCCGGAATGGGCCAGTTATGAGGTGGGTAGATTGGATAGGTGCCGTTCCGGATCTGGAGCTCGAAAATCGGCCGCTGAATGCCGACAATGAGTCGACGTTGGTAGGCGGCAGCTGGAACAATCCTGCCTTGCAGAGCGAAAGGTCGAAAGGCAACTTTTATGAGGAAGCGACATTGAGCGTGTGCGGGACCGGCATCATAGAGTTACAAAAACCGGCCCCTTGCGGACCGGTGGCTTCTGTTGTTGCAACGGCACCAAGCGCCATCATCTTCCTTCAGCTGAACGGGCCTGGTTGAGCGCGAGCGAGCGCGGCGTGCGCATTCGCCAGCCATTGCAGGCGAACGTTGTAGAGATTGGTTAACGTGGCTTTTCAACTCCTTCGCCGCCCCTCACGCTTCGGTAGGATGCGATCAGGATAGCCGGGCACCACTTCGGGCTCGCAAACCACGAGATCGGAGGGATTGAGCCAGTTTTCGTGCAATTCGTTCAGCCGCGCCGCCGCGACAGCGACCGCATTAGCGCGCTGGTCGTCGAAATAAATGAAGGCGGGGGATGTTTGGGGTCAGGCCTTTGAGAAAGGGGAAGGTCGAAAGTCGTCGGCGGCGTGTATCGGGGCCGATCCTCCAGTGACGTGCCCATGCGCACGGACCAGAGTTCGTGAAAGCGCGAGTGGAGGACGCCGAAAGTGGTGTCGTTGTCGCGGGCGATAACGATGACCTGGCGGTCCGGCACTACGCACCGGTTCTCCGGGGCGGACCGGCCGCTGATGTCCAGGTTGTCCGCATCAGCGTGGGGTGTCCGACCTTCTCGATGATCAGCTGATCCATCAGTCCGCAAATGCGCGACGAAACACTGCGCGCCTTCGCCGCGCGCAAGGCGCCTCCGGGCGGAGAGAATCGCCAGGACACGGTGCACGCCGAAATGATCACCAATGCGACGGTTACGGCCTGGGCATCACGCATGAAGGAAAATCTCGGATTATTTAGAGGGGTACTCATCGGGCCGAGGCAGCTAGCGTTTGTCCGCAAGACGGCCCCTCCAGTCCCGCAGCCCACGCGATCGCACCGTCGATCATACGCACATGCTCCGGCTCGGCATAGGCGGAAGCCGGGTGCCCCAGTGCGGAGTAGAAGGCGCGGCCTGTGCCGAGGCAATGAGTCCAGATCATCGGATGATCCTTGCCCATCTGAAGATCGCGTGCCTTGGCGAAAGGCAGGAATTTCATCTTCGGGCGGTAGCTTCCTTCATCCAGCCTCGCGAGAATGTGATGGCCTTTGGCTCTCGGGCTGGAGGCGAATGAATACCATTCGTCAGTTCGTGACCAGCGTGCGGGAAGGTGCCGCGTCGCGGGATGCTGCCGGTCCTCGACGATCAGCGTCGCGCGCTGGAACTGCGGACCCATGGTGTGGCCGATGAATTGCGCGCCGATCAGGTCGTTCACATACCATTTCCAGGCATAGTCCAGGTCACCACCCGAACCATGCAGCGCGACAAAGCCGCCGCCATCCTCCAGCCAGGCCTTGAACGCCTGCCGTTGCTGAGGCGTCAGCACGTCCCCGCTGACGCTGTTCCAGACCGCCACCTTGAAGCGCTTCAACTGCTCGGGATTGAAGATGGCGGCGTTCTCGGTCGTATAGCTGCTCCAGCCCCGTTTGCGCGCGATCGCTTCCAGCGCCGCATTCGCCGCCTTGATCTGGGGATCGTCCCGATAGCCGTTGGTCTTGGAGAATATCAGGATCGACTCTCCCGACAGGTTCTTTGGCAGGACCGGCGGCTGATGATCATAATTGCGCCCGATGCCCAGGACCAGGCGGCCGAAATTGGCCGGACCGATCGCGATGACGGCGAACAGCATCAGGGCCAGGAATAGCCCAACGATCAGTCCAATGGCCCATTTGAGCGCGCGCTTCATTATCTTTCCTCCTGCTTCCCTTGCTGTCAGGTATTGCTCAGTTGCGCGCTTCGATCAAAGTGACGGGCCCCTTCAAGCCGGATGACAGAAGGGGAGCCTTGGCCGAATAGGCGGGCGCGACAACCCAACCGACCTTAGCTGCCCCAGGCTGCGCATCGCCGATCAGGCGGTTCACCCAGCGGTTCGCCACCTTGATTTCGACATGATTATCGCCGCGCCTGAGCGCATCGGTCACGTCGGCGCGATAGGGTGCGTGCCACAGCGTCCGCACGTGCGTTCCGTTGACCCACAATTCTGCCAGGTCATTTACCTCGCCGAGCGACAGAATGGTCCGGCTCCCCGCCTTCGTACGGGGGACGCGGACTGTCCTGGAATAGGTTGCGACGCCCGAGAAATAGCGGATGCCCGTCTCCTTGCTGTCGGTCCAGGAGCCTGCGGGCATCTTCACGATGCCGTCGGGCGCGCCGCGGTCGGGCTGGAAGGTGACCGACCAGTCCCCATCGATCGTCGCCAACGTGTGTTCGGCAGGTGGCGTCACGGTGTGCGCCGTTTCGCGGGTTGGCTTGCGAAATACGACCAGCACGGATCCGCTGCCGTCGAGACGGAGCGGGACGATGGTGCGGCCGTTTTCCGTCCGGTAGGACAGGGGGCTGCTGGTCCCGGTTTCGGCATCCCACAATTCGGGCGCACGCCCGGTAGCACGGAACGCCACATCGCCCATGAAGGCATTCCCTTCGGGGTTGCTGACGAACCACAGGTCGACGTCTTCCAAAGTCCGATGCAAGAAACGCAACGCGTTTCCAGCTTGGCCAAGCACTTCTTGGTCGGGCGTTAGCCCGATCCGGGCAAGAGCGGCCTCCACCGGCATGGCCGAAAGAACGCGGCCAGCGCCGACGCGCGTTTCCGGGCCACCGCTCCAAAGCCTGTCCGCCAGCACCTTGAATGCCCCGATGTCGTCGGCGAGGCTGGGTGAGGATGACGGCTTGTCCCCCACGACGACCGCGCCCGCCTCCACCAGTTCGGCGATCCGGCGCAGGGTCGGCAAGGTTATGCGTTGCGACGCACCGCCCAGTTGCAAGACCCGATAGCGCATGCCGGAGGGCGTGACGATCGTGCCGTTTTTGACGGAAGTTAGCCCCGCCAGCGCGTCCGCGTTGATGAAGTCATAGCCGTACCGAGTGGGCGCATCCTTCAGGCGGCCCTGATCGGCGAGCGTCACGATCGGGGCTTCCTCGCCATAGAAATAAGCTACGTCCGCCGCATAGCGCCCTTGTGAGAGCATCCAGGACGTGCGGGCAAGATAGTCCACCCACGGGCGCGCCTGTTCCGCCCAGCTTTCGTTGCGATTGAAATATTGGCCGAACAGCCACAGGCTGAGACCGGGCGCTTTGTCGATCAAGGGCTGATGAACACTGCTGTGGATGGAAAAACGATTCACACCCAGCGCGAACTCGGTGTCGGCGACATGCTTCAATTCGCGCGGGCTCGCCGCCCAATATTGGAACATGGACGACATCGACTCCGCCCCGACGTAAGTCCGCCCGTAAAGATGTGCGGCGGAGGCCGCGCCCTTTATGTCGGCGGCGTGGGCGGGTTGCGGCCCCCTCCCGGGCTTGAACATCCACATCGCGCCCATCGGCACGTCAGCGTGGCTGCGCATCGCCAGATCATCGCCTAGCGATGGACGGTTCGGCGCTTCCAATGCCTCGCCATAGGCCGTCAAGCCGCGCGCATGGGCGATCTGCGCGACTGAACCGTAATGCGCCTCGGCCATTAGATCCGTGAGGGTGCGACGGAAGTCATACAGGAATGCGTCGCTGGCGGCGGCACTATCGACTATGCGGCCGGTAAGGACCGGTAGCCAGGGTGCGGGATCATAGCCCCGCCTTTTGGCGAACTGGTCCAATATATCGTCGGTCCAGTTCTGAAATCCAGCCTCGATGCTGTCGTTGAGCGTCGCCTGCAAGCCTCGCTTGCCGACGAGATCGGGACCGAGCGTCTGCGCATATTCATCGAGATACTGCTTCATGAAGGCCTGCACGCGTGGGGCGCTCAGCTTATCCACCTCAAGGCCCGTCGCCTCGGCGGTGGTGGGGCCGTTCATATGGCCGGTCAGCGAATAGCCCAGTCGGACCACGCGCCAGCGCCCTTTGGGCGGCGTCCAGTCCAGGGTTCCATCAGCTTTCATCCGGCTGGTCAAATCGATGACGCTCAATCTATCGATGACGTCTCTCGGACCCACGGCAGGAGTCGGAACCGCATAATAATCCGGCAACGAGGCGAATCCCGCCTTTTCCTCGAACCGTTCAATGCGGGCGTCGCTACTCAGGGCCATTTCCGAGATCGTCAGCATCTTGCCGGGCGGAGACAAGGCAAGACCAGGTTGCAGCAGCGCCCCGGGCGCCATGTCCAAAGCGGGGAGCGTGGCAGGCGCAGGTTGCAGGACCACGCGGAAGATGCGGCCGGTGACGGGGGCGAAGCTGTTCGTATTTTGCGTGAAGGAGCCCGCTGTTATATCGGCCACCTTGCGGAAGGTGACGCCGTCCTCGCTGACCTCCAGCCAAGCCGGAATTTCGGTCGAAACCGCAATTTCGGGCTTCTTGGGCTCCAGAACCACCGTCAGCGATCGGAGGGTGACGGGCCTCGGATAATCGAAGCGGACCCAGCCCGGATTCTTGTTGGAGGGACGGTCGATCTCGATCGCCTTCACCAATCGCCGGTCGAAAAGTCCGGCCGCGGGCACCTCCCCTTTCGAAGTCGTGACCTTGGGCAAGGGCAGCGCATGTTCCGTCGCCGGCACATGATAGGCGATCACGCGACTATCGACATAAAGGCGCGGCGGCTGGGGCCCGATCGCACCATGCGTCAGCCTGTTTTCGCCAAATTCGATGCCCCCGATCGGCCCCGATGCGTCGGAGGGGCGTGGCAGAATGCCCTGAAAGCGTCGTCCCCCCACCACATCGCTTTCGGTCCAGACGAATTTCTTCATCCCATCTGCGGCTTTGACGAAGGGCGCGCCGGTCTCGCTCCAGCCGGCAGAGGTGGGAATGGTGACTTCCATGCCTTTGTCGGCGGCTTGCGCAACGGCACTGCGGAAGGCGGTTTTCCATTCAGGCGACATGTAGCGGACGGGCGGCGTGACGACGCCGTCATTATTGGGCATCGCTCCGTAGAATATCTGCACGCCGCCTATGCCCGACCGGTGCAGCCAATCGAGGTCTTGCTTGATGCCTTGCTCTGAAATGGCCCCGTTCAGCCAATGCCACCATACGCGGGGGCGGGCCTCCTGCGGAGGATTTTGGAAGCCTTCGTGTAACAGGTCCTGCGACAGCCCGGGCATACTTGCAAACGCTACACTGGCCGTCAGCAGAAGTTTGAGAGCGCGCTTCATGATCTTTCCTCTCTGACAATACTAGTCCCGGTGCGGTCGGGATCATCTAGATGACGAGCTCGCGGCGGCAAGGTAAAATAATGAAGTAAATTCATTTTAAATCAGCCGCGAGCCGGTGCCTGATCTCGCGCCCACCCACCCGAAATACACGGGCCAGCATCTCACCAGGTGCGCTCCGACCGGTGCATGTTCTGACTGAATGCCGGAATGTCTTTACTTAGCGAGTAGCTTGGAAAGTTCGCTGTCGATCGCGCTCAAGGCGGCGTCGGTAACCTGATCGGCCGCAAAGGGCTGAATTGCGCGCAGGGTCATGCCGCGCGCCATGTCGATTGCGGATTGTTGCTGAAACCCGGGATATGCTTGTCCACGATGGCTTTAGTCTGGGGATTGCCGATCAATGCACCGACATCCGTCTTTTCAGTCGAATATTGCGCTGTAGCTGCAGTGGTGGCTGCAGGCTGCTGGCCTTGAGCGGCAGTTGCAGCCACCAGACTGAGAAGAGCCGGCGTGAAGAACTTGATCATTTAGGCATTTCCTTAGCTTCTGCGCGGCACCATCTTGGGACGTGCGCGCTGCTGCCAGAATGGAGCCAGTTTTCGAAATAAACAAGAATGGTTTGTTCATTTTAGCCCTGCGCGCCGTGCGCTCGTGGTTTTTTCAGCGCTGTGCAGCTCCGTACGACAGCAGTTTGGCGATGCGCTTCGCCGCTCGCCTGTGGCTCTCCTGGCCGCTATTCCCGTTGAACATCCGCCGATTCATGTGTCCCGATGCGCATTCCATCATGGTATTGGCCAGGTCTGACAATTCCTTTTCGGACAAACCGCAATCGCTGCTAGCACGCATGGACTCTATAAGCCCCTCCTGACCAACCCGGGCTGCAGTTTCACTATAGATCTGGGCGAGTTCCGGGAAACGTTCTGTCTCCTGCGCCAGCAGGCGACCCATCGCACTTACGTCTTCGCGGTCCATCGCTTCGAACATAGCGTTCATCGCAACTTCGATGACTTCGGATATCGGGGATCCGGGCTTTGCATAGCGAGGAGGATTGGTAACCTTCCAGACAGCCGTCTTCCATTCCACGATCGCGCGGAAGAGCGTCGCCTTTTCAGGAAAGCGCGCATATAGCGTGTTGGGAGCCACGCCGGCTTCCTCGCCTATGCGCTTCATGGATGTCGCCCCATAGCCGTTAGTCAGGAAAAGCTGGAGCGCCGCATCGAGGATAGCCAAGGTGATCTCTCGCTCACCCTCCCGCGATGGGCGTCCTCTCCGTCCTATTGTACGCGCCTGTTTCATAGCTTCTGGCAAACCGTTTTTCCTCTCGAACCGGCCTTTCGGGCAAAGGGCGTTTGCCGGGCCGAAACCAGCTCCATATCTCCACATGAAGGAAATGTCATGGACGGGTAATTCATGCAACCTCTTGCCAACCATAATATATATAGATATCTCTACTTTATTCTTCGGCTCCTCGATGTTGGCTACCGCGTACGATGGTCTCGGAGGTAGCAGGTTACGGGGGTTTAGACGCTGACCGCAGCGTAATTTGCGCGGGAGAAAAGTCCTTTGGAGGGGATATTTGATGTCCGGGCGAAAGTCTTATGCTGCAATCGGCGGCCTCGCCATAGTTGCGGCATTGCTCGGGGGGTGCGGAGCAACCGGTGTGCCCTATTCGGGCGGAGATTGGTCCGATTATCTGGGCGGGCCCGATTCCGCGCAATTTTCACCGCTTGATGATATTAACAGCGCCAATGTCCATCGGCTCCAGCTAGCATGGAGCGTTCCGTTACCCAACAATGGCCAGTCCAACGGCAATCCCTTGGTCATCGGCGGCTGTATGTTCGTGCCCTATAGCGGCGGCATATTGGCGCTGGATCCAGCGACCGGGCGGGAGCTTTGGCGCGTCGATGCCGACGGCGTGCGCATGCGCGGCCTGAGCAGCTGGAGCGGGGGGCGCGGGGAGCCGCGCAGGCTATTCTACAACCAGCATGATCGTCTTTACGCAATCAACGCTGCGACGGGAAAGCCGGTGACAGACTTCGGCGAAAATGGTTCGATCGACCTCAAACAGGGTCTGGGACGCGATCCAGCGACTATCAAGCGGATTGAGTCGCAATCGCCGGGGCGGATCTTCGATGACCTCATCATCGTCGGCACGACGGGTGGCGACGAATGGAACGGCCCTCCTGGCTATATTCGCGCGTTCGACGTCCGCAACGGTAAGCTGCGCTGGACCTTCCACAGTATTCCACAGCCTGGCGAGCCAGGCCATGAGACCTGGCCCAAAGATGTCTGGAACAAGGTGGGCGGCGTCAACAACTGGAGCGAAATGACGCTCGACACTGCCAACGGTATCCTTTTCGTGCCGCTCGCGTCGGCCGATTATAATTTCTATGGCGTCAATCGTAAGGGCAGCAATCTCTACGCCAACTCGTTGGTTGCGCTGGACGCCCGAACGGGCAAAAAATTTTGGCATTTCCAGACCGTGCATCACGACCTGTGGGATTATGATCTGCCCCAAGCGCCCAAATTGCTGACGCTTGATCGTGGCGGAAAGCGGATCGAGGCGGTCGCGGTCGCTGGTAAGACTGGGTTTATCTATACCTTTGATCGGCGTACAGGGCGGCCTGTCTTTCCGATTGAGGAGCGGCCGGTTCCCAAAAGCGACATTCCGGGGGAGGAGGCCTCTCCCACGCAGCCGTTCCCCACGGCGCCCGAGCCGTTCGTGCGCCAGCATATGACGGCAGCAGACCTCAATCCTTATCTGGATGCGGCCGAGCGAAAGCAGGTGGCGGCGGTGATCGCGGGCCTACGCAACGAAGGGATATTCACGCCGCCGAGCAGACAGGGGACATTGCAGATCCCGGGCAGTTCGGGTGGAACTAATTGGGGTAATGGCGCGGTCGATCCGCGCACCGGCCGTTTTTTCGTGGTGGGGATGGATGTTCCCGCGATCCTGCGGATGGAGCCGCCTTCTGACAAGCCGCGCACCATGTTTCTGGGGGCGAGCGCCGAAGATCCCGGCGGCTCCGTCTATGCGCAAAACTGCTCGTCCTGCCATGGCGAGAAACGCGCTGGCCAACCGCCTGCCATCCCGGCGCTGACGGGGATCGCGGCGCGTCGAACGGTGTATCAGGTGAGCGAAATCGTCACGCGAGGCCGCGCGGTAATGCCCGCGTTCAATCTGAAGCCGCAGGAGATGAAGGATCTGTTGCTCTTCCTGGGCTTCAGCAGAGAGCAGGCGAGCAAGGCGAGTGCGCCTGCACCTGCTGCCGGTCCCGACGTTCAGGACGGGTCGACAGCAGCCGCGAAGAGCGGGCCGATCAAGCTCAAGACCGGCTACAACTTCTTATTCAGCAAGAAGATGTTTCCCGCGAACGCGACGCCATGGTCCACCCTTACCGCTTATGACATGAACAGCGGCAGGAAGCTGTGGCAGGTTCCCTTCGGCGAACTGCCCGGACTCAAGAATTCAGGCACGCTTTTCCCGCGCGGCACCATCGTCGCGACGGCGGGCGATCTGCTGTTCGCTGGGACGCAGGATCGTAAGCTGCGGGCATGGAGCATGGTGGACGGCCGCATGGTCTGGCAAGCGCCCCTGCCGTCGGTGCCGGGCGGCGTGCCTGCTGTCTACAAATCAGGAGGGCGCCAGTTCATCGCGCTGGCAGCCGGTTCATACGACCCCGCAATAGCTAAGATGAGTTCCGTCATGACGGAGGGGCGCAACAGCATCGTCGCCTTTGCTTTACCTAAGAAATAGCCGGAGAGAAGAGATGAAACCCAACAGAAAATGGTTGATGCCCCTCTTGGCGGCAACGATGCTTGTTCAGCCGGGGAGCGCGCTGTCGGCGCGCGGACAAGCGAAGGCGCAGCACGCCAGCGTCGGCAGTGTCACGATCGAAGGGCCGGTGACGGGCGGGACGCGCGGCTTTCCCTATTCTGCATCGATCGTCGATCTGGCGCCCTATGGTTATACCGAAAGCGAATATTTCGTTTCGGGCAAAGCCCATGCCTATACGGTTGCGCCGGGCACGACGCTCGGCGCGGATGGCCGCTGGCAGGTCGTTGCGGGCGAAGATATGCCCTACAAGACGCGCATTCTCGTCCGTAAACCACCGGCCGCCAAGTTCAATGGCACCGTCGTCGTCGAATATATGCAGGAATATTACGGCACTGAACGGGATACCAATTATCGCTGGAACGCTGAAACGCTGCTGCGCAACGGCTTCGGCTGGGTAGGGGTGTCGATGCACCATGAAGGCATCGATGACCAAAAGCCGCCGCAGATGATCACTTATGCCGGCAGCCAAATCCCGGTCGGCACCACGCTCGCCCGCTGGGATCCGCAGCGCTATGGCAGCTTGTCGGTGCCATCGACCGACATGTCCTATGACATACTGACTCAGATCGCCGCGTCCCTGAAGAGCAAGATGATCGCAGGCGGGCCCGATCCATTCTCCGGTTTAAAACCGAAAGCCGTAATTGGGGTGGGCAACACGATCGCTGGCGAACGGATGGCGATTTATATCAACGCCATTCAGCCGCGTCAGAGAGTGTTTGACGGCTTTTTCTTGCAAGATCTTCACAGGGGCGCACGTTTGAAGTTGTCGGGCGTCGATACGCCTGCGCCAGTCGTGCGCACCGATGTTGGCGTGCCGGTGATCGTGCTTAACACTACCACGGCTTCTGCCGAACGCGGACCACGGCCGGAAGGCAAGATGCTGCGTTTTTGGGCGCCCGCGGGCAGTTCCCATACGACCGGTCCCTATATGGACCGCGTGGGTAAGGCCAATACACGCGATCTCGGCCTGAACGCGGGCGGTTGTCCCGTGGATTATGCCAACACCCTTCCGGTGCAATATGTCTCGGGCGCTGCGATCATAGCCGTTGACCGATGGATCAAGAGCGGCAAGGCAGCACCCAGCTTCCCTCAGCTTGCGTCCTTTGAAGGACCGAAGGAGCCGGTGCTTGAGCCAGCCGGCTATTTCGATGCGAACGGTAATGTGAAGGGGGGCCTCCGCACACCATGGGTGGATGTGCCGGTCGCCCGATATGATTGGCGAGGCGAATGTATCGGTGGTTCGGGCCGGACATTCCCGTTCTCCAAGGATCGGCTGAAGGCGCTCTACGGAACCCCGGACGTCTACCACAAACGCTTCGCGGAAGCGGTAAAGGCGGCAGAGAAGCGCGGCGTACTGCTGCCGCCTGACATGCAGGCCGCCATCGAAGCCGCGAACAAGGTGACCTGGTAAGGTCTGACTTTTCAGCTTGGGAATGAGATTGTGACTGAAGCAGAAAAACTTGCCGCCGCATCGGAAATTCACGCGCTCAAAGCGCGCTATTTCCGGACGATGGACATGAAGGATTGGGCCGGGTTGGAAGCGACTTTCGCTCCCGATCTGGTTGCGGACTTTCGGGAATCCACCGGTCAGCAGGACGAAAGCCAACTGACCCATGGGGCGGCCGCCTATGTCGCCAAGCTTGCTCCGATCCTGCAGCATGTCCAGACCGTCCATCACGGACATATGCCAGAAATTTGGATTGAGGGGCCGGATCACGCGACGGGTATTTGGGCCATGGAGGACAAGCTGTGGGTTCAGGACGGCTCGCCGCTGCCCTTCAAATGGATGCACGGCTATGGTCATTATCATGAGCGCTATGTCCGCGTCGGCGGCGACTGGCGGATACAGGAAATCCGGCTGTCGCGTATCCGGGTGGAGGTGGGCTGACCTCAGCGAAAGCGCCGAAGGGGGCAATCAGATTTGAGCGACTGATGCGAATGCGATCGTCTGCGGTGACGATGATGGTGCCGGACGCGGCATCTGCCGCATCATTCTTGAATTCGCTCGCCTGCTGGATGGGATGGTGGGGTAAATCCTACCAACCGAACCCGCCATCGCTGCGTAGCGCGCAAACTGCCTAAGTCGCGTAAAATTCTCTCCCCAGAATATTGTATCATGCGGTCGCCTCTGGAAGCGGTGAGATGCGCGCGGACTGCTATTGCAGCTCTATTAAATTGACAAGCCATATGCTTTTTAATCATCATCGGTCACGGTGCCGGTCCCGTTTTTGAAGATCGCGGCGCGGCCCTAAGGATGTGAAGAGGATATTTCATGGATTTCGCTGACGCGCTGGATCGACGATCGATCCTGATGGGCATGGCTGCTGGATCAGCCCTGCTCTCCGCCCCAAGCACAGCTGCTGCTCCAACACGGAACGCGCCGAAGGTAAGATTCCCCACGGGCTTTCTCTGGGGTGCCTCAAGCGCGGGGCACCAGACAGAAGGCAACAATGTCAGTTCGGATCTGTGGATCGTAGAAAATATGAATCCTTCTCCCTTTAGGGAGAGGTCAGGCGATGCCTGCGACAGCTATCACCGTTGGGGTGAGGACGTCGCCCTGGTGAAGGCTATGGGCCTCAACGCCTATCGCTTTTCCCTCGAATGGTCACGCGTCGAACCGGAAGAAGGGCAGTTTTCCCTGGCGGAACTGGATCATTACCGCCGCTGTATCGCCGCCTGCCGCGATGCCGGCATCTTTCCCAATGTGACGCTCAATCATTTTTCCTCGCCGCGGTGGTTCGCCGCCCGTGGCGCCTGGAACAAGCCGGACGCGCCGGAACTGTTCGCGCGCTACGCCGAACGGGTGTCCAAGCATATGGGCGACCTCATCGGCATGGCGGTGCCGTTCAACGAGCCCAACGCGCCGCTCGTTGTCAAATGGTCACCGGACATGCAGAGCGCGACCGGCCAGCCGATGGATATTGCGTCCATGTCGGCCCCGCTGATGAAGCTCGCCGCCAAGAAAGTGGGCAGCGATGAGTTTTCGTCCTTCCTGTTCAGCGATCCGAAGACAGCCGTGCCGGCGATGATCCGTGCGCACGAACTTGCCATGGCGGCTCTCAAGGCTGGACCTGGCAAGTTCCCGGTCGGAGCGATCGTGTCGATTGGTGATGATCAGGCTGTTGATGGAGGTGAAGCCAAAGTCGCGCAGAAGCGCCAGGAAGTCTATTCACAATGGCTGGAAGCGGCCGCACGTAGCGACTTTTTGGGGGTGCAGGGCTATACCCGTTACCTGATTGGACCGGAAGGACCGCGCAAGGCAGGCAAAGATGCCGAATTTACTAAGAGCAAGTGGGAATATTATCCCGCTGCCATCGGTAATATTGTTCGCTATGCTGCTTCCCAGGTAAAAGTACCGATCTACGTCACCGAAAACGGTATTTCGACCGATAATGATGTTCGTCGCGTCGACTATATCAGTGGCGCGCTGGCCGGATTAAAGGCGGCGATCGACGCCGGCGCCGATGTCCGCGGCTATTTCCACTGGACGCTGTTGGACAATTGGGAATGGAACGAAGGCTTTCATCAGCGATTTGGCTTGGTGGATGTCGATCGCACCAGTTTCAAGCGCACAATCAAACCCAGCGGCCGCCACCTTGGCGCGATTGCCCGGCGGAACGCGATTTGAGACAAAAGAAAAGCCCCCATCCCGGAAGGGAGGGGGACTTTGTTCAGACTGTCGCCTGCGCAGAGCGCGTCCGTGAACACCATCTGGGCGAGCTCATCGCCCATCAGCTCTTCGAACACCTCGCTTTTGGTAGAACCGCTGCAGATCAGGAAGGCCCCAAAACTTGTGCGGGCCCGCTCATCGCCGCTGGCAGTCTTGTTATACTGGCACCAAACCATCATGGCGCTGCTGATCGGGTTACTGCGGCTCATCGAAGCCGACGAGATCTACTTACCGTCTTAATTTCACTGGCAAAAATCGAGAATCTTAGCGGAAATAAGGAGCGGGCCGAACTGTTGGCCGGCCCGCTCCTTGCGCAGCTTAGCCGCCGCCGAAGCGGAAGCCCAGGTTGAGGCCGATCTGCAGGCCCTGGGTGTAGAACACTTCGCGATATCCGGTGGGGATGGACCCCAACGTATTCAGCAAACCGGTTTGGTCGATCAAGCGCGTCGTATCGAACAGGTTTTTCGCGAAGATGCTGGCCCGGAAATTATCGTAGTTCACACCAGCATATATATCGACGGTCGCATATTCCGGAATCTTGGCGTTGCTGGAAACGATCAGGCCGTCGCTCTTATAGTTGAGCAAGCCACGGATAAATCCTTCGCCCCGATCACCGATGGGGATTGAATATTCCGTCTGCACCGTCGCCGTCCATTTCGGCAGGCCATTGATCGGACCGTTGGTCGCGCAGGTCGCTACGATCACGCCTGCTCCCTGGAAGCCTGCCAAGGTCGGAGTACCATTATCAGGTACGCCGTCAAAGTTGGCGTCACGACATGGCTGCGAGGCATTTTTGAACTTGCCTTTGACATAGGAAACCGAGGCGCGAGCGCTCCAACGGTCCGTGATGTTACCGCTAATGTCTGCCTCAAAGCCCCGAACACGCGCATCGCCGTTATAGGTCAGTGAGAAGGCATCCGTGACGGTGCCGTTAGCCAAACCGCCACTCACGAACGGAATGTTGGATACGGTGGCATTGTACCCCTTAAAGTCCTGTTGGAAGGCAGAAATGGTGAAGCGAGCGCGCCGGTCGAACAACTCCCCCTTCAGACCGATTTCATAATTATCAGACTTTTCTGCGTTCACGATCACGAACTGGGCTGGGACGTCGCCCTGGCTCGCGCCGGGGGACCGGAAACTGCGGGCGTAGCTTGCATAAGCATTGAGATGTTCGCCCAATTCCTGCCGGACGTTGATGTCATACACCCAATCGTTGAGCTTCGCCTGCTGATCAAGCGAAGGCGGGTTGGGGAGGGCAATCAGGATATCGCAGCTGGTGGGATAGCTTGAAGGTGCAAACGTGGCGCCGGGGAATGGCGGCGGGAGGAAGCCACAAACACCGGCAGTTGGAAAGCCCAGGGGCTGAGCGATGCGCAGCGGACTATCGAAAGCCAGATTGAAGTCATAATCCTTGTGACCCCAGATATAGCGCGCGCCAAGACGGACGTGGGTGCCCGAATCGAAATTGAAGGTGGTGCTGGCGAAGAGCGACTGCTCCAGATCGCGGCCAGGATCGCCGAAGATGTTGAAGGAACCGGGCTGAAGTCGGAGAATGCCCCGCGTCAAATAGTTCAGATTGATATCCGATGCGGTGGGCACGGCAGGTCCCGTGGGACCGACGATGGCCGGATCGCCCAGGATGCCGCTGCCCGGACCTGCGCTGACGAGGGTGGTGTTCTGATCGACGCGCGAACCGCCATTGGCTCGGTAATAGCCGACCGTCCAGTCTAGGAAATCGCCCGGCTTCGTGTTCGACTGCAGCCGCAGTTCGTGTGACCACTGCTGAACTTCGATGTCCGCCACGGCGTCCGGCAGATAATTGAAGCCGATAATGGCGTTGCCGGGATCGAGCTGTTGGCGGCCTTTGCGGGTATTCTTCGATTTGGTCCAGCCGCCGATATAGTTCAGCGTCGCGAAATCGAAATCATATTTGGCGTTGATCGACGCGAAGTGGAATTGTCTGTTGGTATAGTCGGGGGCTTCGGCCACCCCGGAATTTTCCTCACCCGTCAATGGCGGACCGTTATAACCGCGGCCTGCGCCAGCGAGACGGGCGACCTTATCCTCGTCGGTTTCATTATATTGATATGTAGCAAGCAGCTGGAAGCGGTCACCCGGCGTAAACAGAAGGGTAGCGCGACCGCTCTTGATCCGCTGCTCCGATTCGACGTTGTTGTTGATGCTACGGGTGCCGTTGAGATCATCCTGCTGGTAGAAGCCCGCGAGTCGGAAGGCGAGCACGTCGGGGATGATCGGACCACCGACAGCGCCCTGAAGGGTGTAGCCGAACCGCTCGTGGGACTGCATCTGACCTTCGACGTAGCCGCCAAAGGCGTTCATATCGGGCCGCCGCGATGTAATGGTGATCGCGCCGGTCGGCGCCGTCCTGCCGCGAAGTGTGCCCTGCGGACCGCGCAGCACTTCGATCTGGCCGACGTCATAAAGCGCAGAGAAGATCGAGAAGGCCAACACCGGCACGTCGTTCAAATAGATGTCGAGCGACTGCGGAGCGCCAGAGACGGAAGCCGTGGTGACGCCGCGAATGGACGCTTCATTGCCCTGCGCCGTGGTGTCGAGCGAAAGGCCGGGAACCAGCGTATCGATGTCGCTAAAGTTGGTGATGGCCTGATTGGTGATGTCTTCCGACGTGATCGCCTGCACGTTCAATGGCACATCGACCAAAGATTCGTTGCGGCGAGTGGCGGTGACGATGATGTCGGAGCCGCTAAGTGCCGAAGGCTGCGATTGCGGCGGCGCTTCCTGCGCATATGCAGCGACGCTCAGGCTGCCAATGGCGATACCGGCCAGCAGTCGGGCGTGAATGGATAAATTAAGCATAATGAAGAAATCCCCTCCTTTTTGATGTGCGCTCGCCGATATGTCGGTCAGGACGCGTTGCAAGCGTGATACAGTGAAATGCGTGAGCCATAATATGGCCGCCCCCAAAGATTTCTACATATATGTGTAAGGTATTATCTTTTTTTCCTGACTGTGTCCATAGGCACCCCTAGGCGGTGCCCCGAGATCCGCTTGGAACGCTGGAACTTAAATATTATTGTATTATCAGTTTAATCGACTCCGCTCCTCAGGGCGGCTGATTGACAAATTACACATGAGCCACGGTCAGGAGCCTGTCCGATCCGTGCCTGACGACCAGGCAGACGCCCTTGTCGGGCAGCAGGTGGCCTGCGTCGTCAATCTGGGGTCACGCCGCATCGGGCCGTTCGTGTCGGAGGTTCTGACGCTGGGCTTACCCGATAGCGAGGGCAGGGTCGTTCTGATCGGCCTGGAACGCACAGTGCCCAATGGCGCCCGCATGTTCTGAACAGGGGATAGGGCCGTTCCCATGACCTCCGCTTTTTCCCCAAACTTCTGTCATTTCCTTATGACGCCACGCGAAAGAAAAGTCGCGATGCGCTTGGCCGCCCGCCTATGTGTCTCCTGTCCGCTGCCGCTGTTCAGCATCCTAAGATTGATGTGGCCGGACGCGCATTCGAGCATTGTATAGGCAAGATCATGTATCTCATCTTCGGAAAGGGTGCAGTCGCTGCTCTGCCGGATGGATTGGACCAGCCCCTCGTGGCCGATGCGCGTTGCATTCTCATGATAAATTTGCGCAAGTTCGGGAAAGCGTTCGGCTTCTTGCGCCAGCAAACGGCCGATCGCGCTGATGTCTTCGCGCTCCATTGCATCGAAGACACCCGTCAGCGCGACTTCGATCACCTCGGTCATGGACGATCCTGGCTTGGCATGGCGGGGTGGGTTGGTCACCTTCCAGATCGCGGCTTTCCATTCGACGATTGCGCGGAATAGCGTGGCCTTGTCGGGGAAGCGGGCATATAGCGTGTTAGGGGCAACGCCGGCCTGTTCGCCGATGCGTTTCATCGACGTCGCGCCATAACCATGTTCGAGAAAAAGCACGAGAGCGGCGTCGAGGATCGCTAGGGTGATTTCCCGCTCCTCGTTCCGCGAAGGCCGTCCCCTCCGGCCCGCCGTCCGCGCCGGTTCAATGGCACTTCGCAATCCTGTTCTCCTCTTCTGCAGCCGAAGGCCGAAACTGCGCGCACCCGGCGATCATCCGGCGCCACGCGTCCCGAACGCTGAACCCGTCAGTTATCGACCTTTATGCCCCATAGCTGGGCTGACATGGCGGAGGCGTTCGCCGTGATGGCGGTTCGCGGCATCGCACGCATCCCCTCGACCGCGGCGTCGCCCACGGCATACCAGACCGGCGCGCTTCCCAACGCGTCGATCGCCCCGGTTGCGAAGGTCCGGGCGTCCATCGGCGTCAGTCCCTCGACCTCCACCATACCGGAGCGCTGCATGGCGGGCGTGTCGGTGAGCGAGGCGACGGCGCACAATATATCGACCCCGTCGCGCTGCAATTCCCAGTGCAGCCCCTCGGCCAGCACGATCTCGAAAGACTTGGACGCGGCGTAAGCCGCGACATAACCACTGCCGACGAGCCCCGACATGGACGATATAAGTATCAGCCCCCCGCGTCCCTTTTCCCGCATCTTGCCAAGCGCGGCATGTGCAACGGCGACCGGCGACGCGCAATTGAGCGCCACCAAATTGAGCGCGCGATCGACCGGCTGGTCCAGGAACAGATTGACGCCATGCGTCGCGCCCGCATTGTAGATGACGAGCCCAAAATCGCGCGCAGCGATGATGTCGCCAGCCTTTGACGGGATATCGGGGGCGGTGAGGTCGAGTTCGATCACATCGACCTCCACCCCATGCGCGTCCCTGATCCTGGCCGCCGTTTCGTTCAGCGCGCCCGCAGACCGCGCCACAAGGGTGAGATCGAGCCCCGCGCCGGCCAAAAGATCTGCGAATTCCGCGCCGATCCCTTCAGACCCGCCCAATATCAGGGCGCGGGGGCCGTAGCGCTCGGCGAGCGAGGTTCCAGCGCTCATCCAAGTTGACTTTCTTCAGTCGCCAGAACGCCCGGATCGCCGCTGTGCAGGAACCAGATCGCGTCGCGGCGAACGATGCGCCACCCCTCCGGCCGCCGCTCCCAGCGATCACGATATTCGCCGGTGGAATCGAAAATCGCGCCCGCCGGATCATCCCGACGCTGGTGACGGGCCTGAACATAGGCGCGGCTTTCCGCGCGGTCGCCGTCCACGTTAACCAGGATGCTGCCGATCAAATGCTGCGTGCCGCCGCAAACGTCCAGATATTGGCGCATCTGCGCTTCAAGCGCCTGCATCCCTTCCTGTTCGCCGGCCGAGCCATAGTTGAACGTCAGGTCGCGGGCGAACACGGTGGGCAGGTCGTCCCAGCGCTTTTGGTCAAGAATGCGGGCGAAGCTGCTGAGGCCCCGGTTGATGTCTCTTTCGTCGATCAGCGTTTGAACTGTGGTCATGATCAATTTCCTGCCTTGGCGCGAAGGGCGTCATCCAGAACCTTGTTGATGTCATGCGCGGCGGTGCGCGCGCCATAATCCGCGTCTTCCGGGGCACCGGAAAGCATCTGGTTGTAGATGCCCGCGGTCCAGCCGCCATCCACCGCCAGTTCGGCGCCCATGATGTAGGATGCTTCATCGCTCGCCAGGAAGAGCGTGGCTGCGGCGATCTCGTCAGGCTGGCCGCTGCGCTGCGCTGGCACCATGCCAAATCCCTTGTCGATGTCCTCGACCGCTGCGCCGGTGGGGTTGCCCATCACCGTATGAACGCCGCCGGGATGCACCGAATTGACCCGCACGCCGCGCGGACCGAATTCCATCGCAGCGACCTTGGTCAGTCCGCGCACGCCCCATTTGCTCGCGGAATAGGCGGCATAGCCGTTGGCGCCGCGCATGCCATCGACCGACGATATGTTGATGATAGAGCCGCGCCGCTGACGCACCATCGCGCCACCCACGACCTTCAGGCCTAGGAAAGCGCCAATAAGATTGACGTCCACAACCTTGCGGAAATCATCAACCTCGCATTCCAGGATCGAACGAAAACGCTGCATCGCCGCGTTGTTGACGAGGATGTCGGGCGTGCCGAAAGCGGATTCCGTCGCTGTGAGCAGGGCCTGCCAATCGGCTTCGCTGGAAATGTCGGTCCGGTGAAAAAGCACCGATGATCCTAAGTCCCGGGCCAGTGCTTCGCCTTCGGGCAGCAGGTCCGCGATAACGACCTTCGCGCCCTCGCGCACAAATTGTCGCACGGTCGCTGCGCCCATGCCCCTGGAGCCTCCGGTGATGATCGCAATTTTATCTGACAGGCGCGTCAATATCACTCTCCTTGATTTACGCACGTGGGAAATAAACTTTTAACAGCGCATCAATATGCGTCGATAAATGGAGTTCTATCTCTATTTGTCCATTACTGCAACTCTGCCGGTGCCATACGTCATTGGGCCGGGTATCTCAGATAATATGAACTATATATCATTTTGTTCTTGCGTGGCTCACTTCGAGGCCTAAACATGCTGTGGCTTCTAGGCATCACTCCCCCTGAAAGGCCGGTCGCCAACCGGCCTTTTTTTTGCCGGAAACCGGTGGTGGAAAGCGATAAGGCTGCATGTTCTTGTGATCCAGCGCTACGGCGTCTTGAACCCCTTTACTGGGCGGGGCGCGATCGACGGTCTTCTTCCGCATGGGCCGCATAATGTGCGGGCCATCCTTGCCACTCACATCCTGAAACATACCGGTCCCTTTGAACAGGCAAGCTACGCTATCCAGGACACGCCCGAAATGGTCGCCAAACAGTATGGTCGGTTTCTCCCACAGGACAAGCTGCGATGGCGGCCAAGATCCTGAACAGGGTCTGGGAAGCGGCTTGAACTTTTCACGAGGGGTGTGGCTTGTTGCGGTACCCCTGTTCGCCCAGCGGCTCGATAGGTTCCTAAAGAGGCGCAAATCCGCCGCGCAGTCAGGTAAGTGTTGCTTAGGACAGATAGGAGATCGTCCAGAAAGCCTATCCGTGGTTATGAAGAAACATAGCCACAGCGGTCTAGGAGGCTCTTCACCATTCTTCATCCCCTCTCGGCTTCCTGCTGAAGCCTTTGAAGCACTTCAGCGATCCTCGCATCCTGTGCTTCCTTGCTGTTATCCAACTGCGCCACGGCATCAAAGAGGCCGAGGGAATGCAACAAGGGGATTGCTTTAAGCCTGTGATTTGCTGAGCCTTCAATCGCGTCGTTGACGAGGCGTAAAGCTATCATAGCCTTTTTCCACCGCTGGTCACCGAAATCTTCTCATTGGCGAACTCACGCACCAGTTCGGACAGGTCCTTTTCTTTGCAGCGGCGTTTCTTCTTTGAAGATCCACGTGCGGTTCCCCGACTCACCCGGTTGCCATTGGGTCCGTTTAGGAGGTTTGCCTTTGCCGACCTTATATGGTCGGTCATCGTAACGGCCCATCAGATCGCCTCCCGATCATCAGAGGACGAGAGGGTTGGCGCCGCAGCCTCCTGCGCGGCGAATTCAGCATCGCAGGCTTGGTGGATCAGTTCTGCAGTTTGACCCGTAAGTCGCTCCCATCGCTCGATGGTGCGGTAGATGTAATGGGGCTGATATTCGATCAAGCACGCTCGCCGCCCGGTGCGCTCGGCTGCTATCAAAGTGCTTCCTGACCCTCCGAATGGGTCGAGCACCAAATCACCGACGCCGGTAACGTCGAGAAGCACATCGGCTACCAGCGCCACGGGTTTGACCGTCGGGTGTACCTCTCAATCTTTACGACAGTTACGCGGTATGCCCTCCTCCTGCGGTCGATCCTTGCCCAACCGAATTCTTTCCGCCGTCGCACTGAAGCGATTGGTTGTCTGGGCTTCGTGACGATGCATCCGACGCGTTGGTGCTGCGTCCGCAGGAGACGTGTAGCTCCTGCTCATTCCGGTGGGGAGCTCGAGGCTACTACAGCAGATGTGCTGCCGTCCCCAGGAAAGGGCCTGCTGCAGCGAGACGTTGATCGAGCGTGAACAACGTTGCACCGTGATCCGACGCCACCGCCAGATGCAGTGCATCCCCAGCTCGAAGGCCAAAACTGTGTTGGTCCACATATTTAGCGGCCATGCGGAAGTTCATGCCCGTCACTGACAAAAGGTGGAGGCTCTCGGCGACAAGCCTGTTAAATGTAGCTAATGCTGCGGCCCGCTGATCCAGCGTGATTTGTTTTGTGCGGACCTTGAGTGCCATCGCCGAGGATACTTCTGTCAGCGTCCATTCGCTGATGTGCAGCTGTTCCGGGTCCTGCTCCGCCAACCAGCTCTGCGTACGGCTCGTTGCTGCTTCTTGAAACAGGGCGGCAATCAATACGGACGTGTCGAGATAGATCATCAGTAACGGTCGCCATCTCTCATCTCGCGAATAAGTTCGGCAGCGGACTGCGGCGCGTCCGGCATTGTCGCTGTGAGTGCCCTAAGCGTGGCAAGCGCGATTTGTGAGCGGGGTCGGGTCACGCCCGTCAATCTCGCGACCGGCTTGCCGCGGCGCGTGATTTCGATAGAGGCACCGGCTTCAACTTGGTCTACAAGTTCACTGAGGTGCGCCTTCGCATCTGCAAGGTTGACTGCGTCCATTCCCCGTCTCCTGACCAAGTAGTTGGTCATCTACACCAATCGGGAGCAGATTGCCAGTCTCCGGCGCGAATTTAACGTCATCTGCATGGACGGCCTTGACCTGCACGAGATGCTGGACCGTGAAATCTCGCTCAACCAGGTTCCCGAACGTAAGGTGCGCACGGCAGCCGGAGTGCATTGGAAGAGGCGAGGAGGGCCACACGTTCATTCGCGCGGGCGCCGCCTTAGCCATTCGCGCGCGGTGGACAGGTGGCGGGTGAGGAGTATTGGATATTCAGGAAGCTGAGCAAGCAGCGCCTGAGCTCGTGGGCTGTCACCATCGAGGAGCGCGCCGATAAAATCCGAGAGCTTTTCCGCGCGAATGGACCGGAGCGACACGGACAAATGAAGGCTAGGGGTTTCGCCGGAGCGATCGCCTCAATTGCCTCTTTATCGCGGCCTTGGAGCAGATATTCGCGACCGATAATTTGCTCAGCCAGATGGACCTGCCAGTGTGGGGAATGGTCGGCGAGCGCATTCAGCCATTCGCCAATCCGGCTTCACCCGCAGCGAGCGCTTGAGGGGGGCGATGACGAGATTGAGCAGTTGCCGGTCGCTATTAGGCGAGCGCATATGATGCCGTTATCAGTCCGCATGGCGTGAATTGATGCCGCTGACTTTTGCGTGCGCGCAACACTCGCTTCCGCCAATATGGAAGAGGGGCGGGGAGTGCGGAGTGTTAAGGGCTCATTCAAGCTGATTGTCGATAAGTAACTTGCGCGTACTGATAGCTTTGCGTAAAATGTGCGCCATCAGTTATCACGGTTGGGCTGGCGCCATATGGTGGCATATGGCGGGATCGGCCCTGTTCTGCTACGCAGGCACCGAGTGAGAGGATCGGAATAATGGCCAAATCGTCGGACTATCGTCTGGGAGAATTTGAGTTTCCCCGTGGCTGGTTCATGGTTGGGGAGAGCGTCGAGGCGACGAAGACGCCCAAGGCGATGCGCTATCTTGGCCAGGACATGGTGATGTACCGTGGCGAGAGCGGCACGGTTTATGTGACGGAGGCTTATTGCCCGCACATGGGCGCGCATCTGGCGAAGAACACGACCAGCTACATCGTGCGCGACGGCGAGCAGATTGAGGGCGATTCGATCCGCTGCCCCTTCCATGGCTGGCAGTTCGGTCCCGACGGCGCGTGCAAGAACATCCCCTATTCCGACTTCGTGCCCAAGGCGGCCAAGCTCAAGACCTTCCCGGTCGTTGAGCGTGCGGGCACCGTGTGGATCTGGCATGATCCTGAAGGGCTCGAACCCAATTTCGACCTGCCCGACTTTGGCGGCCATTATGACGCGCCGGGCTGGGTCAATTGGAAGATCGATTTTATGGGCGATCTCGACATCCACCCGATCGAGGTGGTGGACAATATGGCCGACTTTGGCCATTTCGTGCCCATCCATGGGGCGAAGGACTTTGTCTATTTCGCCAATGAGTTCAAGGATCACATCGTCCACCAATATTATGCCGCTGGCCACCGCACGCTGGTGACCAACCCGGACGACGTGTTGACGCTCGACACCTGGTACACCGGCCCTTCGATCCTGCAGTCAGAGATGGAGGGGACGTTCAACAGCTTCATCCTCATCACCCACACGCCGATCGAGGATGGCAAGATCCGCGTCTGGCACGGCCTGATGGTGCAGGTGAATGACGGCTCTGCGCCGGTCACCGATGACCTGCGCGAAGCGGCGCTGCAATATCAGGAAGGCAGCCGCCTGGCCTTCGCCCAGGATGTCGAGATCTGGCAGAACAAGAAGGCGTGCCTCAACCCGCTCGTGATCCCGAGCGACGGCCCCTACGGCAAGGTCCGCACCTGGTACAAGCAGTTCTACAATCCCCGAGACAAGACCCCCGACCTGCACAAGCGCACCAACGGCCTGCATGTCACGCTCGACAAGCGTAGCTCGACGCAAGCCGCCTGAAGGAGAAAAAGAGATGGAGAGAAGTGAACGCCCGGTAGCCATCGTTACCGGCGCTAGCCGTGGCGCAGGCCGCGGCATCGCCGTTGCGCTGGGCGAACAGGGCTATCGCGTCTATGTCACCGGGCGGTCTATCCGCGAAGGCGATGCGGAACTGCCGGGCACCATTGGCGCTACGGCCGCGCAGGTCGATGCCGCAGGTGGCGAAGGCCGCGCCGTCCAGGTCGATCACGCCGATGATGACGCGATCGCCGCGCTGTTCGACCGGGTGCGGGAAGAAAGCGGCCGGCTCGACATATTGGTCAACAATGTCGCCGCCTTGAATGATGATCTGGTGAAGCCCGGCCCCTTCTGGGAAAAATCCACCGGCCTGGCCGACATTCTGAACGTCGGGCTTCGCTCCCATTATCTGGCGAGCTGGCATGCGGCGCGCATGATGGTCCCGGCTGGAAGCGGCCTCATTGCCTTCACCTCCTCCTTCGGGTCGGTCTGCTACATGCACGGCGCAGCCTATGGCGCGCAGAAGGCGGGCGTAGATAAGTTCGCCGCCGACATGGGCGTCGATTTTCGGGGAACGGGCGTCGCCGCGATCGCGCTTTGGATGGGGCCGCTGCTTACCGAACGGAGCGAACGCACGCTGTCGGAGCATCCGGAGCAATATGAAAAGTTCATGGCCGACGCGGAAACGCCGGAATTCAACGGGCGCGTTATCGCGGCGATTCATGATGACCCGAACCGCGACGAGCTCAACGGTCAGACGTTGATCACCGCCGAAATTGCGCAGCGCTACGACATCACCGAATCCGGCGGGCGCACGCCGCCTTCCTACCGCGCGATGCTGGGCGACCCCCGGATTGCGCACCCTGCAATCGTGGCTTGAGGAAAGAACTGATGGAGTTTGGACCTCGATTTGCAGGCAAGTCGATCATCGTCACCGGCGGGGCATCGGGCATCGGACGCGCTACGGCGCTGCGCCTGGCTGCCGAGGGTGGGCGGGTGCTGGCCGTCGATCTGGATGAAAAGGGTCTGGCGACGCTGCAGCAGGAACAGCCCGGTATTGAAATCCGGGCGGGCTCCGTCGCCGATGAACCTACCGTCCGCTCCATCATCGCTGAATGGGTCGCGGTGGCGGGCCGGTTGGACGTCCTGGTCAACATGGCCGGGATCATAAGATCGAGCCACGCCGCATCGACGGATTATGAAGACTTCATGTCCATCATTGCCGTTAATCTGGGCAGCACCTTCCTCATGTGTCGCGAAGCCCTGCCGCATTTGGAAAAGGTCGGCGGCAACATCGTCAATGCCGCATCTACCTCGAGCCATTTCGGTCACCCTTTCCTGACCGGCTATGCCGCGAGCAAGGGGGCGGTCGCCGCTTATACCCAAAGCCTCGCCTGGGAATATGTAAAGCGGGGGGTCCGGGTAAATGCCGTGGCTCCCGGCGGGATTGAAACCCCGTTGGCCAGCAGCGTACAAACCGCCATGGTGGAAGGGGCCGATTGGGAGTTGTATAATCATCTAAGCCCGATCAAGGGTTTTGCCGCCCCGGACAAGATCGCGGGCGTCATCGCCATGCTGGCGAGCGAGGATGGAGGGCACATGAATGGGGCAATCGTGCGTGTCGATGGGGGCGTCCACGCCTGAAGCGCCGGACGTTGCAAGGGGTCGCCTGCAATGACCTTCGCTGCGCGTGAATTTTGTCTCGATCATCTGTCACTCGTCGATCTCGATGCGCTGACGGTGATCGATGCCGCCGCCCATGCGGGCTTTGCTGCGGTCAGCCTGTTCGTTACCCCTATTCCCATCAGTCCGACGCCTGATCTGGTGGCGGACAAGGTGGCGCGAAGGGAAGTCCTCGCTGCTTTGCGCGATACGGGCTTGCGGGTCGGAATCGTCGAACCCTTCATGCTCGATCAGGATCCCAATTGGCAGTTGCTTGAACATAGCGCGGAACTGACGGCGGAGCTTGGCGGCACGGTCAACATATTGGGCCTGGACGAGGATCATGCGCGACTGCGGGAGTCGCTGGAGCGCACGGTCGATATTTGTCGCAGGGCGCAGGCGGCGGCTGTGATCGAAGCCTATCCGCTCTCCACGATCCGCTCGCCGGCGCAGGCGCTAGGCTTTGCTCAGGCTTTGGGTCCGGACGTCGGCCTGTGCATCGATACGCTGCACATCATCCGCAGCGGAGGCAGCTGGGACGATGTCGCCGCGCTGCCACCCGGACGGATCCGTCATGTCCAGTTGAATGATGGACCGCTGGAAGCGCCGCATGACAGGGTGAATGAGGCTGTGTTCGACCGACAACTGCCGGGGGAGGGCGCGTTCGGCCTCAAGGCCCTGCTGGCGCTGCTGCCCGGCCACGCAACCATCGCGGTGGAAGCGCCGTCCCGCGCGCTTGCAAAGGGGGAGCCGCATGAACGCGCGGCCCGGCTGATGCAATCGATGCGGGATCTCTACGCAGCGCACTGAGAGCCCATTGCTCAGGGGTCTCCATCGGGCGAAGAGCAACTCTCCGCCCGATCCGATCCGTTTTATTCGGCAGCCAGTGTCGTCTGTTCCCGGAAATAGGGAATGACTTTTTCGCCGATGTTGCGAATCGTCTCCATGATCACTTCATGCGGGATGCCGCCCATCTGGAACATGAAAAGGATTTCGTCGGCGCCGGCATCCTGAAGGCGCTTGATCTGGCGGATGCAGTCCTCCGGCGTGCCGTAGGCATCCTCGACCACTTCGAAGCTTTCGGTATGATGGCCACCAACAGCGATCTTTTCTTCCGACAGCCAGGCCACGGTCTCTTCCTTATGGCGCTGAAGCGCGGCGAGGCTTTCGCTGGCGTCGAGGTCCTCGACATCGGGGGCTGGGCCGCCCGAATACCAGTGACCGAGCGATTCCACGAAGAAGCGCTGCCCGCGCAGGCCGATGCGTCGCGCCTTTTCGCGGTCTTCCAGCACGACGGCGGGGCAAAGCGCGGCGAGATGCTGCGTCGGGCGATAGCCGACCTGATCCTCGGCTTTCCGGTTCGCGAAAGCCTCGCGATAGATGGCGTTCTTCTTAGCGATATCTTCCGGGCCTGCGAAGCCCAGAACCAGCGCACCGATGCCGCGCGAACCGGCGGTGACCAGCGTGTCGGCGCGGGTGCAGGCCATGTAGATCGGCGGATGCGGATCCTGCAGCGGACTCGGGTGGATCGGACGGAAGGGGATCTTCACGAACTGGCCGTCATGCTCGATCTCGCCATGCTTCAGGATCTTGGGGATCAGATACATGGACTCGTCGATCATCGGCGGGAGGTCTTCGAGATTATAGCCGAAGGTGCCCGCTTCCTGCTGCGTCCCGCCCTTACCCATGCCGAAATGAACGCGGCCATTAGACAGGATGTCGAGCGTCGCGATTCGCTCTGCCACCTTCACCGGATGGTTCATCGCGGGCGGCAGGCAAACCACGCCATGGCCGATGCCGATGCGCGAGGTGCGGCCGGCGAGATAGGCGAGGAAAGTCTCGGGCGCTGACATATGGGCATATTGGGTCAGCGCGGTATGTTCGACCGCCCAGATCGTGTCGAAGCCCATTTCCTCGGCATAGACTGACTGTTCGACGATGTCGCGAAACACCTGCTGTTCATTCGCGCGCGACGTGTCGGCCATCTGCGCTTCGTAAATGATCGAGAATTTCATCATCTTCTCCACAATTTTCTTGTCGTGGAGCAAGGCTATGCGCAGTGGCAGGCGGCGGCATCATCCAAATGGATCAGATTTCATATTCGCTGCCGGCGGTCCTAAGCAATGTGATGAGTTGACCCTGGCGATGGGTGCCGGTCTTCGCGAATATGGCGCGTAGGTGAGATCGGACGGTATTATAGGCAATGTCGAGCGCTACCGCCGCGTCTGCGAGCGATGCGCCCTGCGCTAGATGCAGCGCCAGTCCTGCTTCGGCGCGGGTCAGCTGAAATCGTTCCCGCAGCGCTTCTTCGGATAGCCCTCCCGGCCTGCTTGGATCGGCGATGAACAGGGCGATCCATGCCCCATCACCATAAGCTGAGGACGGCACCGCGCGGGCACGGGCATGGAGCGGCTGCCCGTCTCCCGCGGCGACTTCGAACAATATTTCCTCTCCCGCCGGTGGGGGAGAAGCGAGAATGCGGTTGATCGTGGCGGCGGCGGACCCCGTTCGCGGCTGCAGCTTGCCGCTCTGCTCCGCCACGACGTCGGCTTCCTCCAGCATCCTCATGGCCACCGCATTGCGCCTCAGGATACGGCCTTCACGGTCCAGGATCAGCGTGGCGACCGCCAGGCCCGCCATGGCGCTGCTGAACAGCTGGCTTTCCGCCTGAGTGGTGGTGAGGCGGGCGTGCAGGTCCAGCGCGATGCGCAGATGCGGGATCAGGCGGGTGAGCAACGCCCGTTCGGCATCGCCGAATTCGCCCTCCTCATCAACCCGCGTCAAGCGCAAGCGGACGGCGACATCGGGCGGCCGATGGAGATCGACGCCCAATATCTCGACGCTATGCGCCACATTCAACCAGTCGCGGAATCGCGCGGGGATATGGCTGACAAAGTCGCGGAAAGACACGACCTGTCCTTCTGGCAGGCCCACAAAGGGGTCGGCTTGCGATATCTTCTGATATTCCTGTGTGCGTTCCGGGTCAGCGCCGGGCGTAACATGCGCGTCGATGCCAGCATGCCCCCGGCCGATGAGCAGCGTGGCGAAAGTCGTATTGGTCGCGGCCGCGAGCGTGCGCAGAAAATCTTCCCACGGCGGCGACCGGGTCAGTCCGCCATAGAGAGTTTCGAGCAGGTCGGCAAAGGCAGTGTCGTCGCTCATCGATCAGATCATCCGCCTTGGCCGCGGCAGCGGGTTGCGCCGCCGCGGCTCTCCCCCGCGTCAGCGCCGCAGGGCCAGCGTGATGCTGTAGCGGCGCGGCGGCGAATAATAGGCTTCGGTAAAGCCAAAGCTGGTGGACGCGTCATAACCCGCCGTGATGATGCGGCGATCGGTGATGTTATCGACGCCCGCCCGCACCGACAGGCCACTGTCCGCAAGGCGCAACTCGGCGCTCGCATTGAGGATCGCATGGTCGGGCTGCCGCAGCAGCGGCGTGTTTTCGGCATCGACAAAGACCTGGCTCTTATAGGCGGCGTCGAGGCGGAAGACCGCGTCCACATCTTCGCTGAGCGGCGCTTCATAAACCACGCTCGCATTGGCGGTGATGTCGGGCGCCTGTTTCAGCTTGCGGTCGCTGACATCCGTCGGGACGCCGTTGATTACCGAAACATAGTCCAGATATTTGGCGTCGAGCAAGCCAAGCGCGCCGGTCACAGTGAAGCGCTGCGACACCTTGAACGCGCCTTCCAGCTCGATACCCTGGATGCGCGAGCGCCCGGCATTCTCGTTCCGCACGACGATCAGGCCAGTAGTCGGGCTGACCGTGGACACCAGGATCTGCTGATCGCGATATTCGTTGCGGAACACGGCGAGGTTGATCGTGGCGACGCCGCCGAAACCCGCCTTCAGACCCGCTTCATAAGCGGTCAGATATTCCGGGTCATAGGAGCCGATTTCTTCGACCGAGGTGGGCCGCCCATTGAACCCGCCCGACCGGAAGCCCCGCGAATAGGAAGCATAGGTCATCAGGTTCGGCCGGAACTTGTAAGAGATCGACGCGCGCGGCGTGAAAGCGTCCCAGCTCTTTTCCAACGTATAGCTCGGCGTGCCAGCCAGCAACGGCTCGCCCGAATAAATACGCATCGCCGACTGGAAGAACTTCTTCTTTTCCCATGTGTAACGCGCGCCAAGCTCCAGCGAAAGACCGTCAGCCAGTTCGTAATTGCCGTTCGCGAAAAGCGCGAGATTGTCGGTGCGCTGCCGATTGCGGAAGTCGATGTTGAAGTCGAGCGACGAGGCCGGGATAGCGAAACCGGGCGCAATCGGGAAGGGGTCCAGGCCCGCTGCGACCAGCGCCGGATAGAGCCCATCCGCCACGATCAGCCGCGTATTGTCGCGGGTCTTCTCGCGATAGGCGAAGGCGCCCAGCAGTAATGTGCCGCGCCCACCCAGATCGAGCGAAAGCTGCAGTTCCTGGCTGATCTGCCGCGCGCGTTCATCATGGATATCGCCCGCATAATTGATCGCCGCCGATGCGTCGCCGTCACGCCCGAACAGCGCATCGACATAGCGGTAGGCGGTGATTGACTTCAGAGTTGCTCCGCCAAATTCCTTGGTCAGGGTCAGCGATGCGTTGACTGCGTCGGTTTGGTCTTTGTTGAGCGCAGGCGTGCTATCGGTCCGGTCTATGTCGCCGGGCACCGTGCAGCAGGGTGCAAGGAATGTCGATTGCAGGATCGAAAAGAAGGTCGGGGTGAAGGCGATCATGCTGTGCGGCGCACTATGCTGCCGCCGGCGCAGGCCATCGACCTGCAGCACTGCGTCCAGCCCTTCGCCGTCATAATGGAGCGCGACCTTGCCCGCGACGACATTTCGGTTGCCCAGATTCTTGCCCGAGGGAATCTTCTGCCAGCCCTCGCCGAATTCGCCGAGCGCCGCGACGCCCAGCGACCATTGGTCGGACAAAGGCGTTTCGGCATAGACCCGTCCGCGCACCGTGTTGAACGAACCATAGCGCAGGTCGGCCGTGATCTTCTGCTCGCGACCCGGAATGGCCGACACGATGTTGATCGCGCCGCCCACGGTATTTTTCCCAAACAACGTGCCCTGCGGCCCGCGCAGTACTTCTATCCGGTCGATGCCCAGCAATTCGGTCGTCGCGCCAAAAGTGCGCGCGACATAGACGCCATCGATATAGACGCCAACCGCCGGGTCTGATGTGATGATGAAGTCATTTTCGCCGACGCCGCGAATGAACGGCGCGATGCCGCCGCTGTTGCCGCCCTGACCTGGTGTGAACTGGATATTGGGCGCGATCTGGCCGACCTGCGTCACATTATCGAGGCCACGGCTGTCGAGTGCTGAGGCATCGACGGCGCTAACCGCGATCGGCACGTCCTGTAGCCGTTCCTCGCGGCGGCGGGCGGTGACGACGATGTCGCTACCCTCTGATGTGGCCGCTCCAGGCGCACTGTTCTGCGCCAACGCCAGTCCGGGCGCTGCAAGGGCAATGAATGAGACTATCGGATAAAGCGTCTTGCGCATGGTTCCCTCCCCAAAAACCGTTTTATTTTGCCGGCGACTATAGTGCCGCCATTCCCATTCTCCAGCGGGCCGCTGCAAAAATGCAGCCGGTGTTGCGTCTAAGCATCATCAGGGTACGGCGGCGTCCACCCAAGCCCGCTTCTGCGTTCGTCGGGCAAAACGCCATCCGGCAGCGGTGCGCGTCAGTTCGTCCTCGTACCAGAGGCCGATATGATTGTTCTGCTCGCTCCCGTCCGACCCTTTGGCTGTCATCACGACATGCGCCGCCGAACGGACCGACGCGCTGTCTCCATCGAGGTTGCACATGATGCTGGCGGTCGAATGGTAACTGCCTGTCAGCCCCTCCACCACAGGCCGTAGAAAGGCGATCAGCATATCCGCGCCGCCCTTTGGACCTCCGAAGGCCGTGAAATCGACCTGCGCATCATCTGCGAACAGGGCGCGCAGGTCCTTCCACCGGTGCTGATCGATCGCATGGCAATATCGGGCCAACAGCTCATTTATGGCCAGCCGATCGGCGGTCTCTCGTTCGTTCATATGGCCCCCTTCCGACGCGTCAGGCGGCTACCCATTCGATCAGATGGCTGATGTCACCGCGTTCTTCGGGTTTGCGGCCGGCCTTTGCAAGATGATGGGACGTAATCTGTGCGGCAGCAGCGAGCGGCCGGATCATTTCGAACACGCGATCATATTCGGTGCTGGCGATTTTCCACACACCGTCTTCGCGCCGGTAGATGTCGCGATAGATGGCGCTGCCAATCGTGTGGCTGCGCATTTCCAAGTTGATGAAGATATCCTCCAGATACCATAGGCCTTCTGCGCTGTCCTCGCCGGTCAGGGTGATTTCCGGCATATGGCCATGATGCATGGCGACCGCGTCTGAATGGAAGCTGTTGGCAAGGAAATTCAGCATGTTGTCGCGCCCTTGCAAGCGAACCCGGTACGTACCGCCGCGATAATCGACGCTAAGGTCTTCAGTGAACAGGCCGCTCAGCAATTCGATATTGGCAGTGTCGATGCCCCGGAAATAACGGTGTTTCAGGGTGCGAATGTCTTCTAAGTCGCTCAGTTGCTGCAGGGTGTAGGCCATGAACCTCTCCATATGGTGACGCAATTTTGTGCTTGTTCTGCCTACCTATACCCGATCTGCGTAACATTCTGCAATGATGACTGCATAATGGCTGGCGAACTACAGGATGGATTGAGTATGGAGCGTTTCTGTGGTGATGCGCCTCGCTGCGCATTCATGAAAGAGAGGATTGGGCTGTGGGCGAGACGGGTGTGGGCAAGGTAGCGATCGTCACGGGCGGCACGCGCGGAATCGGCGCGGCGATCGTGCGGCGGCTGCTGGCGGAAGGCTATGCGGTTGCGACATGCGGACGCACTGCGCCAGAGGAGCCGATCGGCGTCGACGGGCGGACGGCCGAGTTCGAGGCGTGCGACATTCGTGATCCCGCAGCCGTGGCTGGCTGGATCGAGGCGTTAGTGGCGCGTCATGGCCGGATCGACTTGGTCGTCAACAATGCCGGGGGATCGCCGCAAGCGGAGGCGGCCACCGCCAGCCCCCGCTTTTCCGAACGTATCCTGCAACTGAACCTGCTCGCTCCGCTGCATGTCGCGCAGGCGGCTTATCCGTATCTGAAGGCGGCGAGCGGCTCCATCGTCAACATCGCCAGCGTATCGGGAGCTCGGCCTTCGCCCGATACGGCGATTTACGGCGCGGCAAAGGCCGGACTGCTCAGCCTCACCACCAGTCTGGCGCAGGAATGGGGACCGGAAGTACGCGTGAACGCGATCATCGTCGGCCTCATCGAAACGGAGACGGCGGAGATGACTTACGGCACGCGGGCGGCGCAAGAGCGCATTGCCGCATCGCTGCCGCTCGGCCGTATGGGCCGGGGCAGCGACATTGCCGAAGCGGTGGTGTTCCTGGGTTCGCCCGCCGCGGCTTATATCAGCGGCGCGAAGCTCGAAGTGCATGGCGGCGGCGAACGGCCGCTGTTCCTCGAAATCGTCAAGGAAGAAGCCGGTAAGGCTTGATGCGGCCGGGGCGGGCCCAAGCGGCTCGCCCCCATTTCTGCCCCGCTGTGCCGCTCCCCTAATCTGAGCAATGGGACTAGCTTACCCCCCGTTCGCCCTGAGCTTGTCGAAGGGCTCTTCTTCTCCAGAATGGAAGAAGGGCGATGAGACGCTGACTTAAGCCTCCTTAAGCTTCGCTCCCCCAACCCTGCCATCATAAGCGTCGACGTCGGCTTGCGGCCGGGCCGCTCGCGCAAGGTCGCTTGGATAATGGCTCGCAGCGCGCCAGAAGAGCCATCCCCCCAGCACCGTCAGGATCGACATGGACATCAGGCTGATGCGCAGCGACTCCGCGCCGAACCGGCCGGTCAGCAGATCGCTCACCACGCCGCCCAGCACTGGTCCGAGCGCACTGCCGATCACATTGATGATAACCACGAGCATCGCGGTCGCCTGCGCCCTTTGTTCGGGCAGGACCAGGCGAGCCGCCGCGCCAAATGCGGGGCCGGCCCACATCGCCGACATCATGCCTGTCAGGATTGAAAGCAGTGCAACACCGGGGATGCGGAAATCGCCAATATGGACGGCCGCGCCGCCGGGCAGCAGATACATGAACATGAAGAGCGGGAAGGCCAGCAGGAAGGCGATGGCGGGAACCCGCAGCTGCCAAATTTCCCCGCGCGCGCGCAGGCGATCGACAATGAAGCCGCTCAACATGCTGCCGGTGATGCCGCCGATGGCCGCGCCCACGCCGAGCCACGAGCCAGCTTCGACCATGGTCATGCCGTGTGATCGCATGAAGAAGGCCGGTTTCCAAATAGCCGCAGCATAGCCGAAGATATTGAATGTGCCGACGCCCAGCGCGAGGAGGCGCAGCGAGGGGATGGCCCAGAAACGGCGAGCCGATGCCCACAAACTTTCACTGGGCGCCGATTGGACCGTCTTGGCGGCCCTCACGCGGCGCGGGCCCGTCAACCAGAGAAGCAGCGCCAAGGGGAAACCAGGGATTGCAAGGGCGTAGAAGGCCCAACGCCAACCCCACAGCGCTCCGACTGCCGCTCCGCCAGTCAGGCCGAGCACGACGCCGACATAGGTCGCCGATGACAGGACGCCCATCGCCCCCGACCGGCGCCGCTCGTCATAGAGGTCGGCCAGCAGAGACTGCGCCGGTGGCAAGCCGCCTGCCTCACCGATGCCCACGATCAGCCGGGATACAGCCAACTGCGCCATGCTGCCCGCAGCGCCACAAGCGGCTGTCGCAGCGCTCCACAGCGTTGCCGACAATGTTAGCACGCCCCGGCGCGACCAGCGGTCGGCCACTCTGGCAAGCGGCATGCTGAAGAGCACATAGCTCACGATGAAGCCAGGACCGCCGATAAGGCCCAATAGCGAATCGGTCGCCCCGAATTCCGCCTTGATCGAAGGGATCAGCACCGAGAACACATGCCGGTCCGCATAGCTGAGCGCGTTGATCGCCAGCAGCAGCAATAGAATATACAGGGCATAGGCCGGGCGCGCAGGCCGCTCTTCGCTTGGCAGCATTCCTCTTTCCTTAGCTAGTTGGCAACGGCGATGCCGCAGCCCTGCAGGGATGGCCGGACGGTGGGTAGAGCGCAAGCGGCTTGCAAAAGGAATCCGCCAGTGCGGAGCGGAAGCTTCTCATCAAATAGCTGCTGCAGATGGCCCTTGAGGCGCGTGACCCGCCAGGGCGACGCGCTTCATCACACGGCGCGTGTCATAATCAGCGATGGCGCAATGTTGGGTCGAGCGATTGTCCCAGAAGGCGACGTCACCAACATTCCAGGAAAAACGCACCTGGAATTCTGGACGCTTCACATGGTTGAGCAGGAAGTCGAGAAGCATGCGGCTCTCCTCCCGAGAGACGCCGACTATCTCCGTGGTCCAATTGGCATTGACATTCAGCGCCTTGCGCCCGCTCACCGGATGGACTTCGACCAATGGGTGGATGGCGGTTGGGAAACTGTGTAGCTTCTCGCCAAGGGCCTCCCGGATCGGTTCGCTGCGCGCCGCCAGCGGCCGGATCGAATGAAGCGCGCTAAGGCCGTCGATCAGCTTGCGGATGGGCTGGGACAGCGCATCATAGGCGGCGACCGAACTGGTCCAGCATGTGTCGCCGCCTATTTCCGGCTTCACCATACATTGCAGGATCGATCCCATCGGCGGCGCTTCCAGATAGGTGCGATCGCGGTGCCAATATTCAGCGCCCTTTCCCTTGGCGGAATCGCTTTCCATCCACAGCACTTCGCGGTTAGCCGATGGCTTAGGCTGGATTTCCGAAATGTCGAGCGTGCCGAAATAACGCCCGGCGCGCATATGCTCTTCTTCCGACAACGGCTTCTGATCACGGAAAAACACGACATAATTGTCAAACAGGGCGTCCTCGATCGCGGCGACGGTTTGGGGCGGCAATTCGCCCGACAGGTCCACGCCTCTGATTTCCGCACCGATCGTCCCGGTCAGCTTCTTCACTTCGATCATGATCTTTCCTCCAGCGGCTCAGGCCGGGTCCAGTGCAGCGCCCGGCGCCACCACATGGCCGGGCATCGCGCCCGTCAATTCACCATTCAGCACGATTGGCTCGCCATTGACGATCGTCGCCTTGATCCCCGTGCCCAGCGCCTTCCAGCGGCCGATGCCGCCCGGCAGGTCGTGGATGAACTCCTTGCGCCAAGGGCCGATCGTTTCGGGGTCGAAGATCATGATGTCGGCCCAGCCGCCGACGCGCAGCGTTCCGCGATCGGCAAAGCCCAGCATGCAGGCAGGGACCTGCGTGATCTGGCGAATGCCTTCCTCCAGCGTCCAGCGCCTGCGGTCCAGAACCCAGGATCGCAGGAAATAGGAACTCCAGTCCGCGCCATCGTCCTTGTGCAGGTGCGCGCCGCCATCTGATACACCCACGATCATATTGGGATGCCCCTGCGCCACATCGACCGCTGCGGCCCATTCGGGGCTTTCGGTGCGCCAGCGGAAGCTGGTACGCAGGTCCTCGTCCAGGGCCAGATCCAGCATCGCGTCCATCGGCGCGACACGCCATTCTTCCGCCAAGGCGGCGATGGACTTGCGCTCGACCGATCGGTTCCTTTCCTCGGCGACCTGAACCACATACACGTCGCGCCATTGCGGAGCGGGCAGGGTAGTGCCCTTCGCCGGGTCGCGGTTGCAATTTTCGACCGCGTGGCGCACCCGATCGCGCCAGAGAGTGTCGTGCAGCGCAGCCCGCCGCTCGTCTTCGGGCAGGTTCAGCAACTCATTGAACGCGAAACAGGCTTTATAATGAACATTGTTCGGGCCGATTTCGACCGTACGGTCGAATGGGCGGCTCATCAGCAGGGAATAGACCGGCGTGCCGCGCGCGGTCGCCTCATCCAGGAAGCGCGAGGCAGCCTCCCATCCTGCGGTGGGAACATCCACCTTGCTGCGCCCGCCGATCCCCTGGATGATGATAGGCAGGCCCGACGCCGCTCCCATTTCCAGCAGCAGGTCATAATCCTCCTGCGTCATGCCGCCGATTGCGCTGGCGGGCAGATAGCAGATGGTGCCGGGGCGCGCCTTGCCCGCGACGGCGCAAAGAGCCAGCAGTTCCTCCCGGCTCGCCCTACGCGAAGGAACCGGCCGCCCCTTGATATCAAGATGTGTCGGCGCAGCGGAGGAGGAGAGGCCCGCTGCACCGGCCTTGATCGCTTCATCGACAACCGCCTGCATGGCGGCGACTTCCTCCACTGTCGCATCGCGATCATAGGCGCCTTCGCCCATGACCCAGCGGCGGACGTTGGAATGTCCGACATAGCAGGCGAAATTGACGCCCAGATTCCCTTCCAGCGAAGCGAGATATTCGGGAAAAGTCTCGAAATTGTCCCAGGGCACGCCTGAGAGGGCGATGGGATTCATGTCCTCGACGCTGGCGAAAATATCGGTCAGGAATTCGCGATCACCGCTGCGAACCGGCGCAGCGGAAAAGCCGCAATTGCCCGCGAGTACCGTCGTCACGCCATGGAAGCAGGACATGGTGGCGTAAGGATCGAAGGTGATCTGCGGATCATAATGGGTGTGTGGATCGACGATGCCCGGCGCGACGATCATTCCGCTGGCGTCGATCTGCCGCCGTGAGGCAGCGCCCTTCAGGTGGCCAAAGGCAGCGACGCGCCCGTCCTTCACTCCGATGTCCACGCGGCGGCGCGGCAGGCCGGTCCCGTCAATGACGAGACCGCCAGTGATGATGAGATCGAATATCTGTTCTGTCATGACCTAACCGGAAACATTCAGCTTATTGCCGAATGATAATTCCGTATTTTGAAGAAAGATTATAGTATGGCACGCGCTTTGCCGGATAGCCGGAATTGGCGCAGCGGCCCGCGCGCGGCATGCTTCGGCATCGCCGAGTCTGTGCTCTAATTCTGTTAGAGGGCTGCAGTGGCGGGAGCGTCGATCCCGAGCAGTTCGCGCCCCGCAATGAAGGCGCTGATGCGGGCACAGGCTTCGCGCAGTCTTTCGCCCATCACCATGACGTCCTTGCCCTTCGCCGGCTGACTAAAACCCAGCAGGTTCAAGCTGAACGCGACCTCCTCGCCCCGGCCGAATATGGGAGCGGAGATGAAGGCGAGATTGTAGCTCGCACTCGGCTTCAACTCGGGTGCCGAATAATCGGTCATATCGCGGCGGCTCTGCAGCGCCAACGCGCTTTCCGGGCTGTCGAGCGGAGCAAGCCGCACGCCGAAGGTGAAGCCTTTAAGGCGTAAGAATTCCAGCGTCCGGAGCGCTGCTTTCCGACCCTGTGCGTCAAGAGGGGGCGCCGCGCCATCAAGCCAGCGTTCAACCATCTCCCCGTTGCTCCAAGCCATGAAGACATTGCCAGCAGGAGCGGTCGCCTTGTGCGCTGACCGCGCGTTGGCGTTCCAGGTGATGTTCGAAACGGAAGCCGCGCGTTCATGGACGATGACATCCTCGCCCTTCAGGAAGGATGCGGAACAGACGACATCGAACTCATCGGCAAGCAGGCGCATTTCCGGCCGCACGACCTGCATCAGCGCCTGTATCGTCAAACGCGGTTGGGCGATGCGGCTGACAGCCGGGCCGATGACATAGGATTTGGCCGCTGTGCGATAGACATAGCCCTCCTCGGCCAGCGCGCCCAACAGGCTGTGGCAAGTCGCGCCGCTGATCCGTAGCGACTTGGCGATTTCAGTGAGCGTGAAGGCTTGCTCCGCATGACCGCCAAGGAAATTGAGGACGGCCACCACGCGGGCGATAGGCGGGGAAGAGGGCATGAGCAGCAATAATCCTGAACTTCGCGGCTCCTACCGTCAATGCCCGCCTGATCCAATGGCTTAAGGCTGGATGGGCGAATATCCAGCCAGGCCGCCAATGCCCTTGGAAATCGTGACAGGGCTCGTCCAGGTTTGAGGGCAGGGGAGCTGATAGCCGAGATAAAAAGCGTGATATTCCTGTGCCTAAACTTCAATTGATGGCGGGCGACCGGCCGCCGTCGCTGCGAAAATTTGCGCCATTGATGAAATCTGCAAGCGGGCTGCAGAGGAATGCTGTCAGCGCCGCTATCTCACGGACGCGGCCTACGCGTGAGACGGTCTGGTGAACGATATGCTCCATCGCCCAGGCTTCGGCCTGCTTCGCTGCGTCGGGGCCGCTCCAGCCTTTTTCAGCCGCGATCTGCTCGAACCACTCATCCACCGACGGCGTCGCGATCATGCCCGGACTCACCGTGTTCGCCGTGACGCCGCTATTTGCGAACGCCTTGGAAAGTCCGACCGTCAGGTTGATGATCGCGGCCTTGGACGCCGCATAATGCGGGACAGCGGAGCTGGGCGAATTGGCGGCGGAGGACGCGAACTGGATCAACCGGCCCCAGCCCCGTTCCTTCATCGCGGGCGCAAGGCGGTGGATCATGCGCAGCGTCGCGATGGTATTTTTCTGGTAGGTATCCGCCCAATCCTGGGCGGACGCGCTCATCCAGTCCGCAGCGCCGTCGCCACCTGATCGGCCACCGGCATTGTTCACCAATATGTCGATGCCGCCAAAGGCGGCAAGCGCCGCAGCCGCGACGGCGTCAGCCCCCACGTCGCTCGAAAGGTCGCCGATCGCCACTGCGGCAGTCCCGCCGCCGTCCCGAATGGCGCGAGCGACGGCCTCTGCCCGGCCTTCATGACGGCCATGGACGACGACCAGCGCACCCTCCTGCGCCAGTTCGGCCGCGATGCCCGCGCCGATGCCGGAACTCGATCCGGTCACCAGCGCGCGCTTTCCCGTCAGTTGCAGGTCCATGCCGGTCCTGCGACATGATCAGACATTCCTGTGCTCTGCACCCTCACCACTCCATTTCGGGCGGCACGACCAGTTCCTTCACGGCCTCGGGCGCGTAGGTCCAAGGCTCGTCGAATCCCACCGAGACCGAGCTATAGCCCATCAACTGGCGCAGCACCTTGGAAGAACCCTTCATCACTTCGGGATTGGTCGTCATCGGGAAGTTGATCATCGGCTTCCACCAGGGCGGGCAGTAGCCGATGATGACTCCTGCACGTTCCAGATTGGACGAGACATTGGCCCCGGTGCCGTGCAGCAGCAGGTCGGTATAGATCAGCACTGACCCGGCGGGGGCTTCGGCGGGGACCGATTCATATTGCACGGTCCAGGATTGCGGTTCGGTATCGCGATGACTGCCCGGCACCACGCGGGTCGCGCCATTTTCCTCGACGAAGTCATCCAGGCACCAGATGAAGCGGGTCTGCGCCGCCCCGGCGACCAGAGGCACGGCGCCGCTGCGGTCGCGATGGATGCCTTGCTGAGCGCTGCCGGGCCGCGTGACGTTCGCGCCATAGCTGTGCACTAGATAGGATTCGTTCAGCGTCTGCGGCCCCAACAATTCCTTGGTGATCTGCAACGGCAGTTCATGTTCTAGAATGTCGCGGAAGAACGCATGGCGGTTTACCAGCTGCGACCCGGACATGCGGCGGTTAAGGTCGTCATTGTCGGTATAGAAACGGCGTACCCGCTCCTCGTCGATGGCTTCATCGCGCGCGATCTCCGCAGCCAGGAAGTCCCGCATCTCGCGCGCCTTTGCCTTGGTGAACACCTCTGCTGCGATGGCGTAACCGGCACGATCCAGGTCCGCCCTGATCTGGTCCCGGTCGGTGGTAGGCTTAGGCAACGGACCATCAAATTCGAGCGGCTTTACAGGGCGCGTATCACCGCCGCCCATGTCTTTTGTCACCTGCTTCTTTGCGTTTCCCACTGCCATGTCCATCTCCTGTTTCAATTTCACGCGGGGCCGCTGCCCCGATGATTGATTCAGCCTGCCGGCAGTCGGCCGACGTCCGCGCCATCGCGCGACCAGCGCCGCGCCCGGTCTAGCGCTTCCTGCCGCTTTGCTTCTACCGCATCATGCCGTGCCTGTGCGAGCGCGGCTGTTGCTTTGGCCGTCGGCACATGCGTGCAAAAAACCGGCATGCCGGGCTGCTGCCGCCACGACTGAGCGAGCGGCCCGGCATCGATGCCATCGAAGCCGATCAGGTCCGCCAAGGCGACCGCCCGCGCCTTCGCCGCCACGTCATCACCTGCGACCGGCAGGCAGATGCGGTCTGGCGCGCCAGGGGGCCGGTGCGCGTCGGCGATGCGGCCTGCATGGATGGTGTTGAACATCTTGATCACCGGACGGCCGATCTGCTGTTCGACCCACTGGCTGTCCGGCATCCCCGCATCGATCTCTGCGATCGTTCCGTCGCGGAGCCGGGGATAATAATTGCCCGCGTCTAGTACCACCGTCTCCGTACTGGTGCGCGCGAACAGCCGGGGCGGCAGCTTCGCGACGGCATGCTGCGGAATAGCGATCAGCACGAAGTCCGCCGCGCCTGCCGCATCCTCCAGCGTTCCCGGCGTGATGCCCAGCCGCCGCGCATGGTCGGTGAGCGAAGACGGCCCGCGCGAATTGGCCATGACAACGTCGTAGCCAATCGCCTTCAGCCGTCCCGCAACGGCGCTGCCGATATTGCCCGATCCGATGATCACAGCCCGCGGCATGACGATCTCAGGCTCCCGTACCCGCCGCTGCCGCTTCCCGCCGGAGCAAGCGCGCCGCCAACGCCCAATGCCATGCACCCAACGGGAACAGCACCGTGATGCTCATCATCGCGTCGCGCAGCCCCATGGCCGCGTTGTCGCCCCGCAGCTGCGCGAACCAGTCGCTCAGCAAACCCGTCATCAGCGGCCCCATCGACACGCCGATCAGGTTGGCGGCGACGATATAGACTGCGCTCGCCCGCGCACGCATAGCGACGGGCGCCAGGCTTTGCGTCAGCGCGATCGACGGCGCGGTCCACAGCGCGCCCAGGATGATGGCAGGGATCAGCATCAGCAGCGCGCTCTGCCCACTCCCCATCAGCAGCGCGACGATGTAGAGCGGCCCACACAGCAGAACGCCCGCGATCGGCAACCATAGGGCCATATGCAGGCCCGACCGGCTGAGGCGCGTCCCCTGCCATCCGCCCGCCCATGTGCCGAGCGCGCCGCACAAGCCGGAGAGCAGCCCTAGGCTAAGGCCGACCTGCGCCAGGTTCATGCCATAATTGCGGATGAGGAAGGATGGCATCCACGCGGATATGCCCGTCTGCGCGAAGGCGATGGCGGCGCTGCCCGCGATCACATGCACGAAGGCGCGTCGCCGGCCGAGTATACGCAGCCCCTGGAGGAAGTTCGCAGGCGGCTGATCCTCGCGCCTGTCATGGTGCGTCTCTTCTGTGCCGCCGTGCGCCGGTTCGCGCGCGACAAGCGGAAAGATGATGGCCATCACTATGCCCGGCAGACCCGCGAGCAGCAGCGCTGTGCGCCAGTCGGTCGCCTGCGCCACGACGCCGCCGATCGACAGGCCAGCCATTACCCCGACAGGCACGCCGATCGCGAACAGGCCCGCCGCCGCAGGTCGCTCGCGGGGCGGATAAAGATCGGAAATCAGCGAATGGGCGGCAGGCGCAAAGCCCGCTTCGGCTAGGCCGACGCCCATGCGCGCACCGAAGAACTGGGTGAAGCTGCGCGTCAGGCCGCACAGCGCCGTCATGACGCTCCAGCTCGCCGTGAACAGTGCGATCAGCCGCACCCGGTTGACGCCGCGATCGATGACATGGGCGATCGGAATTCCCATCGCCGTATAGAAGAGCCCGAACGCCCCGCCCGTCAGCAGGCCCAGCTCCCAATCCGCCAGCCGGAAATCGGCCTTGATCGGCTCCTGCAGGATGATGACGATCTGCCGGTCGAGATAATTGAGGCTGTAGATGAAGGCGAGCATCAGCAGCATCGCGGTGCGCCGGCGCTTCATCGATCCGTCGACTGCGGCGGGGCCATCGGCCGCCACGGCTGGAAAGGCATCGGGCGCCGTCAGCGGAACTTGATTTGTCATCGCTCTCCTTTGCCGAATCCTGTCCCGCGCATCGCCGAGCAGGATCGGCCGCTGGCCCGCAGGATCAATGTGTGCGAGCAACTTTCCGCGCATATGGAAGCCTGCGCCTTACGCTCGTGGGAGGCCCAGATGATGCTGCGCGATGATCCCGCGATGCACTTCGCTGGTGCCGCCATAGATGGTCTGGCCGATCGACTGGCGATAGGATTCCTCGATCTTCGCCAGCGCAGGCGTTTCATGCCGTAGCGTGCCCGGCGCTGCCAGAGCCGCCAGGTCGCCCGCATCCTCCATGTAGATTTCGGTCGCGAACATCTTCGCCATCGGTCCGATCGAGCGGTTCATTCGCCCTGCCTCGATCGCCCATGTGACGCGGCGGCACATCAGGTCCGCGATCTCCATATGCGTTCGCGCGCGCGCTAGCCGCGCCCGCACCGCCGCCTTGTCGATGGGGCGCACACCCTTCGCATCGGCGTTGCTCGCCCAATCCACCGCCGCCTGCATCAGGCTGTGATGATAGATATGATAGCCTTCGCCGCCATGCTCGATCTCCATTGCCGCTGCCATGACCTTCAGGCCGCCATTGACCTCGCCCAGCCGGTAACGGTCCGGCACCCGCACCTCGTCGTAAAAAGTGATGTTGGTCCGTTCGTCCTGCAGCGTATCGACGGGCTGGGTGGTGATGCCGGGCAGGTCCATGGGAAAGAAGAAGATCGTGATTCCCTTATGCTTGGGCGCGTCCGGATCGGTGCGCGCCAGCATCAGGATATAATCGGAGATATGCGCTCCGGTCGTAAACATCTTCTGCCCGGTGATGATCCAGTCATCGCCATCGCGAACGGCGCGCGTGCGCGCCGCATACATGTCCGATCCCGAACCCGGCTCGGTGAAGCCCAGGCAGCCAAGCGCCGATCCGTCGGCCAGGCGCGGCAATATCTCCGCCTTCATTTCGGGCGATCCAAACTTCATAGTCATGCGTGCGCCCATATTGGTGCAGCCGATCGGGATGCGGGAAATGCCGAACTCCTCGAACACGCGGCCCAGGGCGGTGACTTCCGTCGGGCTGCGATCCTGCCCGCCCCACTCCTTCGGCCAATCCGGGTAGGCGAGGCCCGCTGCCGCCAGTTTGCGGTGCAGCTCAGGGATATGGCCGTCCGTCGAAGCCCTTGCCTGCTCCCGCACTTCAGGCGTCACAGCGGTTTCCAGGAAGCGTCGAACCTCTGCGGCGAAGGCCTCTTCGCCGGGCGTAAAGCCCATCTCCACGCCGGTTTCGCCAGCATCGGGCAAAGCGGCCCGCGCCCCCGCCCACAGCCGATCGCCCGCCACGACAAGCCGATCCTCCGGATCGCCCTCCGCCAGCGCCACCCGGTCGATCGCCAGGAAGTGGAGGTGGATGTCATATTCGTCAGACAGGCCATAGCCTCCGAAAGTACGCAAAGCGCGTCGCACGGCCGAGCGCGCGGTCGTCGCGGTCCACCAGCTGGTCATGGCGGACAGGGCCCCAGCATCCGCCTGTCCTTGGGAAATGCCCCAGATGCTGCGCCACAGCAGTAACCGGCCGCCTTCCATGTCCGTGATGGAGTCGGCCAGGGGGAAGGCCACGCCCTGGAACGCGCCGATCGGCTGGTCGAACTGCTTGCGTTCGGTGGCATAGGCAGAGGCCATTTCGATCGCTCGCGTGCCCGCGCCGACCAGCCAAGCCGATCGCAGCAACGCGCGTTCGATCAGCGCCGCCTCGAAAAACTGCCTCGCCGCATTGCCGCTGCCGATCAGCTGCTTCTTGCCATCCGGCCGAACGGCATGGAGTGCGTCGTCGTCCCAGATCAGCTGAGCGCATCCTAGCTGCGGGTCAAAGCTGATCGGTGCGCTCAGCGATTCTTCAAGCAGCTCGGCCGCCGCTTGGCCCTCCAGCGCCCCCAGCAGGCCGCATGCGGCGATCCCGTCCGCGATGGGAATGGGGGCCGCGCCCCGGCCCGCCGCCTCACAGATCAGCGCGGCTTCCATCAGGCCCATGCCCAGGCCGCCCTTGCCCTCGGGCGCGCGCATCGCCACAAAGCCCATGTCAGCCGCTTCGCGCCAGAGCGCCGCGTCGGCCCCGCCCCTGGACGCTCGCGCGGCATTCACCACCTCTTCCCGATCGAAAAAGCGGAGCGCCGCTTCCTGCATCATCACCTGCTGTTCGTTCAGTTCGAGGTCCATCTATATTTCCACCTTGTTCGCGCTCCCATGCTTGGCCATCCTGCAGGTAGCGATGTCAATTTGGCGGCGCAGTGCTTCCGGTCACGCGGAAGGGCGGGGGTAACGGATGTCCGCCGCGCGGATTGCGCGCAACCAGCGGTGCAGGAGACTTTATCTAATGGCACAATTTATCCGTTATGCGGTCGAGGACCGCGTCGCCACGATCACGCTGGATCGCGCCGACCGGGCGAACGCGCAGAATGAACCCTTCCTGCATCAGCTGAACGAAGCATGGGAGAAAGCGGCCGAGGACGAGTCCGTCCGCGTCATCCTGCTGCGCGCAGAGGGCAAGCATTTCTCCGCCGGTCATGACGTCAGTCCGGAAGCCTTTCGGGACGGGTCCTTCAACCGAATCCGCGAAACGATACCCGAACGCGGCCTGCTCGGCATCCATGAATGGGAAGCAAAATATTATCTCGGTTATTCAAAGCGCTGGCGCGACATTCCCAAGCCCTCGATAGCGGCGGTGCAGGGCGCGTGCATCGCGGGCGGCCTGTTGCTCGCCTGGCCGTGCGATCTCATCATCGCGGCGGACGATGCACGCTTTTCCGATCCGGTCGTGCTGATGGGCATCGGCGGCGTCGAATATCATGGTCACACATGGGAACTTGGCCCGCGCAAGGCGAAGGAGATGCTCTTCACCGCTAAGCCGATCAGCGCGATTGAGGCGGAACGGCGCGGCATGGTGAACCGGGTCGTGCCGCGCGCCGACCTGGATGCAGAGGCGCTCGCGCTCGCCCGCGAAATCGCGCAGATGCACCCCCATGCGCTCGCCATGGCCAAGCGCGCCGTCAACCAGACGCTGGACATCATGGGTCAGAGCGCGGCGTTGCAAAGCTGCTTCGACATTCATCAACTCGGCCATGCGTCCGCTTATGGCCAGACTGGCGAGTTCATCGTGGCCGGCATGGACAAGGTGAAGTCGCACGCATGAGCATCCTGACGCAAATTGGGGATGGCGTTGCGACGCTGACGCTGAACCGGCCGGATCGCCTCAACGCCGTCACGGAAGCCATGCTGGACGAAATCGCGCTGACGCTGCGCGCCTGGTCGACTGATCCGTCGATCCGCTGCGTCGTGCTTGCCGGGGCAGGGCGGGGCTTTTGCGCCGGTTATGACCTGTCGGGCGACGGCAAGGAGGAACGGGCGGAGCCGATGCGTCCGGACGAGGCGGCCGCGCGCATGACGCTGCATGCCGAAATCCCGCTGTTGCTCCACCGCATGCCAAAGCCCACCATCGCCTGCATCCGTGGGCCGGTGGCGGGCAGCGGGCTGGTCATGGCGGCTGCCTGCGACCTGCGCGTCGCGTCGCGGACGGCGAAGTTCAAGCTCGCCTTCGCCAGCGCCGGACGCTGCGGCGATCCGGGCGGCAGCTTCTTCCTGACTCAATTGCTCGGCGCAGCGAAAGCACGCGAGATGTTCCTTCTCGACGACCCGATGACCGGCGAAGAAGCGCTGGCCGCAGGGCTCATCACCCACCTTACCGACGATGAGGCACTGGATGCCGAATGCGCGACCCTTGCAGCCAAGCTGGCAAGCGGACCAACTGCCGCCTACGCCGCGATGAAACGCAACCTCAACGCCGCGGCGGCTGGCACGCTCGACGAAACCATGGCGCAGGAAGCGGTCGCTAACGCCCAGATCAGCCTGCTGACCCACGACGCCAGCGAAGCAGGCAAAGCCTTCATGGAACGCCGCCCGCCGCGCTTCCTGGGTTATTAAGCGCGTTTATTCTAACCTCCGTTCGCCCTGTTTGGCTGAGCCACTTGTCTCAGCCAAATGTCGAAGGGCGCTTCTCTCCTGTTCCGCCATTGTGGAAACAGGCCAAATCTATGCCGAGCACCATTAAAAATTCGATATTGCAAAAAACAACAAAGGCCGCGACTCTTCTCACGTCGCGCTCAATCATGGAGTAACTGATGGCTACGGCGGCAAAAGCTATCGACACGGACTATATTCGGCGTGCGGTCGAATTGGCGGAGCCGAATGCGCTGCGCGTCACCCTTTACCAGAATAGCGGCGATGAAGAGATTGCCGCCCTGCCGCCCTCGGCGCGCATGAGCCCTGAGCAGAAGGCGCTGCTGATCAATCGCGCGACGGACTGGCTCATCGACAATGCGGGCAGCGCGGAGCTGCCCGAACCGCCCGAAGCCGAACTGCGCAAGCTGATGACCATGATCACCGGCCTTGAGATGACCGAAGTCGAGTTCGAGGCGCGCCGTGACCTTCCCGCCTTCCGCCCCTTCCCCTGCGCCGTCCAGTGGCAGTCAGGGAAGCCCGACATTCCGGACAACTTCCGCGTCGTCATCATCGGCAGCGGCCCGGCAGGCATCGTGGCAGGTGTGCAGTGCGAGCTGCTTGGCCTCCCCTATATCCTGTTGGAGCGTCAACCCGAAGCGGGCGGCACCTGGACGATCAACCGCTATCCCGATGTGCGCGTCGACACGCCGTCTATCACCTATGAATATAGCTTCGAAAAGCTCTATCCCTGGTCGGAGCATTTTAACCGGGGCGAGGAGGTGCGCGCCTATCTCCAGCATGTGTCGCGCAAATATGGCGTGATGGCGAACAGCCGCTTCAACCATGACGTAAAGGGCGCATCCTTCGACGCTGCCCGCAACATCTGGACGATCGACGTTGATACGCCCGCCGGCGCCGAGCAGATCGAAGCCAATGTCATCATCACCGCCTGCGGCACCTTCGCCAATGCGCAGCTTCCCGATATCGAAGGCGTCCATGACTTTGGCGGCCAGATCGTCCATCCCTCCGCCTGGCCGCAGGATCTGGACCTGACCGGCAAGCGCGTCGCCATCATCGGCAATGGATCGACCGGTGTGCAGCTGTTGAGCGCCGTCGCGGAAAAGGCGGGGCATGTCACTGTCGTGCAGCGCACCCCGCAATGGATCAGCCCGCGCGAGAAATATGGCTCCCCGATCGAACCCGAGCTGGCTTGGCTCTATGAGAATATGCCCGGCTACTGGAACTGGGCGCGCTACGCCGCGACCGCTCCCCTGTTCGATATCGACCGGCTGCAGCGCGTCGATCGGGAATGGCAGGCCCAGGGTGGTCAGGTCAGCAAGGCGAATGACGACATGCGCGCCTTCCTCACTAACTATATCCGGCAGGAAACCGGCGGGCGCGAGGATCTCATCGAAAAACTGATCCCCGATTATGCCCCCATGTCGCGCCGCCCCGTGGTCGATAATGGCTGGTATCGCGCGCTCACCCGCGACAATGTGGAACTGCTGACCGGATCGGTGGGACGCTTCACCAGGACCGGCTTCGTGATGGCGGACGGCGCCGAACGCGACTTCGATATCGTCATCGCCGCAACCGGCTTCGACGTGCTTAAATATCTCTGGCCCGCCCGCTATAAGGGCCAGGAAGGCCAGGACCTCCACGACACATGGGACGCAGGCGACGGCCCCCGCGCCTATCTGTCGATGATGGTGCCGCAATTCCCTAATTTATTCATGCTTTACGGCCCCAACTCGCAACCGCTGACCGGCGGCACCGGCCTGCCGCAATGGTGGCTGATCTGGGCCAGCTTCGCTGCTCAGTGCATGATGCGCATGTTGAAAGAAGGCAAAGGCCGCGTCGATGTGAAGCGGGAGGCGTTCGAACGCTATAACCGCGAACTCGACGAAGAGGCGCAGAACTGGCTGCAGATGACGCCAGAGGGCGGCATCGAGAAGAATTATTATGTGAACCGCGAACATCGCCGCCTTCAGGTCAATGCGCCCTGGCTCAGCCCCGATTATCACCGCATGTGCACGGTGGTGAACTGGGACGATCTGGAACTCAGTTGAGGGAATAGCCGTGCCTCGCCCCGCATTGGCCGCATCGCGCGCCATCGACATTTTGAATTTCATGGCGGCGGACCCGATGCGGGGCTATTCGCTGACGGAGTTGGTGCGACACCTCGACCTGAATCCGGCGTCCTGCCACGCACTGCTCGGCGCAATGACGCGCGACGGCTATCTCGTCCGGCAGGAGAGGGGGCGGGCTTACAGGCTTGGCCCTGCGCTCATCGCAATCGGCCATGCCGCGCTCCAGTGCCATCCTGTGGTCGCAGCGGCACGCGACCAGATCGCCCGTATGTCTGCCGACCTAGATCTGGACAGCCTGCTGACCGCGCGGCTGGGGGACCGGTTGATCGCCCTGGCGTCGGAAGGACCGGGGCGGCTCCCCGGGTTGCGGATCGGGCAGCGCGTGCCGCTTATCCCGCCGCTCGGCACGCCATTCCTCGCTTGGGCGGACAGCCGGGAAGTGGACGACTGGCTCGGCAAGGCGGCAGGACCGATCGAGCAGGACCGCCTGCGCCAGTCGCTCGCGATGGTGCGCCAGCGCGGCTACGCGGTGATGCGGCGCAGCCCTGAGCAGGTGGCGGCTGGTCGTGCGGTACTCGACATGGCCGAGGAACCCCTCGCCGACGACCGGCAAAAGCGCGCGGCCGAGCTGATCGGGCAGATGGGCGAGGATTATCTGATGATCGAGGGGCAGGCCGATCGCCTTCATGCGGTCGATATGATCTCTGCCCCGGTCTTCGGCCCCGATGGCGCGGTGCTGTGCACCTTGTCGCTCTTCGGGTTCGACCGGCCCTTGTCGTTGTCCCGCATCGCTATGCTGGGTGAGGCGGTCGGCCGTTACTGCCGGGCCGCATCGACGCAAGATAAGAATATATTGGGAGAAGCTGAATGCGTGCGCTGATCTACGAAGGTCCCGGCAAGATCCGCTATGTCGAGGATGTGGAGGTGCGCGAGCCGGAGGCGGGCGAAGTGCTGGTGCGCATCGCTGCCAGCGGCATCTGCCATTCCGATATCTCCGTCATCAACGGCACGATCGATTGGCCTGCGCCTGCTGTGTTGGGCCATGAAGGGGCGGGGGTGATCGAAAAGCTCGGTCCAGGAGTCACCGATCTGGCGGTCGGCGACCATGTCGCTCTCCACACCCTTGCCAATTGCGGCCGTTGCGGTCCTTGTGAAAGCGGCAGGCCGACTCATTGCCGCCAGTCTTACGGCAACCGCTCCCAACCCTTCATGCGCAATGGGGAGCCCGTCTCCAGCTTCGCGGCGACATCCACCTTTGTCGAAAAGACGGTGGTGAAGTCCAATCAGGCGGTGAAGATTGACCCTACAGTGCCACTGGATACCGCCTGCGTCGTGGGCTGCGGCGTGCTGACCGGCGTGGGCTCTGTCGTCAACCGCGCGCGCGTGCAGCCGGGCGAGACGGCAGCGGTGTTCGGCATTGGCGGCATCGGCCTCAACGTGCTGCAGGGCCTGCGCTTGGCCGGGGCGAGCCGCATCATCGCCATCGACCTGCTCGCTTCGCGCGAGGAGAAGGCGCGCGAGTTCGGCGCAACCGATTTCATCGACGCGTCGAAGGAGGACACGCCGCAGCGGATCAAGGACATTGTGTCCGGTGGCAACCCAGATCATGGCAGCGGCGTCGATTGGTCGTTCGAGTGCGTCGGCAATACCCGCGTGCTGAACGACGCCATGGCGAGCCTTGGCTGGGGCGGTAATTGCGTGATCGTCGGCACCACGGCGGCGGGTACCACCGCCGAAGTGTCGCTCACCCCACTCGCCTTTGTCGATCGCGGCGTCATGGGCGCGCGCTATGGCGCATCGCGGCCGCATCGTGACATTCCGTCCTACATCGCCCAATATCGACAGGGTAAGCTGATGCTGGATGAGCTGGTGACGCAGCGCTACGATCTGGCCGATTTCGAGCAGGCTTTCCACGATCTTGAGGAAGGCAAGCTGGCGCGCGGGGTGTTCGTGCTGTGACCGGCGCTGGCGCCTGGTATCTGCCGCCGTTGCGCGACGGTCGTCCTGCAGATGCGGGGCTGCTGGAACGAAGAGCCCGCGCTGCCGGTAGCACGGGCGAGGGAGACGCTCCCAAGCAAGCCCTGATTGGTGGCGTACGCTGCTTGCTGGTTGAGCCGCAAAACGGCCCGGCACAGGGCGACATCCTCTACCTCCATGGCGGCGGATACCGGCTGGGTTCGCCTGTCGCTTATATCGCTTATGCGCAGGGGATAGCCGATCAAGCCGGGCGGCGGATCATCCTGCCTTTTTACCCGCTCGCACCCGAAAATCCTTTTCCCGCCGCGCTGCACAGCATCGTCGCGGTCTATCGCGCGCTGGAGGACAGCCAGTCTGCGGTCATTGCAGGGGACTCTGCCGGGGGCGGCCTGACTGCCGCGCTTTGCATCCTCGCGGCGCGGGCGGGTGAGCGGCCCGCGGGTGCCATTCTTGTCTCGCCGATGCTTGATCTGACGGCCCAGGGCGACAGCCTTGATCGCAATGCGGAGCGCGATCCGCTCTTTTCCAAGGCGGCGGTTCTGGATTCCGCGCAACTCTATCTTCAGGGCCATGCGCCCGATGATCCCTTAGTATCAGCACTCAATGCCGACCCCGCCGATTTCCCATCGACTCTGATCCTGACCGGCAGCGCGGAAGTGCTTCTGGACGAAGCGCTTGCCTTTGCAAGAAAGCTGGCGATCGCGGACCGTCGCGTGACGTTGCACGTCGCACCGGGCATGGGCCATGTCTGGCCGCTCATGGCCCCCGGATCGCCCGAAGCGGCCGCCGCCGTTGCAACCATGGCGGCCTTTACCAAAGCCCTGAAATCCGCGGTTTCCGGCGCTTCCATGTAGCCGGAAAGCCGCCTCGCTCAATTGACCGGACCATCCGGACTGACCGACAAGCAGACCATTATTTCTATCGAGAGACGTCACCATGACAACGCCCAGCCTACCCTTTCCCGTCTATGATGCGGACAATCATTTTTATGAACCGGAAGACGCGCTGTTCCGTCACCTGCCCAAGAAGTGGCACAAGGATTTCCGCTTCGTGGAAGTCGATGGCCGCAAGCGTCTGGCGATCAAGGGACAGATTTCGGACTATATTCCGAACCCCACTTTCGAGCGCGTTGCGGCTCCCGGCACCCACGTCAACTATTACAGGGCGAACAATCCCGAGGGTCTGACCATGCGTCAGATGACCGGCAAGCCGATCGCTCCGCCGGAATCCTGGCGCACCGGCAAGGAGCGTCTGGCGGTACTGGATGGCCATAATGTGCATGCCGCGCTCATGTTCCCCACCCTCTTTTCGGTCATTGAAAAGTGGATGAGCTATGATCATGAGTTCTTGCACGACGCCCTGCATGCGCTCAACCAGTGGACCAGCGAGGAATGGGGTTTCGCGCGCGAGAACCGTCTGTTCGGCGTGCCGGTCGTTTCACTTGCCGACATGGACCGGGCGGTCGCGGAGACCGATTGGCTGATCAAGGAAGGGGCTCGGACCATCTGCATCCGGCCTTCCCCCGTTCCGGGCTATCGCGGCGGCCGGTCGATGGGGCTCAAGGATTTCGACGCCTTCTGGGCGCGTATCCAGGAAGCAAAGATCTTCGTGTCGATCCACGCTTCCAACTCGGACTATGACCATCTGATCGAGATGTGGACCGGCGGCGCAGAGTGGTTGCCGTTTGAATCTGATCCGTTCGTCAACTGCCTGCGGATCATTGAACGCGCCATTTCCGATACGGTGGCCGCGATCATCTGCGGCGGAGTGTTCGACCGCTTCCCCGACGTCCGGCTGGTCAGCGTGGAAAATGGCGCGAAGTGGGTCATCCCGCTGATCGACCAGCTGAAGCATGTTTACGGGCAGATGCCGCAGAAATTCATGAATGATCCGGTTGAACAATTTCACCGCAATGTCTTCGTGACGCCCTTTATCGAGGACGACTTCGGGCAGTTGAAGGAGCATATGCAGGTGAACCGGATACTGTTCGGCAGCGACTATCCGCACCCGGAAGGAACCGAACATCCCCTCGACTTCCTTCATGAATTGACCAGCTATTCCATGGCGGAAAAGGAAATGGTCATGTCCTCCAACCTCAAGGGCCTGCTGGAAGGCGTGCGGAACTAAGGAAAAGCTGTGAGCCACGACGTCATCGAACAGCTGCGCGCCAATCTGCGCGACCATGCCAGCGAACGCGGTATCGAACTTGAGGGCCGCTGGGTCAGCTGGGGCGACGTTGCGCGCTATGGCGAAGCAGTCGTGGCGCAGCTGGAGGCCGCCGGTTGCCCACCATCGGCGAAGGTGGGGATCATCATCCGAAACCGCTTGGCGCATGCGGCTGCAGTCGTGGGATTGCTGGCGCATCGCCGGTCGATCAGCTTCGTCTATCCCTTCCTGCCGGCGACTGCGATCGCCGACAATATCGATAGCCTTGGCGCCGCGGCGATCCTCGCGGACGAACAGGACTGGCCGAATTTCCGGAAGGCGGCTGAGCAAGCGGGCTGTGCCGGCATTGCTCTGGCGGACATCGATGCCGAACCAAGGCTGGTCGAGGGGCTGGAAAAGTGCACGCGGACCAGCTTTGACGACGCCTTGCCTGATGGCGGCATTGAAGTGCTGTCGAGCGGCACCACCGGCACGCCCAAGCGCATCCCGATGCCGCTCAAGCTGTTGGAACGGGCGGTGATGAGCGCGCCCGGTGCGGAGTCCGGCAATGCTCCCTCGGTGCAGATCAATATCTGGCCCTTGGGCGGCGTGGGCGGCGTGTGTCTGCTGACGGGCGCGGCGGTCAACAACACGCCGCTGGTGCTGATGGAGCGGTTCACCGTCGATGGCCTGGTTGATGCGCTGCGCCGCCACAGGCCCGATACGCTGGGCCTCAATCCCACAGCGATCGCCATGATCATGGACGCGGACGTCTCCCCGGAAGACATGGAGAGCGTGAAAAGCGTCTCGGGCGGCTCGGCCTATCTGGACCCAGACCTGCAGGACAGGTTTGAAAAGCGTTACAATCTGCCGATCCTCTGGGGCATGGGCGCGACGGAGTTTTGCGGTACCATCGTCCGCTGGACGCCGCAGATGCGCGCGGACAGGGGCGACAGCAAGCGCGGCAGCACCGGCCTGCCCATGCCGGGCGTCGAGATCCGCGCCATCGATCCGGAAAGCGGAGCCGAAGTGCCTCACGGTGCCGAAGGGCTTCTTGAAGTCCATTGCCCGTCCGTCCGTCCGGACTGGGTACGCACCACGGATCTGGTGATGATCGACGAGGATGGCTACGTCTTTCACCGGGGGCGGTTCGACGGCGCGATCGTGCGGGGCGGCTTCAAGATCCTGCCTGAGCGCGTGGTCGATGTGCTGCGCCAGCATCCCGCCGTGGTCGATGCCTCTGTCGTCGGCATCCCCGACGCCCGCCTCGGCGCGGTCCCGGTCGCGGCGGTCGAATTGAGCCAGAGCGCGGGGATAGTTGATGAGCAGGCGCTGCTGGCGCATCTGCGCGCCGAATTGCCGCCTACCCATGTGCCGGTGGAAATCCGCATAGTCGATGCCCTGCCGCGCACGCCGTCGCTCAAGGTCAGCCTGAACGATGTGAAGAAGATGTTCATGGCCGACGCGGCCTGAGAGGATGAGAAAATGACCGTGTCATTGTTGGGTTTGGAAGGAAAGAAGGCGCTGATCGTCGGTGGCGGCCGCGGCATGGGCGAAGCAAGCGCCCTGCTGCTGGCGGAAGCCGGATGCGACATCGCCGTGCTCGACAGCGTGCTCGAAAGGGCCGAACAGGTCGCGAAGGAAGTGCGGGCGCTGGGCCGCGCGGGCATCGCGATCGAAGCGGACATATTGGACGAAGCCTCGGTCAAGCAGGCAGTGGCCGATGCGGAAGCAGCGATGGGCGGCCTCGACATATTGGTTACCATCGTCGGACAGGCTTTGTTCAAGCCGCTGCTCGACGTGACGCTGGAGGAATGGGATTATGATCAGTCCCGGAACCTTCGCTATTTCTTCGTGACCGGCCGCGCCGTTGCGCAATCGATGATCGCGCGCGGGGTGCCTGGATCGCTGATCTGCATCGGGTCGGTGGACGGCGCTGTCGGTTCACCCATGCACGCACCCTATGGCGCGGCCAAGGCTGGCCTTATGCATCTGGTAAAGTCCATGGCGGCGGAATGGGGACGCCAGGGCATCCGCGCCAATGCCGTAGCGCCGGGCAGCATCACCACCCCGCGCCTGCCGGAGACGCCGGATTCCCGCGCGCTGATGGAATCGAGCGTGCTGCCGATCGGCAGGCCCGGCACCACTCGCGATGTGGCCGGTGCCGTCCTGTTCCTGGCTTCGGGTCTGTCGGAATATGTGACCGGGCACACGCTGTTCGTCGATGGCGGATGGATGGCGGCAAACCATTTCGATCCGCGCGTCATGGCAACGAAGAAAAGCAACGAATAGCCTTTGGTCCGGCCGATCATTCGGCCAGAAACTCTTCGATCGCGGCGCGGCATGCGTCGAACGCGTCATGCTGCGGCCAATGACCGCTGTCGGCCAGCCGGACTTCCCGCACATGCGGAATCGCCCTCAGCAGGTCGGCGGGCACACCGGACGGCCAGCTGCGCTCGCCATAGAGCAGCAGTGCCGGGCAAGAAATGTGACGCCACAATGTGCGGGCCTCGTCCGGCGTGATGTCGGGAAAGGGCCAGACGGCGAGATAGGGATCATGCTTCCACTGCCAGTTCGCCTCGCCCACCCGCTTCAGGCCATGGCGCGTCAGATGATGCGCCTGGGTAGCCGACAGAAATCTGTGGCGTGCCCGCATCCTGTCCTCCGCTTCATCGATCGACGCGAACTGGCGGGGGGGCGTCAGCGAAGCGGCATGCCGCTCCTCCAGCCAGTCGCCTATCCTCTTTTCGATCATCCGCCCCAGACGGCGCTCTTCAATGGCGGGAAGTGCGCCGACCGCTTCGACCGCCACCACCTGGCGCACCTTATCCGGGTAAACGGCGCTGAACCGCAGTGCGATATGCGCGCCCAGCGAATGGCCGATCAGCGCCGCCCTCCGCTCCGCGCCAAGGCCAAGCTCCTGTGCCAGCGCGGCGAGGTCGGACAGATAGGCGGCGAAGTCATAGCGCCCGTCCTGCGACCAGCCGCTGTCGCCATGGCCGCGCAGGTCCGGCGCGATCACATGATATTTTGGCCGCAACGCTTCCGCCATCGCGTCCCAGCTGCGGCTATGGTCGCGGCTTCCGTGAATCAGGATGACGAGGGGCGCACCATGATTCGGCCATTCAGTGTAGCTGAGCGTCATGCGGCTGTTTAGAAAAGGGCGCTTTACGGCGGCGGTGACGCGGCTTGTATTTTCCGGCATTCCTCAATGTAAAGAGGAGGGTGCGGTGGTTGGCGACCCGAAAAAGCTTGGTTTCCGCATGGCTGTAACAGCCATTTTCGCCGGCATTTTCGGACGCTTGAATCCATCGCTCGCTCAGAATATAGTAGGCGTTACTATAAATCGGCGGACGGTACGGCCGGCGTCGAAAAGGCGAGGTGTGTAGGAGGCGGAATGGGCTCTAGCTCACAGGCGGACGGAAGGTCTCGTGGACGGGGGAGTGTAAAATCCTGTCTGCGGACTTTGGAGGTCCTCGAATATTTCATGAACGCGGGCGTTCCGGCTCGTACTATCGAAATCAGCGAGGCGCTCGGTATCCCCAATTCCAGCGCGGATGAGATCTTGCGGACGCTCGCGGCGACCGGTTATCTCACCTACAATCAGGCGACTAAGCTTTACGCTCCATCCTACAAGATCGTCGCCAATGCTTCATCGATCGAACAGAGCTTCTTCGGCGGTGGACAGATTGGCGAGATCATGGAGGATATGCGCCGTGAAACCGGAGCGAGCGTGTTCGTCACTCAGCAGAATGACTGCTGGTCTGAAAGCATCGCGGAAACGCTAGGCGATTGGAAGGCGTCGCCGGACGTAGCGCCCAGCTATCACGACCAGATGGTCTGTTTCGAACGCAATAGTTGGCGTCCCGGCACCAATTTTGCGGCGGCGATGCTGGCGCAGCAATCCAATGTCGATATCATTCAACTCGCCACCCGGACACAGCGGCTTGGCTTTGGTCCGAAAGGGCCGACGCTGATGAAGCATCTGGTGGATCGCATAGCCCAGACGCGCAACCGCGGTTTTTCCATCTGCCGCCGCAGCCGGTCGCAGCCGGTCGATTCCATCGCCATGCCTTTGCGCGTGCCGCACGGCGTCGCTTCCTACGCCATTGGCGTTGTGGGCGATCCCTTGTTCTCAAGCGACAATGATGTGCGGCAGATGCTGTCAGGCATGCAGTCGGTCATCTTCCGCTACAATGACGGAATCCGCCGGAGCAAGACGATCAGTATTCAATAAGGGCCGGATGGTTGCAGCGCTTGTTCGATGTCATCGGCGCTGGCGATGCGAGCGACCATGCGCAACTGGTCCCTCATGATGACTTCATGAGTGCCGGAGTCGGCCGCCGCCACGCAATCTTCTGCGATGATCACATGATAGCCCAGATCCGCGCCAGCCATCGCGCAGCCCGCAACGGCGACATTGGTCGAGACGCCAGTAATCACGATCGTGTCTATGCGCATCCGCCGCAGCATGGCGTCGAGTGCCGTGCCGTGAAGCCCGATCAGCCCCGAACTGCGCGCGACGACGAAATCCTGCGGTGCGGGCGACAGTTCGCCGACAATCTGCGCTTCCGGGCTTCCCGCGATCAGCAGGCGGTTTTTCCGAGCCATCACCGCGAGCAGGCTGTTGGGCTGGACGTCCGCGAAGTCTGGCCGGTGAGCGATGGTGAGGTGCCATATCGGGAGACCCGCGTCCCGGAATCGCCCGGCAAGATGGGCAATCTTGAGCAGGATGCCGCGTTCCGCAACCTGCCCGATCAGGCCCGCGAAGCCGCCCATGCCCTGCTCCACGATCCCGCGCTGGCATTCGCTGATTATGAGGGCCGCGCGGCCATGAAGGGGAACGGCCAATGTCCTGCTCCTGTCTTAAGTGTCTTTGGGAAGAAGACCATGGAAAGCTGGCGGGCAAGGCATCGTGCGGCGGCTCCATAGATATGGAAATGCCGGTTTGAACCTTGGTTCCTCCCGGCGGCGGGATAGACCTGCAAGCGATCAGAATAGCGTTTTTTTGAGGAGTGAGTGAATGGCTGCCCAATATGCAGACGTGGTGGGGACCGCCCCTGCCGACTTAAAGGCGCGCAAGCTGCCGCTGAAGGATACGCCTGAATTACGGCAGGCGCTGGCGGAGGGCGAAATCCACACGCTGCTGATGACCTATGTGCATCTGAGCGGTGATGAGTCGATGCTCGACAAGTTCGGTCCGCATATCAAGTCGCCCTATGCCTATCCTCCCGAAGAGATCCCAGCGGACCTGACCGCAGAACTACGGCAGAAGCTGCTCTATGTCCTCAGCACGCCGGGTGCGGCGCTGGAGGGCGATATTGCCGAGGCGCTGATGCACCGCATGATGACGGTCGGCCTGGCCGAGGAAGTCGCCGACGAATTCCTGCCGCTGCTCTACGACCAGATCGGTTTCCGTCCCGAAGTTCCACGGCGCCAGCGCAAGGACCGCAAGCCCGCCCCTGCCGGCTTCAAGGTGCTGGTGATCGGCGCGGGCATGACCGGCCTTGCGGCGGGCGTAAAGCTGGCCGAAGCGGGCTATGATTGGGAAATCATCGAAAAGAATGAAGAAGTCGGCGGCACCTGGTGGGAAAACCGCTATCCGGGCGTGGGCGTCGATACGCCCAGCCACTTCTACTCCTTCTCCTTCGCGCTCAATTCCGAATGGCATAATTACCACCCGCAGGGCACGGACATGTTCGCCTACCTCAAGCGGGTGGCTGACGATTACAAGCTGCGGCCGAATTTTCGCTTCAATACGCTGGTGGAAAAGCTGGTCTGGGACGAGGACGCCGCAGTATGGAACGTCACCGTCCGCAGGAAGGACGGCAGCGAAGAGGTTATCCGCGCCAATGCTGTCATCAACGGCCACGGCCCTGTCAACCGTCTGAAATGGCCTGCTATTCCGGGTCTCGACAGCTTCCAGGGCACGCGGCTGCACACCGCCACCTGGGACACGTCGATGGACCTCAAGGGCAAGCGCGTCGGCGTCATCGGCACGGGTGCCAGCGCGGCGCAGCTGATCCCCGCCATCGCCAAGGACGTGAGCGAGCTGTATGTTTTCCAGCGCAGCCGCCATTGGGTAATGCCGAGCCCAGCGGGCGACGATGAAGTCACCGAAGGCGTCAAGTTCGCCATGCGGCACATCCCGCATTATCTGGAATGGTTCCGCTTCCGCATCTACTGGTACGCCGCCGACGGGCTCTATCCCAATGTGCTGCTCGATCCCGAATGGCCCGAGGATTCCCCTTCGGTTTCCGCAGTGAACGAAGGGATGCGCAAGTTCGCGGTCGGCTATATCGACAAGATGTTCGCCGATCGGCCTGACCTCAGGGAAAAGCTGACACCGGACTTCCCGGTCTTTTCCAAGCGCATCATCCTCGACCGCGGCCCCTATTTCCCGACCTATCTGGAACCGCATGTCCATCTTGAGCAGTCGGGCATCGAAAAGGTGACGCCCAAGGGGCTGCTGCTGAAGGATGGACGCGAGATCCAACTGGACGTGCTGATCTGCGCCACCGGCTTCGACGTCGCCAACATGATGGGCGATCTGGAAATCGTCGGCATTGGCGGCAAGCATCTGCGCAGCGAGTGGGGCACGGAAGATCCGCGCGCTTATTTCGGCATGCTCATCCCCGGCTTCCCCAATTATTTCCACACGGTCGGGCCGAACAGCGCGCCCAACCATGCGGCCGGGCAAAACCTGATTTCCGAGCGTCAGGTCAATTATGCGATCGAGTGCCTCGATTGGGTCAATGCCAAGGAAAAGAAGGCGCTGCAGCCCACCAAGCCTGCCTTCGACACCTGGCAGAAGAAGGTGGAGACCCAGATGGTCAAGATGATCTGGAGCCATCCGCGGGCCTACAGCTATTACAATAATAGCAAGAAGCGGAATTTCCTGTCTTGGCCGTGGCGGCTCATCGACTTCTGGAATGAATGCCGCGGCCCGCGCAAAGAAGATTTTGAATTGCTATAAGGGGGGCAGGGCGGCCGTTTGCGGCCGCCCTCGTTCGCTTACCAGCCGTTAAAGCTGGTCGGTATAGGTGTCGGTGCCCACGACGGTGGGCATGAAGGGTGAGGCGATGACGATCCTGCCGATCCCACTTTCCTCGATTGCCCGGCCGAGTGGCACATAGGCGCTGTCCCAAACGGCCTTGGGATCTTCAACCGAGAAGCTCAGGAACACAGCGCGGTGATTGGCCTCGATCGGCACATCCTTCGGACTGGTGGGGTCGAGCGGCAGCGGCGATCCACTGAGCGCCACATCCCCCGGCAGATTGCGCGCGCGCAGGAAGTCCGAAAGGTCGGCCGCGCTTTTCCCGGTATTGAGATCGACGATGAAGGCGACCACGCCGCCATAGGCGCGGTCGAGCGCCAGTTCGATCGGCATGGCGCTGCCCGGCGCATTATACTCGGCGTCGAAATTGTAGAAGCTGGTGTGGATGTGGTCTCGTTCCTTGAACATGCGGCCAGTCGCGTGCAGGTCATTCACTTGCTTCACCGCCCAAGCGTCCCAATCCTTGTGATGCCCGTCCAATATCCAATAGAGCGCGAGATAGGACCCCTTGGCCAAGTCTATGCTGCCGGACCCGAAGCGCTTCGCCTTTTCCGCGCGGGTGGCGACATAGCGGCCGCCTGCCACCGTATAGGCGCCGATCATGCAGCCGCTGTAGAAATGGTCGCGCTCATACCATCGATTATAGGCCGCCTCATATCCGGGGCGCGGCTCGACCATAGTGAAGAGCAGCGATCCCAGGCGGATCGGCCGGTCGGCGCGAGGAATGTCGGCTTTGCTGAACAGGGCTTCGCTCGTCATCAATCTCTCCTTTTGGAAATGGCGTGATTGAAGGGCAGGCGGAGCCTTCGTCAAAGCAGGGCAACGCCTGTTCCGGGTCAGCGGAAAGGTCGCTGGTCTTGCTACCGCCCCGCCAGCGCGCGATAGGCAGGGTGGCCTACATCAGAGAGGATATTGAGATGGCGGGGCGTCCAGCCCAGTTCGCGCCGTGTTCGCGGACTGCGAGAACGGCTGCAGGTCGCCATGCCGATCAGCGTTTCGAACTTGCCCCAGCGGCGAACGCCTTCGGCGAAATCCACGCTGTGTGCATGGACGCCAAGGTCGCGGGCCACCGCCTCGGCCAGCATGCGATTGTTCAACTCCCCAGCGACGGCATGGTAGAGCGCGCCCGCCATGCCTTTCTCCAGCGCCAGGCGATAGACCTCCGCCAGATCATCGACATGGACATTGGAATAGAGGTTTAGCCCTGCGCCCAGATAGGCGACATCACTGTTGCGCACGGCATCCGCGTAGAACATGCGCAGATGGCCGCAGCCGCCATGGCCCCAGATCATCGGCGGCCGAACCACCATTGCGCGGACGCTGCCCGATGTTCCCGCCTGCCGGATCATCGTTTCGGTCACGAGGCGATATCCGATATATTTGGACGGTATGAAAGGGTCGTCTTCGGCGAAGCTGTCCTCGCTCCACGCCCCGTCCGTCCTTTGGGACAACAGGCCGGTGCCACTGGTGAAGAGAAAGCTATGCAACTTGCCGTCCATCGCCTTCAATAGCGCCGCGATCGTGTCGAACTCCTCCTGCAGCATGAGCTGGGCGGCATAGATGGTCGCATCATGTTCGCGCATCATGTCGATGACGGCGTCCAACTGGCTAAGGTCGCCGCGCAGCGGTCTGACGCCCTCCATCACCAGGGCCGCATCGCGATCGCTGCTGCGAGTGAGGCCGCTGACCCGATGCCCCGATGCCGTGAGGTGACGGGCAATGTGCGACCCGAGATAGCCGGTCGCGCCGAGGACGAGAATGCGCATCGATTTCCTTCCGCTCATGTACAAGCAGCAGGACCGGCATAGCGGTCAATCGACCCGAGCGCACCTTCCGCCAGCCCGGAATGCTCCCTTCGGCTGTATCAATCCAACTTTTCCGTCCGGGATGAGCTTGTCGAAGCCCATCTATTCTTTTGCAAGACAGGTGAAGTGTTGACGATTGAAGCGAGGCGAAGGGATCGCCTCAAACAAACGAACGAAAATTCAGGGTCAATCCGAGGTGACGCGGGTTCTAAAGCGTATTCACCATATGACCACCATCCACGACCAGTTCAGCACCGGTGATATAAGCGCCAAGGTCTGACGCCAGCAGGAGCAACGCGCCGTCCAGATCCTCCGGCTGTCCCAGGCGGCGTTGCGGAATTCTGCCGATCAGCGCTCTGCCCGCGTCCATTTCCCAGAACGCAGCGTTGAGTGGCGTCGAAATATAACCTGGACATAGCGCGTTCACGCGAATGCCGTGGCGCGCCCATTCCAACGCCATGACCTTCGACATCTGCACGACGGCAGCCTTAGAAATGGCGTAGGAGCCGACCTGCGCCGCTTGACGCAGCCCAAGGATCGACGCCACGTTGATGATGCTGCCCTGACGCCCGGCCGCAACTATCGCCTGCGCCGCACCGCGCGCTACCAAATAGGTGCCACGCGCATTGGTATCCATGATGCGGTCCCATTCCGCTTCGTCCTGATCGAGTAGAGGGCCGCCGCCTGCCACCCCCGCATTGTTGACCAGAATATCGACCGCACCCACCTGTTGCCACAGCCGGTCTATGGACGAGGCGTCCTGCACGTCCAGCGCCATGGCGCGCGCATCGGGAAGGGACGCTGCAAGCGACTGAAGCAGATCGGTCCGCCGCGCTGTCAGGATTAACCGTGTCCCCTGGGCAGCGAGCGTCCGCGCGAAATGCTCGCCAAGCCCGCTGCTCGCGCCGGTGACGAGCGCCGTCTTCCCCTCAAGGCCGAAGCTGGGAAGCGTCATGCCGCTAGCGCCAGCGGCGCTTCGGCGGGATAATTGCTCGGGCTGATCGCACAAGGGGCGGCCAGCGTGGCGATGAGGCTGGGTCAGTCATAGGTCTGTTGGCACCGTGAAGGACAATCCTGAAGCAGCTTCGGCGGGGTGATGATCGGGGTGATGGAACGGCGACCATTGGACTTGCTCCTTCTATTCCTCACCTTTGGTTTAACGCGTTTGAACGTCTGCGCCGACCGCGCGAGAACGCGGCCGGCTCTTCGTCAAGCCTGCATCAGGCCGCCAGCACTTCTTCCGGTTCAGGCGGGAAAATCGAAGGCTTGCCCGGGTCATAGGTCTGGACCAGCAGCGTGATGAACTGCTTGTCGGTCAGCGGATCGGTCGGTACTTCGAACGTCAGGCCGCGCGCCCGCAGGTCGGCGATCAGCATGTCGAACACCTGATCATGCCCGATGTCGTCGGTGTGATCGAGGGACTGCTTGAGTTCGGTGTAATCCATGAAGATGTCCGCGCCCCAGTGGATCAGGAAGCGGAACTCATCTTCCGGAATCTTCTGGATCACCTTGCCGTCAGTGGTGATCTGCCAGCCATTGGGGTCTTCGGGGTCCGCGCTCATCTGCGAATTGATCGCCAGGCCTTCGGGCTGGCGCATCGACGACGGACCGACGGCTTCAGCCGTGTGGTACATCATTTCATTTTCGACGACGACGGCGCGGCTCCACATCGGCGCCTTGATCTGGGCGGGCTGAGCCTTGGGGCCGTTGGGCCAATAGTTGAAGCCGCCGCCGATCTTGCCCTTGTAATACCAGGTGATTACCTGCGCCTTCTTCGCGCGCCAACGTTCGAACAGGCCCGATTTCACCATGATGTTCATCAGCCAGACCGGCGAGGTCTGCATGGAGATGCCGCGGAAGCGGGTCGCATCGACGTGCGGCGTGTCGCTGCCGCGTGAGGGGCCCTGAATGTTGAACAGCATATTTTCGGGACGGGCATATTCCGCCTTCCAATAGCCGCGCACGAGGTCGAGGAACTTGGTGTTGAAGAAGCAATCCTCGATCTCGGGATGCTGGACGGTCGATCCTTGCGCGAAATAGCCGCGGAACACGGGCGACAGGAACATGTCCCAGGTCGGCTTGAACCCCGCAGGTATGCTGCCCGACGTGGTCGCGACGACTTCCTCGGGGGATTTAAAATGCTGCGCTAGGATCAGCGACCAGGGTCCGTTTTCCCGAACGACGTTCAGCATCCGGCTGTGCTGGTCTTCGCTATAGGCGCCCTCGATGATCTGGGGCGGGGCGACGGGGCGGAATTGGGTGGTCATTCAATGCTCTCCTCGTTCTTATGAACGTTGAACTGGTTTGGATTGGCAGCCTGACTGCGCGCAGGCCCCATCGGCATGCCGACCCTATCTCATCTGCCCGGCAAAGGCAATATATGACAACGAGCGATGTAGTTAGGCGGGCTGGCCCTCGGACAAGGCTGGAAGCCATTCGCGCACCGCATTTTTCAGCAGCTTTCCGTTCGGATTGCGGGGCAACGGGCCTTCCACGATATAGACATGATCGGGCACCTTATAGTCCGAAAGGCGCTCCGCGCAGAATTGACGCAGGCTGGCGTCGTCGGCCTGTTCGTTCGTCACGACGAACGCCTCGACCCGCTCGCCCAACACGGGGCAAGGGCGGCCGACCACAACCGCTTCGGCCACGGCCTCATGCGCCATCAGGGTGTTTTCGACCTCGACCGAGTAGATTTTGAATCCGCCTCTATTGATCATATCCTTCATGCGATCGAGTACGCAGATATATCCGTCCGCATCCATCGCGCCGATATCGCCCGACTTCCAATAGCCGGCCGCAAAGCCTTTTTCAGTCGCTTCGGGATTGTTCCAGTAGCGCGGGACCGTCATCGCCCCTGCAATCCAGATTTCGCCCTGCGCGCCTGGCGGCACCTGACGTCCATCCTCGTCCATGATGACGATATCGGTATAGGGAAGTGGCTTGCCCACCTTGTCGCGATGAGATGCGCATTGTCCCAGCGGCATCATTACCGCAGGGGACGAGGTCTCCGTCGATCCGTAGATGTTCACCAGCGTCAGCTGTGGCACATGTTCGGCCAGCGCCTCGATCGTCGCCTCGGCCATCGGCGCTCCGCCGAATGCGCCGATCCGCCAACTCGACAGATCGAAATTGTCGAAGTCGGGGTCCATCAGGCACAGCTTGTACATTGCCGGAACCATGATGGCGAAGCTCATGCGTTCGGCTTGCGCCAATTCCAGGAACTGCCGTGCCTTGAACGCCTCCTCCACGACCACCTTGCCGGCCACGCGGACGCTGAGCATCAAGACAAGGCCGATGCCGGTAACGTGCGACGCAGGGACGGCCAGGATCATCGACTCGCCGTCTTTCAACTGCAGATGATTTTGAGTGCCGATGCAGATGGTGGTGAGCCCGAGATGGGTCAGCACCGCGCCCTTGGGACGACCAGTGGTGCCGGACGTATATAGGATGCAGAAAGGATCGTCCTCTCCCACTGCGGAGTGATCCGGCCTGTCTGCTCGCGTTTCCGGCCCAGCGGCTGACCAAGCTGCCGCTTCCGCTTGGTAGGGGAGCCAATGGCGGACCGCGGGCAGGCTGGCGCGGTCGGGCAGTTGGTCTTCCAGCGCGTCGTCATAAATGATCGCCGCCGCGCCGCTATCGGTCAGCGCATAGGCGGTTTCGGGCGCGCGTTGGCGGATGTTCATCGGGACCGCGATGACGCCGAGCCGCGCTGCGGCCACCAGCAATGTCATGTAGTCAGCGCGGTTGGAAAGAAGGATGCCCATCCGATCGCCAGCGGCAAGGCCGAGCGCGGTCAGCCGCGCGGCGCAGGCGTCCACGCGCGCGGCAAGACTGGCATAACTCCATCGCACATCGCCTTCTACCAATGCGATCGAGTCAGGCGCGCGCCGCACCGCATCCAGAAACATCGCGTAAATGTCTTGCGGCCGATCCGCGTAACAGTCCACCACCCTGCCGTGGTGCAATTCCTTGCGGAGATGCTCTTCCTTCATTTGGATGTCGTTCCTCTCGGCGCGACCGGCTATGGCGTGTTCACACATAGCTCGCCGGGCTCTTTTAATTACACCTTGCATTGTGGTTCTGGCCTTGGCAAGCGCCAACAAACGAAAGGAGCGGAGATGGCGACCATAGATCATGAGGATGGGCGAGCTATAGCCCAAAAGGTCGAAAGGTTCGTCCGCGACATCGTCGTACCCTATGAGACGGACAGCCGCCGGGACGATCATGGGCCGCTCGATTCATTGGTGCACGAAATACGCGCCAGGGCGCGTGAAGCCGGGGTGCTGACGCCGCATATCCGCCCCGACGGCAGCCATCTCAGCCACCGGGCGACGGCGCGGGTTCTGCGCGCGTCCGGACTTTCGCCGCTGGGTCCGTTGGCGTGCAACACTAACGCGCCCGACGAAGGCAATATGTTCCTGCTCGGGAAGGTTGCGACGCCGGAGCAGAAGCAGCAGTTTCTCGACCCCATGGTGGCTGGCGAGGGCCGATCCTGCTTCCTGATGACGGAGCCGGCGGCCGATGGGGGCACCGGGTCCGATCCATCGATGATGCAGACGCGCGCCGAATTACAGGGCGACGAATGGGTAGTGAACGGACGCAAAGCGTTCGCGACGGGTTTCGACGGAGCCAAATTCGCTATCCTTATGGCGAAGACTGAGCGAGAGGACGGCACGCCTTCCGCCACCATGTTCCTGGTCCCCCTGCCGCATCCTGCGCTTCAGCAGGAACGGCTGATCAGCACGATCGACAGCTCCATGCCGGGCGGCCATGCGGTCGTGAAGGTCGAAAATCTGCGCCTGTCCGCATCCGCGATCCTGGGTGCGGCGCATGAAGGCTTTGCCTATGCGCAGATCCGCCTCGCTCCTGCGCGGTTGACCCATTGCATGCGCTGGCTGGGCGCAGCGACGCGCGCTAATGAGATCGCCACCGAATATGCGGTCAGGCGGCAGGCGTTTGGCAAGGCGCTGATCGACCATGAGGGCGTTGGCTTCATGCTGGCCGATAATCTCATCGACCTAAAGCAGTGCGAGCTGATGATCGACTGGTGCGCCGACGCGCTCGATGCCGGGGAAAAGGCGATCACCGAAAGCTCCATGGCAAAGGTCGCCGTATCTGAAACCCTGTTCCGTGTGGCGGATCGCTGCGTCCAGGTGATGGGTGGTACGGGCGTCAGTCACGACACGATCGTCGAGCAGGTGTTCCGCGAAATCCGGGCCTTCCGGATCTATGACGGCCCAACGCAGGTGCATAAATGGTCGCTGGCCAAGAAGATCAAGCGCGAGGCATTGGCCCGGTCATGAACGTCGAGCAGCTGAATGCGGGCCTCACGCAAGTGCGCGAGGCGCATCGTTTCGATGAAGGCGCTCTGCGGGCCTGGTTGCGCGATCATGTGCCAGAGGCGGAAGGGGAACTGACCGTCCGGCAGTTCAAGGGCGGGCAGTCCAATCCGACCTTCCGGCTGGACACGCCGGGCCGCTCCTTCGTCATGCGGCGCAAGCCGCCGGGTGTTACGGTTCCGGGCGCTCATGCCGTCGATCGGGAAGCGCGGGTGATCGGGGCGCTCGGCAAGGCCGGCTTTCCGGTGCCGCAGGTTTACGGCTTGTGCACTGACGAAGCGGTGATCGGCAGCTGGTTCTACGTCATGGAATGTGTCGAGGGACGGGTCTTCTGGAATTCCCGCTTCGAATCCGTGCCTGCCGAAGAGCGGCCTGCCTATTTCGACGCCATGAACGCGACGCTGGCGCTGCTGCACAACTTCGATCCTGCAGCCCTTGGGCTCGACGACTTCGGGAAGAAGGGCAATTATTTCGAGCGTCAGATCGCGCGCTGGTCCCGCCAATATCTGAGCGACGAAGCCGCAGGCCGCGACGCCAATATGGATCGGCTGATCGAATGGCTTCCGGTAAACATTCCCGCGGGCGATGAGAGCCGGATCGTTCATGGCGACTATCGCGCGGACAATATGGTCTTTGATCCGACCGAGCCGCGTGTGTCGGCAGTGCTGGACTGGGAGCTGTCGACGCTTGGCCATCCGCTGGCGGATTTCGTGAATCACATCGTGATGTACCGCCTGCCGCCGGAGATTCTTTCCGGGTTGCGCGGCGTTGACATCGCGGCGCTAAACCTGATGCCCGAAGAGGATTATATCGCTGCCTATTGCCAGCGGACGGGACGGGAAGGCATTAAGAATATCGGCTTTTACCGCGCCTTCGCCCTGTTCCGGCTTGCCGCCATCTATCATGGCATCAAGGCCAGAGCATTGCGCGGGACGGCCGCGTCGGCGCATGCAGAAGAACTGGCGGCGCAATATCCTCTGCTCGCTAAATTAGGGTGGGGCGAAGCAGAGGCGGCTTGAATTCAAGGGGATTTAATGAATGAAAACGCGGATTACGGAGCTTACGGGGACGCGCTATCCTATCATTCAGGGTGGGATGCAGTGGGTTGGGCGTGCGGAGCTGGCTTCGGCGGTGTCCAATGCCGGGGGGCTCGGTATCCTGACGGCGTTGACGCAGCCTACCCCTGAGGCGTTGGCGGCCGAAATAGAACGGTGTCGTACGATGACGGACAAGCCGTTCGGCGTGAACCTGACCATCCTGCCGACCGCGCAGCCCGTTCCTTATGAAGCTTATGCCGAGGTGATCGCCGGTTCGGGCGTCGGCGTGGTCGAGACGGCGGGCCGGAGCCCGGCGGAGTTCATCGCCCGCTTCAAGCAGGCGGGGGTGAAGATCGTCCATAAGTGCACGGCCGTCCGCCATGCGCTGTCGGCGCAGCGCGCAGGCGTTGATGCGGTTTCCATCGACGGGTTCGAAGCCGCAGGCCATCCTGGCGAGGACGATATTCCGGGCATGGTGCTGATCCCCGCCGCCGCCCGCGCGCTCGACATCCCCATCCTGGCTGCTGGCGGCATGGCAACCGGCCGCAGCATGGCCGCTGCGCTGGCGCTGGGCGCCGAAGGCGTGACCATGGGCACGCGCTTCATGCTGACGAAGGAAGCGCCGATCCATGAGGCGATCAAGCAGGCGGTCGTCCAGGGCAGCGAGCGCGACACGACGCTGATCTTCCGCCAGCTGCGCAATACGGCGCGCGTCTTCCGTAACGCCGTCGCCGAGGAAGTGAACGTAAAGGAGCGGGAACCCGGCGCGACCTTCGAGAATATCAAGGCGCTTGTCGCCGGCGCACGCGGGCGTGCGGCGCTGGAGAGCGGGGAGGTCGATGGCGGCCTGGTCTGGGCGGGCCTGGGCATCGGCCTGATGGACGACATCCCGACCTGCGCCGAATTGATCGAGCGGATCGTGGGCGAGTGCCGCGACGCGCTTGCCCGGGCCACGGCCCTGACTGCGGAGTGACCATGAGCAAGAGCTACAACACCATCCGATATGAAGTCGAGGATGACGGCGTCCTGCTGCTGACGCTCAATCGGCCCGACAATCTGAACGCCTTCACCGTTGAAATGTGCGAGGAGCTGATCGACGCCTATGGCCGCGCGAGCCAGGATGATGCGGTTCGCGTCATCGTCGTGACAGGCGAGGGCCGCGCCTTTTGCGCGGGCATGGACCTGTCGGTCGGCGGTAATGTCTTCGGCCTGGACGAGAGCATGACGCCCACCATGGAGGATCTGCACGAGCGTAGCGACGATCCGGCGATCCTGAAGGGCGTGCGCGACACTGGCGGCCGCGTGACGATGGCGATGTATGACTGCCTGAAGCCCATCGTGGGCGCGGTGAATGGCGCGGCGGTGGGCATCGGTTCCACCATGTTGCTGCCCATGGATTTCCGATTCGCGTCGGAGAAGGCGCGCTTCGGTTTCGTCTTCGGGCGGCTGGGCATCACGCTGGAAGCCTGTTCATCCTTCTTCCTGCCGCGCATCGTCGGGTTGGAGCAGGCGCTGGAATGGGCGTACAAGGCCGATATTTTTGACGCGGCCGAAGCGCATGAAAAGGGTCTGGTGCGCGGCGTGTTCCCGGCCGAAACGCTGGTCGATGAGGCTAAAGCCTTCGCCCGGTCACTGGTGCAGGATCGTTCGCCTGTGTCGATCGCGCTGATCCGCCAGATGCTGAACCGCAACAGTGCGCAGCCGGACCCATGGCAGGCGCATCTGACCGAGTCCCTTTCGGTATTCTACACAAGCCAGGCCGATGGACGCGAAGGCGTGCGCGCTTTCAATGAAAAGCGGCCTGCGCAATTTACGGGCAAGGCGTCGCAGATGCCGTCCTTCTTCCCCTGGTATGACAAGCAATAATAGTTGGAGAGAGACATGATCACACTGGAAGACAAGGTCGCGGTTCAGGAACTGATCGCGCGCTTCACCCGCTGTTCCGACTTCGGAGACTGGGAGGGGCTGGCGAAGATCTATACGCCCGATGTCGTCACCGAAATGGAAGGCATCACCATCCGTTACGAAGGCATCGAAGCGCAGGTCGAACATGCCAAGGAGTCGGATCGGCAGGCTGAGGGCAGGAACCGTCACTATAATTTCAATATGATCGTCAGCGAGGAAAATGGGCAGGTCTTTGCCGACTATGCCTTCATGAACGTCAATGCGGGCCATAATCCGATGGGTTCGCGGATCGTCGTGACCGGCCGTCAGCGCGACACGGTCGTCAAGACGGGCGAGGGGTGGAAAATCGCGCGCCGCTTCGTTCAGTTCGATCAGGCGGTAAGCCTGGACTTCTGACCCGAGGGAGAAGCGATCGTGGATGTGAAGGATCTGTGTGCTATCGTAACCGGAGGCGCGTCGGGACTTGGCACGGCAACCGCCGAAATGCTGGCGAGCCGGGGCGCGCGGGTGACGATCTTCGACCTTAACGAAGAGGCGGGGAGAGCGCTGGCCGAGCGGCTAGGCGGCAGTTTCCACCGCGTCGATGTGACCAGCGCCGAATCCGTCGATGACGGTCTGGCGGCTGCTGCCGCGCGGCTGGGCACGCCGCGCATCCTGGTGAATTGCGCTGGGGTCGCTCCGGGTGCGCGCGTCATTGGCAAGGACGGCGCGCCGCATTCGCTCGATCTCTTCCGCACGGGGGTCGAGATCAACCTGATCGGCACGTTCAACGTCATCTCGCGTTTCGCTGCCCGGCTTGCCGCCGCCAATGTGGAAGGCGAAGAGGCGGGGGTCATCGTCAACACGGCGTCGGTGGCCGCGTTTGAAGGGCAGATCGGTCAGGCATCCTATGCAGCGTCCAAGGCCGGTGTGGTCGGCATGACTTTGCCGATCGCTCGCGACCTGGCGCAACATCGTATCCGCGTGATGACGATCGCGCCGGGCATCTTCCTGACGCCGATGCTGCAGGGTCTGCCCGAGGCAACGCAGGATTCGCTGGGTACGCAGGTGCCGCACCCTTCGCGGCTGGGTAAGCCATCCGAATATGCGCAATTGGTGCAGAGCATTATCGACAATCCGATGTTGAACGGCGAAGTCATCCGTCTGGACGGCGCGATCCGCATGGGACCGCGCTGAACGCGCCGCACGAACATGGGCGAGGTTGACCAGCGCCCGAAAGATAGAAGAGGATAGCGGCACATGCCCGATACGCTGGACGCCACGATCGACCTGCCGGAAACGGAGGCCTTGCTCCACAGATTTGTTGAGGATGGCGTCATCCCCGGCGGCATATTGGCATGGGGAACGGTGGGTGGGCCGGTCCGCTATCATGCGGAGGGAAGGCTGGGTTACGAGCGCGGCGCTGCCGTTGATGAACGCTCCGTCTTCCGCATCTATTCCCAGACGAAGCCGATTACCGGCGTCGCCGCGATGATGCTGATCGAGGATGGCGTGATCGCGCTAGATCAGCCGATCAGCGAAATCCTGCCGGCCTTCGCAGACATGCGGGTGATGGAAGGCGACGATCCGGAAGTGACGCGTCCCGCCGCGCGTCCGATCACCGTGCGGCATTTGCTGACCCATACTGGGGGATTTGGCATGGCGGGTATGACGCTGGGCGCGCTCTACACGAAGCATGGGGTGGCGCCGGGTACGCGCGAACGCGTCGCCGGGCCGGGCGAGCTGCCGACGCCGACATCGCTCGCCGAACTGGGCGATCGAATCGCTGCCCTGCCGTTGGCGACGGATCCGGGCACCCGCTTCGACTACAGCGTGGCGCTCGATGTGCTGGGACTGGTCATCGAAGTCGCGTCGGGCATGCCGTTCGAAACCTTTCTGCAGCGCCGCGTGTTCGAACCGCTCGGCATGGTGGACACCGGCTTTTTGATCCGGCCGGACCAGGTCGCGCGCTTTGCCGACCTGCCCGAGAAGAAGGACGGGAAATGGGCGCTGGCCGATGATGCGTCCGACAGCTTCTATGCGCGGCCCTATTATCCGGCGGGCGGTGGCGGGCTGGTGTCGACGGCGCAGGATTATGTGCGCTTCGCCACCATGCTGCTGAACGAGGGCGAGCTGGACGGCGTGCGGGTGCTGAAGCCAGAGACGGTGCGGCTGGCCCGGTCCAACCTGCTGCCCGAGGCTGTCACCCATGTGGACCTGCCGATCGGCCAGACGCTTTCGGGCGTCGGCTTCGGCGCGGGCATGTCCGTTTCCCTGACGCGCAGTGAGCGAACCGGCGGCATGTTCGATTGGCCGGGCGATGTGCCTGCTGGCGTGTTCGGCTGGCCGGGGGCGGCGGGCACGGCCTGCTGGATGGACCCGGAGCGCCGCTTCTTCCTACTCTACCTCGCGCAATATTGGCCAAGCTGGCTGAACGGCGCGATGCGGCCCGACATTGTTGCGGCGGCCTATCGCGACCTGGAGCGGCGATAGAGCATCTGGAGCAAGGTGATTTGAGCGTGATTCTTTCGCTCGAAACGAACGGAAGAAGGCGGATCGATTTAAAAATTGTCGAGCTGTGAAGGGAGAGGTTCGTGGCGGCATTGGACAACCAGGCTGATTTCTCGCCGCAGCTCGGTTCACCCGCGACTGGTGTGGTGATCACCGGGGGCGCGTCGGGCATTGGCCTGGCTGCGGCCCATGCTCTTGCGGCGGTGGGGCGTCCGGTGGCGCTGTGGGATATCAATGCGGATGGTGCGGCAGGCGCGGCGGATATCATCAGCCAGCGTTATGGCGTGCGTGCGGTTGGGTTCAGCGTTGACCTGCGCAACCCGCAGGCGGTGACGCCCGCCGCGATCGCCACGCGGGAGGCGATCGGCGCGGTTGGCGGGATCGTCCATTGCGCGGGCACGGCGGAGACGACGGGCATCGATGGCGTGACGCCGGAAAATTGGGACTCGGGGATCGCACTGCATGTCCGGTCCATCGTGCTGATGACGCAGGCTTTTCGGGAGGATTTGCGCAGCCTGCCGGGCAGCGCGATCGTGGCGTTGTCGTCGATCAACGCGACATTGGGCAATGGCATGATCCCGATCTACAGCGCGGCGAAGGGCGCGGTGATCTCGCTCGTTCGTTCGATGGCCGACGAACTGTCAGCCGATGGCGTGCGCATCAATGCGGTGAGTCCCGGGATGATCGACACGCCGATCATGGCGGGGACGAAGGCGGCGCTGCCCGGTCATTATGAGCGTAGGATCATGATGGGCCGCTATGGCGCGGCGGAGGAACTGGGGCGCGTCATCCGCTTTTTGCTGTCGGACGAGGCTAGCTACATGACAGCGGCGGAAATCATCGTCGACGGCGGCAACATCAACTCACAACGGCAATAGCATGGCCACAGGAGCGGCCATGCCTGTCGAGGCGCTGTTCCCGTGCGGGATGCAGCGCCTTTTGAGCGTCAGAGCTTGTTGACTTCCTTGGAGGTCAGGCTGGTCACCAGACCCTTTTCCGCCGCGCTGAGCGTGGTGGCGGGGATGACGACGAAGCGGCCGCTGTAGATGATCTGCACGCCGGTCGGCTCGCCAGCGGCGTTCTTCAGCACGCGGTCGATGAAGCCGACCTTGCGGCCGTCAACGGTCTTTACCAAGGCGCGGTCCTTGATGACGGGCGCGTCGGCGGCGATGGCGGCGGCGGGAAGAGCAAGCGACAAAGCCGCTGCAAAAGCGAAAGAAAACTTCATGATGATCCCCTTTGAAATGGAATGGGGGGCCGATAGCATGTGGGACAGCAGATAAGAAAGACATCCTTCGTTGCAAAATCTGCAATTCGGAAGATTGTTCGGAAATTAGCGCCTGCGCGGATTTCATAATCGTCCATTAGGGCGCGCGGACGGTAAAATAGAGGGGCATTTGGGCATCATGACGGATCAGGCGCGCGAATCGGGGCCGAGGCTGGCGGCCTTTTCCGTCACAAGCATCGCGACTGGCGGATTCAACATTCCGCTCCAGACCTATTTGCCCGCCTTTTATGCCACGGCTATCGGCATGGACCTGGCGACGGTCGGGCTGGTGTTCATGATCAGCCGCTTGTGGAGCGCAGCCGCCGATCCGATCATCGGATGGGCGTCGGATCATACGCGCACCAAGATGGGCAGGCGCAAGCCGTGGATATTGGGTGGCGGGCTGCTGTTTCTGCTGTCGCTCTTCGCGGTATTTTCGCCGCCCGCCGGAGCAAGCCCGCTGTATCTGGGCGGGTGGCTGCTGCTGCTGTGCTTGGGCTGGACGGCCACTTCAACGCCGCTTTACGCCTGGGGCGGGGAGATGGCGGCGTCGCCCGTCGAGCGCGCGCGCGTGCAAGCTTACATCCAAACGGGCTCGTCGATCGGCATCTTCCTGGTCCTTGTCCTCCCCGCTTTGCTCGACGCGATGGGTCGCGGCAATCCGGAGGTACGGGTAGGATCTATGGGGGCGCTGGTGGCGGCGGTGCTGGCCATGGGCATGTTGCTGATTGCGCTGCTGTTCCGCGAACCGCCGGTTCCGGGGCGTACATCTATGGCGGTGAATTGGCGGCAGGGGCTTAGCGCGGTGCTGCGCGATGCCGCGCTCTGGCGGATCGTCGCGTCGGATTTCTTCGTCGCGCTGGGACAGGGCTTTCGCACCGCGGTCTTCCTGTTTTTCGTCACCCGCTACATGGGCATGGCGTCACCGGCCTTGCTGCTGATGCTGCAATATGCGTTCGGCATCATCGCAGCGCCGCTCTGGGCGCGGATCAGCTATCGGTTCGGGCGGCTGCGGACGCTGGTGATGGCGGAGGCGGTGCAGGTGGCGATCAACATGATGGTGCTGTTCCTGACGCCGGATCGCATGTGGCTGTTCGTGCTGCTGATCGTGGGGCAGGGGCTGACGCAAGGGTCGGGCAATCTGATGCTGCGGTCGATGATCTATGATGTGGCGGATCGCCATCGGGAAAGCAGCGGCATCGAGCGGGCGGGGCTGTTCTCGTCGGTTTTCAACGTCACCACCAATGCAGCCTATGCGGTGGCGGTGGGCATCGCGCTTCCCGTCATCGGGTTGTTGGGCTTCGACCCGCGTTCTTCGGGATCGGAGGGGCTGGCGGGCATGCATCTGTTCTTTGCGATCGGACCGGCGGTGGGGCATGCGTTGTCAATCATCGTCATCTGCTGGCGGGGCAGAGAGGGGAGCGGGTCGCTCGCTGGAGCAAGCGGGCTGCCCTCGGCCTAGTCAGAGGTCGAGGACCTTGTCCGGGTTCAGGATGCCGCTGGGATCGAGCGCGCGCTTGATCTGCCGCATCACTTCCACGGCTGCGCCATGTTCGGTCAGGAGATGGGCTTTCTTGCCGAGGCCGATGCCATGTTCGCCGGTGCAGGTGCCCTCCATGGCGAGAGCGATCTCGACGATGCGCTCCGACAAAGCCTTGGCGCGCGCCCGCTCATCGGCGGAGTTGGGGTCGAAGATCATGAGGACGTGGAAATTGCCGTCGCCCACATGACCGACGATGGGAGCGGTCAGGCCGCTTTCTTCGATAGCGCGTTGCGTTTCCTCGATACAGTCGCACAGGCGCGAGATGGGAACGCAGACGTCGGTGGCGATGGCCTGGCAGCCCGGCCGTAGCGCCAGATTGGCATAATGGACCTTGTGCCGCGCTTCCCATAGGGCGGTGCGGTCTTCCGTACGGGTCGCCCAGTTGAACTGACCGCCGCCATTGTCCGCGGCGATCTGGCCGAAGGTTTCCGCCTGCTCGGCTACCCCTGCGGGCGTGCCGTGAAATTCCAGGAACAGGGTCGGACATTCGCGATAGGCGGTGTGGCTATAGCCGTTGATGGCGCGCATTTGCAGCGGATCGAGCAATTCGATGCGGGCGACGGGCAGGCCGATCTGGATCGTCTGAATGACCGCATTCACCGCGCCGCGCAGCGTCTCGAACTCGCACACGGCGGCTGAAACGGCTTCGGGCTGACCATAGAGGCGCAGGGTCACTTCAGTGATGATGCCGAGCGTACCTTCCGCGCCTACGAACAAGCCGGTCAGATCATAGCCCGCCGCCGATTTGCGCGCGCGGCCGCCGGTCCTGATGATCCGCCCGTCTGGTAGCACCACGGTCAGCCCCAGGGCATTCTGGCGCATCGTGCCGTAGCGGACCGCGTTGGTGCCTGACGCGCGGGTGGAGGCCATGCCGCCGAGCGATGCGTCCGCGCCCGGGTCGACGGGAAAGAAGAGGCCGGTATCCCGCAACTCCATATTGAGCTGCTTGCGCGTGACGCCCGCCTGCACCGTGCAATCGAGATCGTCGGTGCTGACGCGCAGCACCTGGTCCATGCGCGAGAGATCTATGCACAGGCCGCCGCGCACGGCGAGGAAATTGCCTTCAAGCGAGGTGCCCGTACCATAGGGCGTGACCGCGATGCCCCTATCCTTGCAGAAGAGGACGGCTGTCGCGACCTCTTCCGTGGTGAGCGGATAGACCACTGCGTCCGGCGGCATGGCGGGATAGAAGGTTTCCGCTCGCCCATGATGGTCGCGTACCGCCTGGCTCTGACTGAACCGCTCGCCAAAGCAGGTGCGCAGCGTGGTCCAGTCAACCGCGCGGTCTTCTGCCGCTGTCGCCATCGAAGCCTCTCCTGCTAGTTATCTGGCGGTGCAGTCTAGGCTATTTCGGCGGACGCCTCCACCGCCTCTTCGTCAGCCGAGCGGTTGGAGCAGTTCCAGCAGATGACCTTCCGGATCGGCGATATAGGCGACCTTCAGTTGGTGATCGGGAATATCCACCGGCGGCGTCACCACTGATCCGCCTGCCTCGGTCGCCGCTGCGATCACAGCGCTCATGTCATCGATCGACAGGCCGACCACTGCCTCGCCCGGCGGTGGGCAGGGCCGGTCAAGATATTGCACCAGATTGAGCAAGGTGCCGGATTCCCCGACGACCAGTACCGTCTCGCGCAAGGCGTAGCCCGGCTTGTCCACCGCGATCCGCGTCTGCACCCGAAGACCAAGGCCATCGCAATAGAAACGCTCCATCGCCGCCAGATCGGCGACGATGATCTTGGTGAACGCATAAGCCTTAATCATTGAGCAATCCCATCAGATGCCGAGCAGATCGGCAGCTGATTTGCCGAAGAAGCTTTCGCGGGTGGACTGGGGCAAGCCCTCTAACTGAGCGTCGTAGAGCGCGACGGCTTCCTGATGCCCTTCGACATGCGGGAAGTCCGAGGAGAAGACGATGATGCCTTCCGGGACGCGTTCGATCGTCGGGCGCAGTACGTCCTGCTGGTGGACGACGGACACGCGCACCTGGCGCTGGACATATTCGCTGGGCTTGAGCGGATAGCTGTAGGGCGCAAAGCTCAACATGCGCGGCCGCTTTTCATCGGCTTCGAGATCGATCGCTTCCAGAAAGTCGGGCAGCCAGTCGATCCCCAGTTCCGACACGATGACGGCAAGCCGGGGATAGCGCTCCAGCACGCCGCCAAAGACCAGCGAGGCGACGGCGAGCTGTGGCACCAGACGGCGGGACAGATTGGCAAGGCGGTAGAAGGCCGCGATGTCGCCGCCATTATTCGCCCAGCCGGGGTGCATCGCCGCCCGGCCGCCGCCGACATGGAACAGGATGGCGACGCCCAGATCCTCGCACGTCGCCCAGAATGGCTCGAAATCCGGATGGTTGAGCGCCTTGCCGCCATGCGGGTCGGCCTTTACGAACACAGCGCGCGCGCCGCGTTCCCGCCCGGCGACGACCTGCGCGATCGACCATTCAACGTCCATCAGATCGACGACCGTCGCCGGGATCAGGCGGTCGGTATAGCCCGCCAGCTGCTCAGTGGACCAGCGATTGTAGGTTTCCAGCGTCGCCAGCGCCAGTTCCGGCGCGTTGCGCATCGCGTGGCGATAGGGGTGGTAACCGTTGGACGGGAGCAGGATCTGCTTGTCGATGCCGCGCTGATCCATCCATTTGATGCGCGGTTCAGGCTGATAGGCTTCCGGAGAGAAAGAACCCGAATCAACCGCGATCTGTGGCGGGTCGCCGCCCGCCAGCGAGCGTTCATAAGCATCTACCACGACGGGCGGTATGAGCGTGAGCGGGTCGGGGCGCAGCGCGGGCGGGACGGAAGAAAAAAGGTCGCCCACCAGAATGTCGATCAGTTGTTCGGCCGCCGTCATCTTCGGCAGCTTCGCAGCGAGAGCCGGATTGGCTTTCATGAACCAGTCGGCCGGTTCATTGAAATGACTATCGACGTCGATGATCCGCATCCTGATTCTCCTGTCACAATCGTCCCGGAATCAAAGTTCCGGGTTTGCCGCGTGCCATAGTTCTTATCGGGAGGCGCGCGGCAGTCAATAATTTACGAGCGATCATTCATTTATTTGGAGATGGAGCGGCCTGGGCCCTTCCGCCAGCGGGGAACAAGACGGGGGGCGCTGGAATAGGGGTTTCGCCTGCTGCTATCGCCTTGGCATGATTCGTTTTGACCTAGCGGGCTCCGCCCTTGATCCTTCCCTGCGCCGTTCCATGCTGCTGCGCGCCTTTGTCGCGCAGAATTGCGCGGTGGGCTGCGCCTATGGGGGGTTCGGGGTCAGCATCCTTCCCCTGCAGGACAGGTTCGATGCAAACCGCGCGACTGTCTCAGCTGGATTGTCACTGGTGGTGCTGATGACGGCGCTTATCGGCCCGCTGGTAGCGGCGCTGGCGAAGCGGTTCGGGCTGCGATCGATCATGGTGGCGGGCGCGTTGCTGTGCTGCGCGGGCTATGGCTTGCTCAGCATCGCATGGAACATGCCCGTCGTGCTGGCGGCTTATGCGCTGCTGGTGGGGCCGGGTGTCGGGCTTTCCGGCACATTGCCCGCCAGCCTTCTGGCGAGCGGCTGGTTCCCGGAAGCGCGGGGACGGGCGATCGGCCTTACGACCATGCCGGTGGTGATCGCCGCAGCGCCCATGGCGGGGCTGGCGTTGATCCAGAATTTCGGCCTGCCGGGCCTCTATCTGGCCATGGCCGGATTGCATCTGCTGACCGTGCCCCTGCTGCTTGGCGTCCATGAAGCGCCGCTCGCGCCGGTAGCGGCGGACAATGTTCATCAGGAGGGGCGCGCTGAGACCGGGCGCGGCCTGCTGTCCCACCCGCTATTCTGGTTCGCCATGGTGGGGGCGGGCTTGCTCAACGCGACCGGCATCGTCGGATCGGTGCACATGGTCGCTGTCTCGGTCGAGCGCGGCTTGCCGATGGCGCAGGCGGCGTTGCTCGCCTCGCTGATGGGAGGAGCCAGCGTGTTCGGCGCGGTCGCGATCGGCTGGCTATGCGATCATCTGGGCGGCGCAAGATCGCTGGCCGTGGTCGCAGGCGGCTTTGCCCTTGGCTGGGCGATCATCGGCCTGACGGGATCGCTGCCGGCGATGACGCTAGCTATCCTGCTGATCGGCGTGAGCGGTCCTGGCGTTTTTCCCAGCGTCACTCTGTTATTCGCGCACAGCTTCGGCCCGGCCGCGATGGCGCGGGCCGTGGCGCTGTTCGGCATGTTCAGCGTGCCCCTGACCTTCTTCCTGCCGCCTGCGGCCGGATGGCTACACGATATGGCTCGCGACTATAGGCCGGTGATAGCAACGATTGTTTGCACTTGCTCGATCGTGGCCATGTTGTTTGCGCTGATCGCGCGGCGCGAAGATCGGATGGGAGGGGTTTTGTCGGAGGAAGTAGGGGCGTCTGCGGCTCGTTAAGATCATTTTCCGTTCGCCCTGATTAGGAACTGAGCGAAGTCGAAGGCGCCTATCGAGGGGAATGTCCTTCGATACGCCCTTTTCGACAAGCTCAACGGCTACGCAGGACGAACCGGGGGGACCTAAGCTGGCACCGCCTGCGCCCCGCGCACGAGGCGGCCTGGCCTTGCACCCGTCGCCTCATCGCTGCGGCGGATCACCTCGCCCGAGACGATCGTTGCGACAAAGCCTGTCGCCTTTTGATCCAGCCTGCGCCCACCCCCCGGCAGGTCGTGGCGCACATAAGGCGCTTGCAGATGAAGCCCGTTCAGGTCGATGATGTTGATGTCCGCCTTATACCCGGGCGCAATCCTGCCCCGGTCGCGCAGACCCATGGTTTCGGCAGGTCGTGACGACAACGCCTGCACCGCCTTGGCTACGCTCAGTTTGGGACCGTCGCGATCGCGCGTCCAGTAGGTCAGCAGGAAGGTCGGATAGCTTGCGTCACAGATCGCGGCATAATGCGCGCCGCCATCGCCAAGGCCCATCACCGTCGCAGGATGATTGATGAGGTCATGGACCGTATCGAGCCGGTTGCGGTAGTAATTGCCGAGCGTGGCATAGAGCATTCCGCGTCCGTCGCCGCCGTTCATCAGCAGATCATAGGCGATTTCTTCAGGCGCGGCGTTCCGGCTGCGTGCGCGCGCGCCGATGCTGCTTTCGGCCGGGGGCTCGTAATTAGGCGGGTCGGATAGCGGGAAGATCCAGTCCCAGTTGCGCGTCATCATCGCCAGGGGGTTCCCCTCATGCGGCGCTTGGGCGAGCAGCTTCGCCCGGAAGGCGGGATCGCGCAGATGCACAAGCTGTTCTTCCAGCGGCAAGCCCGCGATCGCCTCGTAGCTGGGGCAGAGGCTGAAGGGATGGCTGGACAGTTCAAAGCCGCAAATCATGCCGACGGGGCGGGGCAGCACTTGCGGGCTGATCGTCATGCCGCGTTCATTGGCTTCCTCGCAAATGCGCAGCGCGTCTTGCCAAACTGGTTCACCGCCGTTGGGAGTGCCCAGGGTGAAGGTGGCCGGTCTGCCCGCTGTTTCCGCGACCTCCAGAAGATGGGAAAGTTCGTCCGACCAGCTTTGAAAGGGGGCGTCCAGCACCATCTGCAGCACGCCCGTGTCTGCGTCGCGCAGGGCGCCCGCAATGGCTTTGAGTTCCTCGACATCGGCCTGGTAGCTCGGAATATTCTCACCTGCCTTGGTGCGGTGGATCAGCAGGCGGGACGTCGCAAAGCCGATGGCCCCGGCGTCCAGCGCTTCGCGCGTGAGTGCGCGCATCTGCTCCAGATCTTCCGCCCTGGCGGGCTCGCGCCGCGCACCGCGCTCACCCATCACGAACACGCGGAGCGGGCTGTGGGGCAACAGCGCGGCGACATCGATATCGTGGCGGCGGGCGTCGAGTGCGTTCAGATAGTCTGGAAAGCTCTCCCAATCCCAACTGAGCCCTTCGGCCATGACGACGCCGGGAATGTCCTCCACGCCCTCCATCAGGCGGATCAAGCGGTCGTGATCGGCAGCGCGGCACGGCGCGAAGCCGACGCCGCAATTGCCGATCACGACAGTGGTCACGCCATGAGAGGAGGAGGGGGAGAGTTCCTCCGACCAGACGGCTTGACCATCATAATGGGTGTGGATATCGACGAAGCCCGGCGTGACAGTAAGGCCCGCAGCGTCGATGACTTCCTTCGCCTCGCCGCTGAATGCGCCGACGCTGACGATGCGGCCGTCACGGATGGCGACGTCGGCGGTGAAGGGTTCACCGCCATCGCCATCGACGATCGTCCCGCCGCGAATGAGCAGATCGCAGGTTTCGGTCATTCCGCCGCCCTCGCAATCGGGTCCAGCGCGACCTTGCCGCCTGATGCCCAGAAAGCGCCTTCGCGTGACGTATCGACATCTTCCGCGCCCCGGACGCCAAGCGCCTCGCGCGCCTCGGCGAGCGGCAGGTGGAATACGGTTTCCAGCTTCTTCATGAAGAGGGCATCGCTCTGCTGCCCCACCTTCATGCCGCGCTGGATCGCGTTGACGCAGGTGGGCCACACTTCGGGATAGTGCAGCATGGTGCGGACCGTATAGCGGAGCGAGCCAAAGATGTGGATCATGTTCACTTCGGCCGCGAGATGCGGGTTGTGCATATGTTTGGGCACATTGGTCAGACGATACCAATAGGGGACCAGCTCCCCCATGAAGTTGAAGCCGCCGCCCGTGAGAATATGTTCGAAATCATGCGTCTGGCCGGAACGCAGATTATAATATTCCAGCTGCGTTTGGGGCTCCTTCCAGGGCGTGATCTGGATTTCATAATCGCCCTCGGTCATCTGCTTGTAAAAGATGCCGCCGAGGGAGCCGGGCGCATATTGGGCGAACTCTTCGATGGTGTAGGTCGAAATGAAACCTTCGCTGAACCAGGCGTCCAGTTGCGGGTTCACCTTGCGCTCTGCCGAGAACATTTCCTCGATCGCGTCGAAATCGCGTAGAGATTCCAGGATCGGGAGGAATTCGTACATCTCGGCAGGGGCGGGCATGTCGGGCCCATTTTTCCGCAGCAGGATCATCGCCAGCCATTCGCGCAGGCGCGGGTTGTTCAGATATTTGGAGGAAGAGATGAGGATGCTGCTTTCGGTTTCGACGGGCATTACGCCGCGCAGCAGATAGGGGATTTCGGCCATGTTCCGTGTTCCTTTAGTCGAGCACCAGTTGCTTGCCGCCTGAACCCCAGGCGCTGACCCGCTTGTCGCCCACCTCAAATTGCGGGAGCAGGTCGAAGAAGCTCTTGTCAGCGACGACGACGCGCTGCAGCCGGCGGGGCGTCATGCCCGTCAGGTCGCCGCGCGCGTGCTGCAAGGCGATATTGTCCCAGACAACGATGTCGCCATTATTCCAGCGGTGGCGATAGATGCGGTCGTCGCGGTAAAGTTCAACGAACAGCGCGTTCAGCGTCGCGTCGCTTTCGTCCCGCTCCATCCCCATGATGCGCGCTGTCTGCATGTTGCTGATGTAGAGGACAGGTTCCCCGGTGCGCGGATGGGGGATGATGAGGGGGCGCATCTGATGCGGCATTTCGTCGGAACTGTCGTAGCCGACCGTGCGGTGCGTCTGGATCGGGGCGATCATGGTCATGGCTTTCCGATCGGCTATTTTGACCATGAGGTCTTCCGGCAGGGCCACCGCCGTATCGGCGCCGTTGACGAAATCGGTATAGCTTTGTCCGTCATTCACAGCGACGGCATGCAAAGAAATGACCTTGAATGGTTCTTCGGTGAAGGCCAGATCGCTATGCCAGGTGAGAGGGCCTGAACCGAGCCCGCCATCGGTTGAAATCTCGCGATATTCGCCGTGCGAGCCAAGCACCCGGCCGAAATTTTCGAGCAGCTTTACCTGGTTGGATTCCGCCAATTGCTGGTTCCGGAAGACCAATAGCTTATGGCGATTGAACAGATCGACCATGCGCTGTTCGAAACCTTCCGGCAGCGGCCATTCCAGCCGAATGCCGATTTCCATGCCGAACGGCGTCAACGGTCGCTCCGTCCATGGACTGTCCATGAGTCGCTCTCCCAACTACATTATGGGTCCGAACGGTATCGAACCGTTCGGTTGTCGTCAAGAAGCATGGGTGCATCCTCGCGCCGTGCTGATATAGCGCTCTGATGTTTAGCAGGAATGCCGGATGAGAGATGCAGCGGAGGCGAGGACGGATGTGGCGTCGCCGCGCGTCCGGCACCTTCTGGCGTCCGCTCGCGCACAGTTTGTCGAGCGCGGGTTTGACGCGGTCAGCATCGATGCGATCGCACGCACGGCGGGTGTGAGCAAGGAAACCATCTACCGCCATTTCGCGGATAAGGAGGCGCTGTTCCGCGCGGCTCTGGACGAACAGGGGGCCAAGTTCGTCGCCCGCGCCGCTGCCGTCCATGAAAGCGCGGCGAGCGGCGGTTCGGAACTGGCGGGTCTTGCCCGCGCCATACTCGATTCCGCATTGGATCAGGGCATGTTTAGTGCCCTGTGGGTCGCGGCGGGCGTGGCGCACAAGATGCCCGACCTCGCATCAGCACTGCAAAATGGGCAGGGCATGCGCTTAGAACCTGTGCGGCAGGCGCTCGAAAATTATGCGCGGGAAAAAGGCGTCGATCGCCCCGTGCCTTTGGAAGTGGCGCTGGATTTCGGATCATTGGCGGTTGAAGGACCGGTGGTACTGATGGGCTTTCCTGCTGCGCCGCCCGAAGCGCGCCACCGGATCGCGCACCACGCCGCGGCTCTGTTCGCCCAGGGCATAGGCAGCGCCACGGCGCCCGGCCTGCCGTGGCCCGATCCGATGCCGTCCGCCGAGGCCGAGCCATTCGAAGAGCCGCCATCCCATATCCGCACGCTGCTCGACGTCGCTGGGCGTCATTTCCTGGCGCAGGGATATGAAGGCGCCAATCTGCACCTGATCGGCGAGGAGGCGCGGGTTGGGCGCGGCACCCTCTATCGCCATTTTTCCAGCAAGGCGGGCCTGTTCACAGCCGCCATGCGGGCACTGGTGCAGGAGTGCGCGCGCGCAGCAGTCCCCCCTGCGCTGCCCGAAGGCCAGGCTGACGTGGACGCGCTGGCGGCTTATGTCGAAGCGGCCTTGGCGATCCTTGCGTCCGCCACTTCGATCCAGTTGCATCGCGTCGTCATCAGCCAGTCTCGCCGCGATGCTGCGTTGGCGCGCCATGTCTATATCGCCCTGCGCGCGCCCTGGGTGTCGGAGCTGGCTCGCTGGCTGAACAGCCTTGGCATGGGGCAAGAAGCAGACTGGCACGCGCGCCAGTTGCTGGTGCTCGCTTTGCGCGGCAACCGCCTGTTCGCAGGCGGGCATCCGGTTTCCGCGCAGGAAAGGCGGCGTTATGCGCAGCGCGCCGCAGCCATTTTCCTGCATGGCTTTATCAGCCAGCTTTGAATAGCTGGGTTCAGCCCGGAAAGCCGGTAAAGCCGGTCATGCCGCCATCGACGACCAGTTCCGTGCCGGTGATGTAACGCGCCTCGTCGGAACAGAGGAACAAGGTGGCATGCGCGATGTCCCAGGCGTCGCCCATGCGGCCCATCGGTACCTGAGCATGGCGCTTTGCCACCATCCCTTCAAAGTCGCCCTTGTTGTAGCGCTGGGCCAAGCGCTCCACCAAAGGGGTGAACATCAGGCCGGGAACGACGCAGTTCAGCCGCACGCCCTTCGCCGCATAGGCTACGGCCGTCACCTTCGTGAACTGGATGAGCCCTGCCTTGGCCGCGGCATAGCCGACCTGGTCCTTGCCCGCCCAGCGCAGCCCCGCGATCGACGACACATTGACGATCGCGCCCGACCCTTGTTCGGTCATGATCGGCAGGACGGCCTTGCTGGTCAGGAAGGCGCTGGTGAGATTGAGGTCAAGCTGCTGCTTCCAGACCGCTTCCTCCATCGTTTCGGGCGTGCCCGGTTCCGACTGGCCGACATTGTTGATGAGAATGTCTAGGCGGCCGAAGCGGGCAACGCAGTCGGCGACCAGCGCATTGACCTGCGCGGAATCGGTTACGTCGCCTGCCGCGGCGTATAGGATATTGCCTTCGCCAGCGACGATCTCCTTCGTCGCCTCGGCGGCTTCCAGATTGCGGTCCACGCCATAGACCGTCGCCCCCTGCCGCGCGAGAAGGGTAGCGATCGCCTTGCCATTGCCCCAGCCGGGAGCCTGGCTACCGCAGCCAGTCACGATCGCGACGCGTCCGTCCAGTCTCAACATCCCTCACACTCCGTTTTGCGTAGCGATTCACCCTTGCCCCGCGCTGATGGCATCGTCATTGCGGCGTGGCAACTTTTCGGATGGAGAGAGCGGAATGAGCAATGCGCCCCGCATTATGATGATCAGCGCCCTGGCACAGTCGCCGGGTCCAGCCATGGCGGCCATGCGCGAAGAATGGCCTGAAGCCGCTGTCCATAATCTGATCGATGACTCGCTCGCATCGGACTTCGCTACCATCGGCGAAATCAGCCCGGCGATCTATGATCGGTTCCAGGCTCTTGGGCGTTACGCCGCCGGGGCCAATGACGGGCAGGCCGAGACGGCAGGCATCCTCTTCACCTGCTCCGCTTTCCGCCCCGCCATCGAACGGGTGAAGGCAAACCTTTCCATACCCGTAGTGACGCCCAACGAAGGCGCGTTCGATGAGGTGCTGGCGCTCTGCAAGGGGAAAGAAGGCGGCGGGCGTGTGGGCCTCCTCTTGACCTTCCAGGGGTCTGTCGCCCCCCTAGAGGGCGAAATCCATGCGATGGCCGATGCTGTCGGTCAAACGCGGCCAGTAATCATACCGGCGGTCGCGACCGGCGCGCTGGAAGCGTTGCAGGCAGGTGATGGGGACGAGCATGACCGGCTTAGCGTAGCCGCTGCGGAGGCATTGCCGCCGGTGGACGTCATCGTGGTAGGACAATTCTCGATGGCGCGCGCTGCTCCGCTGGTGCGGCAGATCCGGTCCGAACCGGTGCTGACTACACCGCAGATGGCGGCGCGCAAGTTGCGGCGGCTGGTCGAAGAGACGCGTTGACTGGGTAGGGGCGGAATATCTTCCGACCCCTTCCTTTGATTAGACAGCCAATGTTTCGGAACGCGCCGGAACGATCAACGGATCGCCCATCCGTTCAAAAGCCGACAGAAAGTTGCCGCCCATGAACAAATCTCGGCGGCGTGCTGGCAAGCGGTCGGCATGTTTGTCGAAAAATTCGCGATAATGGCCTGACGGGTCGGCAAAGCCCTCAAAGTGCGGGAAGTCGGAGGAGAACATCAGCATCTCCTCCGGCAGTTGTTCCATGATCAGGTCGAGCGGATTATCGCTGCCGCAATTGAGCGGCGTACCGCGAACATTGCGGCGAACATAGTCGCTGGGCCTCATGGGATATTTCCACTGACCCAGGAACAGTTCGGCCGTGGGCGTGGCGCGTTCGTCTATGTCATTGAGGACGAAAGGCATCCAGCCGATACCAAGTTCTGCGATCGTGACAGTCAGCGTAGGATGCCGCTCGAACAGTCCCGAAAAGACCATCGCGTTGATGTTCATCATCGCCGTCACATGGCGGAACCCGCCGCCAAACTGGCGGAGCAAGGTAGGATCGGCCGCCATGTTTGACCAGCCCGGATCGAAGGACATGCGCTCAAAACCTGTGTGCAGCATGGCGATCATGCCGCTGTCGGTCACGGCGCGCCAAAACGGGTCCCAATCCGGATGGACGATGGACCTGCCGGCGACCGGCGCGCCGGGGATCAGGACAATCCGGCTGCCGCGTCGGCGCATGCGTTTGAGTTCGGCGATCGCCCAGTCCAGATCTTCATAATCGAGCGCGGTCACCGGCAACAGCCGCCCGCCCCCTTCGTCGCACGTGTCGGCCAGCCAGTCATTGGCGGTGCGGATGGTTTCCTGCCGCAGCGAGGGATCATCAATGAAAGTCTGATAAGTAATGCCCGACAGGCAAATGACATTCTGCAGGTCGATGCCCTGGCTATCCATCCATTTGAGGCGCGCCTTGGTGTTGGCGACCTCCATCTGGTTCTTGCCTTCAAATTCGGCGCGTCGCCCTTTTTCATCCGCCTTTTCCTTGGCGAACAGGGTGAGGAGGCCAGGGGGCGTTAGTTCCTCCATGGAAGGGCGGCGGTCGTCGGGAATGGACCGCACCAGATCACCGCAGATCACCTTTACCGCCAGAGCGCCGCCATCGAGCTTAGGAAGCCGCTTCGCCAAATCAGGATAATTGGCCAGCCATTCAGGTCCCGGTTCGAAATGCGCATCGACATCGATTACCAGAGTCATCGCTCTCTCCTTGCTGATCCGCATTTGCCAGACGGATTTCAGACCGTGGAAGATTTACGCATCTCTCTGTGCATCGTCCATCCGCCTACCCGGAAATTGCAATATTGCGGGCCGCATCGCTCGTGGCGCAGCGTGATCGCGGCTAAGCTGACTTTGCTGATACACTGTGTGTTGTTAATTCCTGCTTGCCTCTGGCTTCTACGCATTTCAGAAACGAGGAGTGCGAAGCATGGCAGAATAGAAAATCCGAGTCGGGGTCGACTGCGAAAATGAGTAACGGGTGCAGCATTGTCCTTTTATACAGCCCGGCTGGATAGCAGGATCCTGCGCGCCGCCAAACCGCATGTGCAGCTTTTGAAAGAGCAAAGCGAAGTTCGCCTGGGCGAGGATGGATGATCAAAAGCTTTCCCCATTTCGGCATATATGTCGCTGACATCGCGCTTTCGACGCGCTTCTACATTGAGGGACTCGGCTTTGAAGCGCAGGAAAATGGGCGCACCGACGTGCCAGGGCCCCTGCTGGAAATGCCGGGCGCGATGGTCCGCACCCAGTTCATCCGGCATGAGCAGGGCATGCGGATGGAGTTGTGGACTGTGGAGGACCGGCCGCCTGCTGGCGGCGCGGATCCCCGCCCAGCCAATCTGCCCGGCCGCCCCCATCTTTGCTTCGTGGTTGACGATCTGGAACAAGTGGCTGCGCGCGTAGTCGAATTTGGCGGATCGAGGCTGGACGGGACCCTGTCCGACCTTGGCTATGGAAAACTCATCTTCTGCGCTGACCCGGACGGGACGCGCATAGAACTGGTCCAGATCACGAGCGGTTGGACCGGCTACGACCAGCAACAAGGCTGACGACAAGCCCTCCGCCCTTGCCCGGCGCAAACAGGAGACACGTGAATGAATGGGATGACTGGAGCAGCCGCTGTCGGGGACGTGACCGGCGGACCTTCAGGGCAGGGCCGGATGATGGTGGCCCGAGCCTTCCTGGCGCAGAATGTGGCGGTGGGCTGCGCCTTTGGCGGCTTCGGCGTGTCCGTTCTGCCGCTGCAGCAACTTTACGGCGCCAGCAGGGGCACGACGACATTGTCGCTCGCTTTGTGCGTGCTGGTGCTGGGCCTTGTCAGTCCACTCATTGGCGCGTTGATCGGCCGCATTGGTCTGCGCTGGACGATGACGATCGGCACGGCAATTTCCGGCGCGGGCTATGCGCTGCTGGCCATCGCGCCGAGCATGCCTGTTGTGCTGCTGCTTTACGCACTGCCGATCGGCGTCGGCCTCGCGATGTTCGGCCCCTTTCCTGCCAGCGTACTCGCCAGTAATTGGTTTCGGCGCAATCCTGGCACGGCGTTAGGCATAGCGAATACGCCGCTGTTCGTTGCCTTGTTGCCGATGGTTGGGTTGATTGTGATCCGCGACCATGGCCTTGGCGCCTTCTATCTGACTCTGGCGGCTTTGCACGTGGCGCTGCTGCCTGTCATGCTGGGAGTTTCGGACGCGCCAGCTGAAGCGGGGCAGCAATTGGGCCATGGGCATGGCCATGGCGGCGGTGCGATGATGTCCGCCCGCGCGCTGCTGCGCCGTCCAGCCTTCTGGGTAATAAGCCTGGGAGCCGGTTACCTTAGCGCCGTGGGCATTACGGCTGTTTCGCACCTCGTCGCCTTTGTGGCTGAGCGGGGCGTGGCGGCGAGCGAGGCTGCTGGCCTGCTCTCTATCATGGGCGGCGCGGCGGTGATCGGTTCGCTCGTCATCGGCTTTCTCTGTGGTCGCCTGGGCGCGCCATTTTCGCTCGGGCTGATTGCTGCCGGATTGGCGCTCAGTTGGCTGGCGCTGCTCAGCACGAGATCCTTCCCCCTCATGGCTTTGGCATCGCTGATGCTGGGCGCTGGCGGGGCAGGCGTGTTCCCGGCCGTCAACATGCTGTCCGCTCGCCTGTTCGGTCAGGATTCGCTGCCTCGGGTCATCGGTCTTTTCGGCGTGGTGACGCTGCCGCTTACCTTCTTTCTACCGCCGCTCGCGGGCGTGCTGCGCGACATAATCGGCGGCTATGGGCCTGTGGCGATGATGCTCATTGGCGGCTGTGTCATCATAGCGCTGCTGTTTTTCGGCATGGCGCGCGCTGGTCGCCAGGTACAGGCCCCCGCAGTTTGATCTCCCGAAAAGAAAGGGAAATTCATGACCTATCAGATTGATGCAGACGGTTCGGTACAACTGGGTAATGCGGTCGTGCCTGTGCCGCGGACGGTCAGTGCAGAGGCGCAGACGTTTCTGGCTACCCCGCCTTGGGCTGAGCCGCCCGTTCCGGACGCGGAACGCCTGCCTATGTGGGCGTTGCGGCCCTTCGTCGATGAACAGATGAAATTGGGCGGTGAAGCAGCGCTGCAGCAATATCCGGTCGAGGTGCAGGAAATCGAGATCGCCGGGGTGCGGTGCCACCTCGTCAAGCCTCACGATATTCCGGAGGAAAATAAGGGCCTGACCTTGATGAACCTGCATGGCGGGGGCTTCGTTATGGGCTCTGGATCTCTGATCGAAGCCATTCCGGTCGCGCATCAGGCCAAGGTGGCGGTAGTCGCCGTCGATTACCGCCTGGCGCCCGAACATCCCTATCCAGCGGCAGTCGATGATGCGGTCGCCGTTTATCGATCGATGCTGGACCATCATCGCCCTGATCAGATCGGCATTTACGGCTCATCGGCCGGCGGTTTCCTGACCGGCCAGACGATCATGCGGCTGGAACGTGAGGGGCTGCCGCTGCCGGCTTGCTGCGGAATCTTCACCGCTGGCGGGGATTTGAGCGACCTCGGCGACACGGCGAAAATCTTCACGCTGATGGGCTTTTGGGGCGACCTGATCCTGCCGACCGATCATGAGATCAGCGAAATTCGGGCGTATCTGGGCGGCGCGGACCCGAAAACCCCGGAGGTTTCTCCCATCCATGGGGATCTGTCGCGTTTCCCGCCAACGCTGCTCATGAGCGGCACGCGGGACGCCGTGCTCAGCGCCACGGCCAGTTTCCACCGCGCCCTGCGCCGTGCTGGCGCGGAGGCTGATCTGTTCGTGTTCGAAGCCATGCCGCACGCGCATTGGTACATGACCCATCTTCCCGAAGCGCAGGAAGCGATCGAGGTGATGAGCGACTACTTCCTGCGCCATTTGCGGTCCAAGCGTTGAACCGGCGGGGAGACCGGCCCCTACCGGTCTCCCTGCGCTGCGGGTTTCATCTGGTTCAGAAATTGAACGATCCGCGCTTCGGCTATGCCTATGCCCCGAGCGCAGAAAAGGATCGCGTCGCGCAAGGTGCGATTGTCATCCTCATCATAGGGGATGGCAATCCGCTCATGGCAGCGCGCCATCATCATCATTGTGCTGATATTTTCCATGAACGCCGCGGCGTTGGTGGCCGAGATTATCTCACCGCTGATGCCCCCATCAGCGCGTGCCGCTTCCAATGCTTCTTCAAGGTTAGGAAGCGTGAGGCGCAGCGCTCGGCGATAAACCAGGCGCGCATAACCCCCGTCGCCCGCCAGGCTGCCCACGACCATGCGCATCCCTTCCGCGTTGGATGCGCCCATTCCCTGCATGGCATGACTGATCGTGCGGCGGAGAATTTCAAGAAGACCTTCGGTACTGGGGGCGGCCTGACCGTAAGACTGGAAGGTTGCGTTCTGATCGGCGATCACTTCCCGCAACACCGCGCGATAAATGTGCGTCTTAGTGGGGAAATGCCGGAATAGCAGCGCTTCGGAAATGCCCGCAGTGCGGGCGATCTGCTGAGTGCGGGCTCCTTCCAGCCCGTGCCGGGCAAAGACCGCTTTCGCTGCGGCAATGATTGAGGCGCGGCGGCCGGCGCTGGAAAGGCGAGTGGCGGACATCGGCTGGAATATCACTCCGGGGAAATGCAGAGGCGGACTACTCGTTGTCAGGCGAGCGTTCCGGGAATGGTGGGGCGCAGCTTAGGCATTTACGCTGGAGAAACAAGGCAATCACATGCGCGTATGGGTGGCGATCCTGCCGTGCTATCTCATGATTCCCCCCGCCCAAACCCTCGTTCGAGGGCCTCGATGAAACGGTTGATCAACTGTTTTTGCCGCTCGATCATCTCGGGAGACAGCGGGTCCATCCCTGACAAGTTCCGCGCTAGAGGGGCCGCCCAGAAATAGCCGAACATGAGATTGAAGATCGCTATGATCTGAAGGATTAGATCCTCCGGCGCCGGTTCGAATTCGGCCGCGCGCGTGATCCGCCGCCCATAGTCGGCGAGCCGGTCAACCCAGGCCATGCCGATATCGTCCCGATGCGAGGGTGGTGACAGCAGGGACCGGATGAGCAGCATCGGGACGTTGGGATGCCGCGCCAGCACATCTACCAGCCGACCCCCGAGAGTGCGGAAGGATGCCTCCTGCGGTGACCGGGCGATGGTTGCATCCATCTCGTCCGCCAGTGGCTGCAGCGCCCGCTGGAGAACGCGATGATAGAGCGCATCCTTGCTTTCGAAATGTTTGTAAAGGCCGGGCTGCTGAATATTGGCGGCGGCGGCGATGTCGCGCAGCGATGTCGCTTCATAGCCCTGCTGCGCGAACAAGAGTTCAGCTGTGTCGAGCAGCCTATCGGTTGTCCTTTGCCCCTTGGTTGTCCGGGCAAGGGATAGTTCGCTAACGGGTTTTTGCGCGATGCTGGTCATGGCCGCACTTTAGCGGGGCGCGCAAACTTTGACTATCTTTAGTTATCGATCGATAACTAGACCCATTAATGGTCGGATCGGAGGTAATTGCTCCACATATCCGGAACCAAGCCGATGGCATTCATAAGCCGTCGCTTCCTACGCCATGATCCCCAAGCGCAGAAGCGCAAGGGGAGGTGCAAAGGCACGATGCAGCGAGCGGGTAAACCGCCGATCGAGCTTTATACCCCCTCTTTAAACAAAATTCAAATCTCATTCGAAAATGAGGAGGAGACGGGATGGATAATTTAAAAAGGGGTTATGCCGTATCGCTTTTGGCGAGTGCTGCATTTCTTGGAGCCATGGGTCCCGCGCAAGCGCAGACCGCTCCGCAGGCCGAACCCGCGCAGGGCGCGCAGATCAGCGATATCATCGTGACAGCACAGCGGCGCGAAGAACGCGCGCAGGATGTGCCGATCGTCATCAGTGCCTTCTCGCCCGAAAAGCTGCGGGAACTGAACATCACCGAACCGCAGAAGCTTTACGGCAACGTCCCCTCGCTGGTGGTGGGTACCCAGGGTCAGGCGAGCCGTGATGTGCAGAGCTTCTCCATTCGTGGGCAGTCGACCGGCTTTCTCGCGCTGCCTTCGGTGGCGACTTATCTGAACGAAGTGCCGCTGGTCGCATCGATCAGCCTCAGCCTTCAAGGCGGCCCGGGTCAGTTCGTCGATCTTGAAAATGTGCAGGTGCTTTCCGGTCCGCAGGGCACTCTGTTTGGCCGTAATACGACCGGTGGCGCTGTGCTGCTTTCGGCACACAAGCCTTCGACCGACCATGTAGAAGGCTATATTCAGGGCGCCTATGGCAATTATGACCTGGTGAATATCGAGGGCGCGCTCAATGTGCCGATCATCCAAGACAAGCTCGCCATCCGCGTCGCTGGCGCCTATTATGACCGGACCGGCTACACCCAAGACATTGTCTGGGACAAGGATCGCGATAATCAGCATTGGTACACCGGCCGCGTGAGCATCCTTGCGACGCCGACCGATCGGCTGTCGAACAACCTGATGGTCTATGGATCAAAGTCGCGCAACAATGGCGCGGGTTATATCAATCGCGGCTTCCGTATTCCCAGTCTGGTCACCGGCAACTGCGGTACGCCCCAATGTATCGCGATCTACAATCGCCAGACCGAGATTTCACAGCAGATCGGTCCGCGCAAGACGCGCAACGACGCCGACAGCTATTCCAACATCGACGCCTGGGGCGCGATCAACACCACTGACCTTGAATTGACCGACGAGTTGAAGCTGCGCAATATTGTCAGCTATCAGAAGCTGAAGTCCGATTATGGCAATGACAATGACGGTACGCCGCTGCAGGGGTATCAGATCAGTCAGAACGCCAATTTCCCGGACTTCCCCGTTCCGGGTTTGACGGACGAGTTCGGGATCCCCGTCGCGGGTTATAATAATGAGGTCCGGGTGGCGCACCCTCGTGATTATCTGAAGCAGATCACCGAGGAACTACAGCTTCAGGGGAATATGCTGGACAATCACCTGACCTATACCGTCGGTGGTTTCTACATCGACACCAAGCCGGCAGGTCTGTGGGAATCCGCAGCGGTGCAGTTCTGCTCCCCCATCAATACCGGCAATCCTGTTACTTGCGCTGGATCGCGTGGCAGAGCGGGCGTCACGAACAAGTCGAAGGCGCTCTACGGGCAAGGCACGCTGGATTTCGGTGCGTTCTCCGCAGCGTTGGAAAATCTGCGCTTCACGGCGGGCTACCGCTATACCTGGGACACGGTGAAGGGCTTCTCGGCGTCCTGGTCACCGCTGGCGAACGGCACCGTCCGTTGCTCAGTCGATAATACGATCCGGGCCACGGGCGATGATTGCCGCTTTGACGCGACACTCAAGACCAAGGCTCCGACCTGGACAGTGGGACTGGATTACAAGCCATTCTCCGGCCTTATGGTTTATGGCAAGGTCACGCGCGGCTATAAGGCCGGCGGCTTCAATTCGGTGGCAGTGAACCCCCAATTCCGTACGTTCGATCCCGAAAAGCTGACCAGCTATGAAGCTGGCTTCAAATCCGATTGGCGCGTGGGTTCGGTGCCGGGCCGTCTGAACGTCACTTATTTCTATTCGGACTATAAGAATATCCAGCGTCCTGGTTCCGACTTCAATCTGACGACCTTCGCTGGCGGCGCCAAGATCCTGTCGGCGAGCGCTACCATTCAGGGCGTCGAGGCAGAAGCGTCGATCCGTCCGTTCGATGGACTGGAGATTGGTGGCACGTTCAGTCACACCGATGCCGATTACAAGAAGTACCAGTTCACTTCGCTCGGTTCGGATCGTACCTGCCTTCCAGGCGGCGGCTTCGCCCGTGTCAACTTCGGCGGCACGGTGGATGCGAGCTGCTTGCCGTTCCAGTTCGTGACGCCGTACATCTACAATATCCATGCAACGGCGAAGCTGCCGATGGGCGAGGATTTGGGCGAGCTGTCCTACCTCATCAGCTATTCGCACTTCTCTAAACAGCATACATCGCCCACGGGTGATCCGTCTTTCGAGCCGGGATCGATGCTGGAAGCCTATGGCCTGCTGAACATGTCGCTCGACTGGCGGAACATTCGCCAGACTGGTCTGGACGCAAGCCTGTTCGTCACCAATGCGACGAACAAGCTGTACCGTGTCGCCAATGCCAACAGCTATAATGGCCTCGGCATCTTCGCATCGCTTTATGGCGAACCGCGCATGTATGGCATCAAGCTGCGCTATAGCTTCGGCGAACGCTGAGTTAGCTGAAACAGAAGAGGGGCCGCCCGGGCGTTCCGGGCGGCCCCTTCTTTGGTACCCGAAGCCTGGTTTAGGCAGCCAGTTCTTCGATCGGTTCGGGCGGGAAGATCACCGGCTTGCCGAGGTCATAGACGCGGATCAGCAGGCGGACGAAGGCGCGATCATTCAGTGGATCGCTCGGTTCCTCAAATGTCTCGCCGCGTGAACGCAGGTCCGCGATCAACATGCCGATGGCGCGCTCCACCGTCAGATCGTCACTATGGTCCATCGAGACCTTAAGTTCGTCATAATCCATGAAAAGCTGCGCCCCCCAATGGACCAGGAAGCGAATTTCCTCGTCGGGGATTTGCTGGATCACGCGGTCCTGGGTGGTGATCTGCCAGCCATCCGCGCCCGCGCCGATCCGGCTTTCATAGGCCAGCTCTTGGGGACGGCGCAGCGCCGACGGCCCATTCGCTTCAGCCGTGTGGTACATCATTTCATTTTCAACGACGACGCCCTTGCCCCACATCGGCGCTTTCAACTGCTTGGGGGCGTTGCGCGGACCATCGGGCCAATAAGTGAAGCTGCCGCCCACCTTGCCGCGATAATACCAGGCGATGACCTGCGCCTTCTTCGCCTGCCAGCGTTTGAACAGGCCGGACTTTGCCATGATGTTCAGCAACCAGACTGGCGCGCTGTCGAGATTGAGACCGCGGAACCGCGTGCCATCTACGTGCGGCGACCCGCCGCCACCGCAGGGGCCTGAAATGTTGAACAGCATGGACTCAGGCTGGGCATATTTGGCGCCATAATAGGCGCGCGCCTTGTCCAGAAAGGACGGATTTGTGTAGCAATCCTCTATCTCTGGATAGAGGCATACTCCTCCGCGCGCGAGGTAGCCGCGGAACACAGGGTTTAGGAACGGCTCCCACGTCAGCGTGCCGTCTTCGGGGATTTCGCCCGAACTGGTGGCGATCACTTCTTCGGGCGTTTTGAAATGATGCGCCAAGATCATCGGCCAGGGGCCATGATCGCGCACTACGCCAATCAGCCGATGATATTGGTCCTCGCTATAGACGCTATCCAATATTTGCGGTTCCGCAATAGGGCGGAACGTGTCTGCCAAGTCTGTTTTCATTTGCCTCTCCTACTTGCCGCCGATTTGACTGTTGACCGGCGGCTTAGTGCTGATCAAAGCATCTCGACGATTTCGATCAGGTGGCCGTCGCTGTCCTTGATGAAAGCCACCTTCACGCCATGCTGGGGCTGGGCATGGGCGGCGCGATAGACGCTGCCGCCTTCTGCCCAGGCCTTTTCGACGGTGGCATCGACATCATCCACCACGAAGCCGAGCGTCACTTCGCCCCGGTCGGGAATGGGGCGATTGGGAAAGCGCTGGATCACCAGAGTCGGGCTGGAATAGCCCGCCTCATCGGCGCCCATGATGATCTCGTCCAGTTCATGCTCGCCTTCCCCCTGCTGGACGCGCGTCTTTTCCACCAGGCCGAAGACGCGATTGTAGAAGCTGTAAAGATTATCGACGTCGGACACGATCAGCTTGGTAAAACTGAAACCCGTGCTGGCGCTCTCTGCCATAAGTTCCTCTCCCTCTTTGCGTATTCCTGATCGCGATTGTTGCACCGGTCCTGCAGGCGGGACAAGGAATTTTTGGCATCTATTCCTAAAATACGGAAAGACTGGATCTGTGGCTTGACAAAATGACCGTTTGGCCGGTCATGGCGTAATGGATTCTGACTTGCAGCAATTGGCCGCGCCGGTGCGCGCCGGGCGGGGGCGTCCCGCCAAAATTACGGCAGCGTTGATCGTCGCCAAGGCTCGCGAAATGTTGCTGGTGAAGCAGCCGGAGGAAATCACCTTCGCGATGTTGGGGCGGGAACTGCGCGTGCCCAGTTCATCCATCTATAATTATTTCCCCAACCGCGAAGCCTTGCTCGCCGCCGTCGCTGCGGATGTTTTTGCGAGCTTCCATTTCGACGATCCGGGACCGGACGCACCCTGGCAGCAGCGGCTGCGTGCCTGGCTCGATGAAATCGACCGTTTTTTTGATCGCAATCCAGTGGCGTTCCGGGTGATGGCGACGAACAGCCAGGCATCCTCCGCCTGGATCAACGTCCGTGCGCTGCTGCTGGATGTCCTTCATGGCCTTGGCTATTCGGGGCGGGAGTTGACGCTTCTCCATGCCTGGTTCGAAGGGCAGGTCACGGGCATGTTGTTGATCGAATATCATGCGTCCCTGAACCGCGCGATTGCCGGGGATTTCGAGCTCGACCCGGCATCAGCGGCGAGCGACGCGGAGCGTTGCGATATGGAACGCCGGCACTATTTACCCACCATCAGGCGGGAAGAGATTGTGACAATGGGCTATGACTGCTTGATCGGCGCTCTGGAACGCATGGTGGCGAACCGCGCCGGTACGTGAAGGCATATGCCGTCCTGTTGCGAAGCGCCCTTGACAGTTTCGTGTAGCGGGGCATGAGCGGCGTCAGATTTTTTCGGCAGTGGGTGCACGCCTGGCCAATCGTTCAAAGGACCATGTGATGGAAGATATCTATATTGTCGGCGGCGCGCGCACGGCGATCGGCGATTTCGGCGGCTCGCTCAAGCCTTTCAAACCTTCGGAGCTGGGCAGCATCGTGGTGAAGGAAGCGCTCAACCGCGCCGGGGTCCCGGCAAGTGACGTCACCCATGTCGTCATCGGCCAAGTCATGCCGACCAGTGCCCGCGATGGCATGTTGTCGCGCACCATCGCGCTTCAAGCGGGCGTGCCGCTTGAGGTTCCCGCCCTGACGCTCAACCGGCTGTGCGGTTCGGGCGTCCAGGCGATCGTGTCCGCCGCGCAGATGATGAAGCTGGGCGAGGCCGACATCACTGTCGCAGGTGGCGCAGAATCGATGTCCAACGTGCCCTATCATGACCATGGCGCGCGATGGGGCCGCAAGATGGGCGACAATCCTGTGGAAGACGCACTGGTCTGTGGCCTGCAGGATGCAGGTGGCGGCTATCACATGGGTGTCACCGCTGAAAATTGCGCCGAACGGCATGGCATCACTCGCGAACAGCAGGACGCGCTGGCAGTTGAAGGCCATCAGCGCGCCGTACGAGCCATTTCCGAGGGTCGCTTCAAGGAGCAGATCGTTCCCGTCGAGGTGAAGACGCGCAAGGGCGTGACCATCTTCGACACCGACGAACATCCACGCGCCGACACGAACGCCGAGACGTTGGCCGCGATGCGCCCCGCGTTCAAGAAGGATGGCACGGTTACCGCTGGCAATGCGTCGGGCATCAACGACGGCGCGGCCGCCGTGGTCCTGGCGACCGGCAGCGAGGTCGAGCGCCGCGGGCTGAAGCCGCTGGCGAAGATCCTGGCTTGGGGTCATGCGGGCGTCGAGCCCGAATATATGGGTGAAGGGCCGATCAAGGCCGCTCCCGTAGCCCTGAAGCGCGCGGGCCTGACGTTGGAGCAGATGGATGTGATCGAGGCCAACGAAGCCTTTGCCGCACAGGCCCTTTCTGTCGCCAACACGCTGGGTTTCGATCGTGAGAAGCTCAACCCCAATGGTTCGGGCATCGCCCTTGGCCATCCGGTCGGGGCGACCGGCACGATCCTGACGATCAAAGCCGCCTATGAGTTGAAGCGGACCAGCGGCCGTTATGCCCTCATTACCATGTGCATCGGCGGTGGGCAGGGCATCGCTCTAGTGATCGAGAATGTCAGCTGATTCCTGAACGATGAATATAGGGGCGCGAGCGGCGGGATGGATTTGCCGCCGCTCGTTTCGCCACAAATCTTAATTCTGCTCCTTGCGACCAGAACTCAATCACTTGCTGTGCGTTGAGACAGAAGGGCTGCCGATCTGCTGCCCGCCTGGAGCGAATTATGCCTGTTTTCGTCGAGTTTCCCGACGGCGAATGCCGCGAAGTTCCTAGCCAACTCCGCGCAATGCAACAATCGATTGGTCTGGGCGAATTTGAGCAAGTCCCGTTGAACTGCGATCCCGTATGGAAGTATGAGTGCGCCGGCACAGGTTGGATTGCTGTCCTTCGCAAAGGTCAGTTGCTGCCGCTGCGGCCCCAGGCACCAGCATGGTGGCAATTTGTCAAACTGATGCTGGATCCGGAAAGGCGCTCGACTAACGATACCCCGGTGGAAGAGGTGGGCGAGAGCCGATTGCAATCCGCTGCCTGAATGCGGGGCCTGTGACTGAGGAGATGGAACCCTTTTGGTGGCCGCTCCCCCTGCTCGCATTGGCCCGCGGGTGCTTTATGACGGCCAGTGCGGCGCTGCGGCCATATGAAAGAACCCAACCGGGATCACGGAAACGATGATCTAATCGTGGAATAACTATAATCCCCATTATATAGGCGACCTGCACGGGATAATCGGTCAGGGGGGCTAAAGGGGGGGGGCGATCTATATCTGCGATTGCGATCCGCCATCGTCGCGGCCTAATTTGGCTATGATCCCATCGTCCACGATCCGGTGGGCGAGTGATTTACATTTTTACCGAGCAGATTTTGGATCATGGCACGCGGCGACGAGAAATTGATCATCGAACAACCCATCAGTGCCGGCGGACGCGTCAGCCACCGTCAAGCCCATGTCGCGCTCGGCATATTCCTTATCGCCTATATCCTGTCCTTCATTGACCGGCAGATCCTCAGCTTGATGGTTGAACCGATTAAGCAGGACCTGGGGCTGAGCGATCTTCAGGTCGGCCTTCTGCAGGGACTGGCCTTTGCCATGCTCTATGCGGTGGTCGGCATTCCCATCGGCATGCTCGCGGACCGGATCAGCCGCCGTCGGATCATTGCAGTCGGCGTGCTGTTCTGGAGCGCCTGCACTGCGCTCTGCGGCTTTGCCGGCAGCTATGCGCATCTGTTCATGGCGCGGATGGGCGTGGGCCTTGGCGAAGCGTCGCTCTCGCCATCGGCCCATAGCTGGCTGAGCGACGCTTATCCGCCTGCCCAGCTTTCCCGCGCCATGGCGATCTACAATCTTGGCATCACCATCGGCGGCGGCTTGGCGCTGCTCGTTGGCGGCGCAGTGGTCGATATGGTCGCGCAAAGCGGAGCGCTCGTGCTGCCGCTTGTGGGGCCGATGCCAACATGGCGCGCCGCATTCCTGCTGGTTGCGCTTCCCGGCGCACTGGTCGCCGCCCTTGTATTCATCGCGCGCGAACCGGCCCGTCGCGCCCAATCGAAGGCGGGCATGCCGCTTCGCGCCGCTTTGTCCCACCTGCGCGATCACAAGCGGACATTCATCGCCATTTACGCAAATTCGACACTGCTCTCGATCATGGGCTATGGTCTAACCGCCTGGTATCCGACCTTGTTGATCCGCGGTTTCGCCCTTACTCCGGGACAGGCTTCGCTCCGGTTGGGGCTCATCTATCTGCTGCTCGGCAGCATGGGGTCATTGGCGGGGGGCTTTGCGGCAGAGCGGCTTACGCTAAAGGGCATACGGGACGCGAACCTGCGGGTGGTCATGATTATCGCCCTGCTTTGTCTGTTCCCAGCGCTGCTCGCGCCGCTCATGCCTTCGCCCGCGCTGTTGCTCGTCCTCTTCGGGTTGCTCACCCTCTTCTTCAATGGATATTTCGGTTGTTCACTCGCCGCGATCCAACTTGCGACACCGCCTAATATGCGTGCGACCGGGGCCGCCCTGTTCCTGCTTGCCAACAGCCTTGTCGGGCTGTCGCTCGGCACCGCCATCGTGCCGTTAATCGACAGCGCCTTGTTCGGCGGGCATGGCCAGATCGGCTCGGCGCTGGCGACTGTAGGACTTTGTGCCACGCTTCTCGCTGCTCTCGCGGCTTGGTCCGGACTGCGTTCCTATGCTCAGACGATCGAGTCCGTCGCGCAGCGCTGATTGGTTGCAAGAAGTCCAGCATATCCGCTGACCAAATCCGAACGGAACCCTTTGTGTTATAGGGAGTTCCGGTCGGGCGGAACAACCGCACCCTGCTCATGAATATGAGTTCCCGGTCTAGAAGGTATGTAGAGTGACGATTTCGGGCCGGATTGGGGGCGGTAATTACCATCATTTTCTGAGCGGCGGAGGGGAGATGGGCGATCGCATCGCCCGTTTCGACTGGTCGCGCACCAGCATCGGGCCGATCGATCTCTGGTGCAATGCGATGAAGAGCATGCTGGGCTTCGTGCTCCGTTCTCCCGTCCCCATCGTAACGCTATGGGGCGACAAGGGCGTCATGATCTACAATGACGCCTATCGCTCCTTCGCGGGCGCCCGGCATCCATCACTGCTCGGCACCAATGTGCTGGAAGGCTGGCACGAGGTTGCGGACTTCAACGCCAATGTGATGCAGAAGGTGTATCGCGAGGGCGGAACGCTGTCCTACAAGGATCAGGAACTGACGCTGATCCGCGATGGCACGCCCAAGCTGCTGTGGACCGACCTCGAATATTCGCCCGTAATGGATGAAGACGGCACGCCGATCGGCGTGGTGGCGATCGTCATCGAGACTACGGAAAAGGTGCTGGCCAGCCGGCGGCTCCAGGATGACCGCAACCGGCTTTGGTCGATTTCGCGCGATTTGCTGCTCGTCTGCACGCTGGAAGGGACGATCACGGCCGTCAACCCTTCGGCGACGCGCATGCTGGGATGGGCGGAAGAGGATATGGTCGGGCATAACCTGGCCGAGTTCATCCACCCCGCCGATCTCGACCGCACCAGCGGCGAAATGGCGAGTCTGGGGGAAGGGCTCAGCACACTCGCTTTCGAAAATCGTTACCGCACGCGTGAGGGCGACTATCGCCTGCTCGCGTGGACGGCCGTTCCCGACGCGGGGCGGGTCCATGGCGTAGGACGTGACATTACCGAGGAGCGTCACCTCGCCCGCGACCGCGACCGCATCTGGAACCTGTCGCCAGTGCTGAAGGTCGTCACGGATGCGCAGGGCTATATCACCGACGTTAATCCGTCCTGGACGGAAAAGCTGGGCTGGTCGCGTGAGGAGACATTGGGCCGCCGCACCACGGACTTCATGGTGGACGACGAAGCTGGGTGGCGCGAGCGGGTCGCTACGCTGCGCGCGGGCACGCCGCTGCTCGATTACCGCACGACGCTGCAGACCAAAGATGGCGATCATCGGACCATCCAGTGGACGACCGTCCCGGAAAACGACACCTTCTACGGTTTCGGACGCGACATCACCGCAGAGATCGAAGCGGCCGCAGCCCTCGCCGATGCGGAGGCCGCGCTACGCCAGTCGCAGAAGATGGAAGCGGTCGGCCAGCTGACCGGCGGCATCGCGCACGACTTCAATAATCTGCTTCAGGGGATCACCGGCAGTTTGGAGATCGTGCAGCGGCGGGTGGCGCAGGGCCGGTTGGACGAGCTGGACCGGTTCATAGCCGGCGCATCGACCGCCGCCAATCGGGCTGCGGCCCTGACGCACCGGCTGCTGGCATTTTCCCGCCGCCAGCCGCTCGATCCCAAGCCTGTGCGCGCCAATGCCCTCGTCGCTTCCATGGAGGATCTTCTCCGCCGCACAAGTGGCGAGCGGATCGAATTGGAACTGGTTTTGGCAGGCGGGCTGTGGGTCACCAAATGCGATCCCAATCAGTTGGAAAGCGCTATACTCAACCTCGCCATCAACGCGCGCGACGCCATGCCTGATGGCGGCAAGCTGACCATCGAAACCTGCAACGCCCATCTCGACCGCGCCTATGTGGCGCGGCAGCGGGGCGTGCGGCCGGGCCAATATGTGTGCCTCTGCGTCAGCGACACCGGCATCGGCATGAGCGCCGATACCATCAGCAAGGCTTTCGAACCCTTTTTCACGACCAAGCCGATCGGGCAGGGCACTGGCCTGGGTCTGTCGATGATCTACGGTTTTGCGCAGCAGTCGGAAGGCTATGCCAAGATCTATAGTGAAGTCGGGCAGGGAACGACGTTCAAACTCTATCTGCCTCGCTACCGCGGCAGCGAGGAGGAGGAGGAAGACCTTCCGCAACCCAGCGCCATGCACCAGGCCGAAGATGGCGAGGTCGTGTTGGTGGTGGAGGATGAGTCGGTGGTGCGCGGCCTCATCCTCGAGGAACTGCATGAACTGGGCTATGCGGCGCTTGAGGCTGTAGATGGCGTCAGCGGCCTTGATATGCTGCAGTCCAAGCGGCGCATCGACCTTCTGATCACTGACATTGGCCTTCCCGGGCTAAACGGCCGCCAGCTTGCCGATGCAGCGCGGCTGCTGCGGCCGTCACTCAAGATTTTGTTCATGACGGGCTATGCTGAAAATGCTGCGTTGGCCTCAGGCTTCCTGGAGCCGGGCATGGAAATGATCACCAAGCCGTTCGCTATGGAGGCGCTGGCGACGCGCATCCGTTCGATGCTCACCGAACCCTCCTGATCTCGCCGCCGCTAACACCGCAGGATCATCGGCCAAACCCTAGATGGATCGCTGCATGATCCTGTGCGGCAGTTGCCGCGCGCCGAGCTTGCGGTGCCCGGACCGGTCGCGATAGCCTTTCTTCAGCACGATCGCCGGGTGAACAGGCGGCATAGATGCAAGGCTTCGGCCTCGAGGGATAACAAGCCTCAAGAGGAGAGAGAGATGACGGACATGCTGATCCGCGGCGGCACGGTGGTTGATGGCACGGGCGCGCCCGGCTACGCCGCCGACGTACGCGTGGCAGGAGCCAAGATCACCGAAATCGGCACGGGGCTGACTGCTGCCGCCGGTGAGGAGGTGGTGGACGCCAGTGGTTGCTATGTGACCCCCGGTTTCATTGAAAGCCACACCCATTATGATGCGACCATGTGGTGGCAGCCGGACCTCGATCCGCTGCCCGGCAATGGCGCGACCACGGTGATCCTGGGCAATTGCGGTTTTTCCGCAGCGCCGCTTTCGAAGGAAAAGGCCGCGCAACTGGAGATGATCAAGATCTTCTCCTTCTTCGAGGATATCCCCCTAAAGCCCTTCCTCCAGCATGTCCCGTGGGACTGGGAGAAATGGTCGGAGTATAAGGCGTCGATGGCGCGCAACATCAGCCTGCCCGCCAACTATTCCGCCTTTGTCGGCCATATCGCCCTCCGTCTCGCTGCCATGGGGATAGAGGCTTGGGATCGCGCCGCGACAGCGGAAGAGGTCGCTCGCATGGCCGAATTGCTGGACGATGCGCTGGCGGCGGGCGCGCTTGGCATGTCCGACAATCTGCACGACCATGATGGTGATGATCGCGCCATCCCGACGCTGCTGGCGGACGATGCCGAGTTCGAGGCGCTGTTCGCGGTGATGGAACGCTACCCCGGCACGACCTATCAGGTGATCATCGACACCTTCATGCGCAAGACAGGTCCCGAAAGCCTTGAACGGCTAGGCCGCCTGCTCAAGGGTCGCGCGATCCGCATCCAGGTCGCGGGCGCCGTGCCGACGCTGGAGTTCCAGAAGGACATTCTGCCCCGGCTTCAGGACACGATGGCGAAGCTGAAGGCGGAAGGCGTCGATATCTGGCCCGGTTACGCGCATGTCTCGCCCACCAGCACGCTGAGCCTCGTCAAGTCGCTGATCTTCGCCCAGTCCAACGATTATGTCTGGCATGAGGTTGTGCTGGCTGAAACGCATCAGGATAAGGCGCGGCTGCTTGCCGATCCGGATTGGCGCGCGCGAGCGCGGGAAAGCTGGGATACGAAGGCTTGGCCTCATTCGCCGATGAACAACCCGCAGGACCTTTATCTGCTGGACAGCGAGAATGGCGCGGGTCCCGTGGGCGGCACGCTCAAGGAATTTGCCGACGCGCGTGGGCTGCATCGGTCGGACGCGATGGCGCAGTGGATCTTGGAGAATGGCACCAAGTCCACCGTGCATATGGCGCCCTTCCCCAAGGATGAGGACCTGACGATCCAGCTGATGCTGGATCCCAAGACAGTCGGCAATATTTCCGACGCGGGCGCGCATCTGCAGATGCTGTGCGGCGGGGGCGAGAATATCCTGCTTTTCAGCAAATATGTGCGCGAGGGCTTGTTGACCCTGGAGCAAGCGATCCATGTGAAGACAGGTAAGCTCGCCAACTTCTTCGGCTTGCACGATACGGGCGAGATCAAGGTCGGCCGCCGCGCCGATATCACGGTCTTCAACCTTGACGAGGTCGAATATCGCAACATGGAGAAGCGCTTCGATGTGCCCGATGGCGACGGCGGCACCACATGGCGCTTTACCCGCCCGGCCGCGCCCATGCGGCTGACGCTGGTGAACGGGGTCAAGACCTTCGACGGCCAGAGCTATACCGGCGCGCGGCCTGGCGAATATCTCGCGCCGACGGCCGCAGTGAACGACGCGCTGGCGTCCCTGGAAGCGGCGGAATAAGGTTGGGAGGGAGCGGGCGGTTCGCGCCGCCCGCTCATTTTTTGCGAATAAGGGAACAGGCGCTTGGGCATATTCGGTGCGATCGATCAAACGGGCATATTGGTCCAGGACCTCGACGCCAGCATCAGCCGCTGGATCACCCATTCAGGCGTCGGGCCGTGGACGGTCTTCCGCAATGTGAGGCTGGACGGCAGCTATCGCGGTGAGCCTACCGTCGTCACGATGGATGTGGGCCTCTCCTATCAGGGCGAGATGCAGATCGAACTTATACAAGTCACGAACGACGCGCCGTCACCCTATCGGGGCGATGATGGACGGCCCCTGCTTGGCCTCCATCATCTTGCGCGCATTGTCGATGACCTCGACGCGGCTGTGGATGCTGCCGTTGCGGGTGGCATGGAAGTCCTGTTCACCGCGCAGAATCCTACAACGCGCGTGGCCTATCTCCAAGTGCCCGGCGAGCCCGGCCAGTTGTTCGAATTCATCTGCGGCGCGGATATGCGCGCCCTGTGCGAAGCGGGCATCGCCGCTTCGCGGTCATGGGACGGCAAAAATCCAGTGACTGTGATTGATTTCGCTGTGGTGTGACAGGTTTCTGGATATCTAATGGCTCCGATTGGAAGCGGTGAAGATTGACCAGCTGACCAGGCAGCGAGATTCCAATATTGTCATTAAGGGCATATCCGCCAGGAAGTTATTGTAGTCTCGTAGCGACTTGCATGTCGCCTACCGGTCGAGATGAGCGTAGTCGAACTGGCTGGTGGGGATGATGTCGATTCTCGAGAAATCGATGAACCCGGCGCAGCTGTCTGCCATTTCCTTTGTATTATGCGAGAACTTGGCTTCGTCGCCAACGGCGTCGAAGAAGACGGGCGCGTCGGTCATCGCTTCCAGGGGGAAGCATTCCTCGACAAAGGCATCATAGTCAGGCGCGTTGGGGGTCAGCGCGCGGACGATGATGTTTTGGACATATTCGAAATTCGCCTGCGTATCGATGGCGACCCGGGTGTGATGGTGGTGCCAATGGGCGACCGCATCGTCCCAGCTCATGTCGGGGCGGAAGGAAATGAAGCTGGCCTGCGACCAGCCCCAGGTGCGTGATCCGGCCTGCGGCGCATGATCCTTGTTGGGGATGATGGTAGATTCAGCAACGACCCACGCTTCAAACCGGACGCTATGATCGGCCAGAGCGGCGTCGATTTGTCCACGGAAATGGGCGTTGGCGGTGGGGAGCCAGAATTGGACCACGGCGTCCTGCTGGCGTTCCTGCCACTGCTGGATGAGCGAGGATGCAGGCTCTACCGTGGCATCACGCAGGTTCAGGCGGATGCCGTATGCCCCGGCCGCCTTGAGCGCGGCGGGGAGGGTGGATTTCAGGCGTTCGGCATAGTCGCCGCGGCTTTCACCTTCCGGCGCCCACAGGGCGCAGATCAGCTTTTCCATGATCGTCTCTCCAACTATTTTCTATGTCAGTCGAAATTGGCCTGGCCGCCGTCGAGCGGGATGGTGGCGCCAGTGAGGTAGGACAGGTCCGATCCGCACAGGGCGACGATGGCGCGGCCAATATCCTCCTCCAGCCGACCGATGCGATCGAGCGGGATGGTGCGGAAAAAGGCTTTCGCTTCGTCCGGATTATGTTCGATCCACATTTTAAGGCCAGGTGATTCCGCATGGGGCGCGATGGTGAGGACGCGGATATTCTGCCGTCCCCATTCGGCTGCGCCAGCGCGGGTGAGGACCCGCGTTGCCTGCTTGATCGCACCATAGCAGCCGTAGCCGCTCATGTCCCAGCGGATGCCCGCGGAAGAGGTGAAGTTGAAGATGGTGCCGCCGCCGCGCCTTTCCATGTGCGGGCGGACCAGCTTCATCAGGCGGAAGGTGGCGAGCGGGCCGGATTCAAAACCTGCCAGGAAAGCTTCGTCGGTCACCTCGTTGAGCAGGCCGAGCGGCACTTCCTGCGCATTGTTGACCAGGATATCAACGCCGCCAAGATCGCGCACGGCGGTATCGACTGCCGATGCGAGATCGTCCGCCGCCTTCACATTGCAGGCGACCGCAATGGCGCGCACGCCGCGTTCTTCGACGAGGCGCGCGGTTTCCTGTACTTTTTCAAGGGTGCGGCCCGATAGCAGCAGATCGACGCCTTCGCTGGCCAAAGCGAGCGCGACGCCCTGGCCAATTCCCTGTCCCGCCCCGGTGATCAGGGCGACTTTGCCTTTAAGAGCCGTCATCGCTCTATCCTTTCGATAAGATTTTGTTGATCGGGTGTGGGCGCGTCAGACCTGTTGCGGTCGCAGGATCGCGTCGCTGCCGCCGTCGATGAAGATGATCTGGCCGAGCAGATACTGGTTTTCCATACCGAGGAGGAAGTCGATCAGTTCGGCGATTTCCTCTGGCGGCGCATAGTCCTTGACCGCGATCGGATTGCTCTGGGCGATGAGCTTCATCATTTCGGGCTCGCCGAACAGGGGCTCGGTCATCGGGGTCTTCACCACGCCGGGGCCGATGCCGTTCAGCAGGATACCCGCGCCGCCCCATTCGGGGGTAGCGGCGGCGCGGCGCACCCATCGTGACAGCGCATTTTTGGACGTCGCATAGGCGTTGCCCGGCTCTGCATTCATGGCGTCCAGTGCGCCCCCCTCATCCCCGGCAAGGCAGAGTTCCACAACCTTTGGATTGTTGGGCAGCATGGCGGCGGTGGAGCAGATGGCGACAGCACGCGGACGCGGAGACTTGGCGAGCAGCGGGCGCAATCCCTCCAGCGTGGCGACTGCGCCAAAATAGTTGATGGCGATGGTCTGAGCATCCCGATCCTGGGCGGAGATGCCGGCACCTGCGAGCACGCCATCGATGCCTTCGGGCGCAAGACGGGATATTTCCGCCACCATATGGTCGCGGCCAGCCGCCGTACCGAGATCCGCATCGATATCCGAATTGCGCAGATCCACACCGATGACATGGTGGCCGCCGTGCTTCAGCCTGTCCCGGGTCGCAGCGCCGATGCCTGATGCTGCGCCGGTCACGACAATGGTCCTGCTCATACTGACACTCTCCGTCTTTTGCTTTGTTGCGTTGTTGATGGCAGCTTTTTCTGCGCATCGCCAGTGCTTGTTATGGGGGTCGTATGAGATTATCGTTGTGTCGATGGCGCAACAGGCTTTGATTGAAACGGGCGGTGCAGCGAGGGCCCCGGCGGAGCCGTGGACCGTGCTGGCGGCCGCTGCAAGCAGCGTCGCGCGCGTCGAGCTGCGGCGCTACGAGCTGCCGAGTCCCAATGAGATGTGGGAGTTGGACGATGCGCCTATCCTGTCCTTCGTTATGCCGCGCGCGGAAGGGACGCAGGGCGAGATCATGTTCGACCTGGGCGACCGGCGGCGGCACAAGGTCGGTCGCTTGCTCTTGCGGCCGGGTGGCATCGCCATGCATTCGCGCGGCGACGGCGGGATGCTGGACATATTGGCCTGCCGCTTTGATCCGGTGCGTTTCGCGGCGGTTACGGGTCTGGCGGAATGGGACTCCCGGCGGTTGAGCCACTGCGCTTCGATCCATTCACCTATCTTGATGACACTGGCCGAGCGGTTGAAACAGGAGACGGTTGCGCCGGGCTTCGGATCGGAAATGGCGGTCGAGGCGCTAGTGCAGTTGATGATGGTGGAAGTGGCGCGGCTGTTCCGGCGGAAGCCGGTGCATGAGGCGGGGCAGGGTGGTCTTGCACCCTGGCAGCTGGCGCGGATCGAGGAAGCGTTACGCTCAAGCGACGGGGAATGGCCAACGACGCAGGTGCTGGCGAGCCTGTGCGGGATCAGCCGGTCGCATCTGTCGCGCAGTTTCGCAGCGACGGCAGGGGCGGCGCTGTCCGATTATGCCGCGGCAATACGGATTGAACGTGCGCAGGACATGATTCGAGGCGGTGCCTTGCCGATGAACCGGATAGCTGAGACGCTTGGCTTTGCGACGGCGAGCGCGTTCAGCGCCGCGTTCCGGCGCGCGACAGGGATGACACCGCGCGCGTTTCGGCGGGGGTTTCATTAGAGGGGCGTGCGCGCCCTTCGACAAGCTCAGGGCGAACGGGCTTGGGGGTTGCGGCGGCTTTCGTTCGTGCCAAGGCCTTCGACTGCCTGCTTGCAGCAGGCGCTCCGGGCTCGAAGCGAACGGGGTTAGTTATTGGCCCGTAGAAAGCTGATCAGCACTTGCGCTAAGGGCGGCCCCTGATCCTCCTGCACGAAGTGGCCGCCGTTGCTGATGCGTGTGTGGGGCTGGCCCTTTGCGCCGGGAATGCGGCGTTGGAAAACCTCTTCCCAGGCGATCGTGGCCGGGTCCTGATCGCTGAAGGCGGTTAGGAAAGGCTTGTCCCAGCTTTCGAGGAAACGCCAGGTAGCGCGGTTTGCTTCCAGCCCTTCGGTGTCTTCGGCGATCGGGATGCCGCAGGTGATCTGGAGCATGCCTTTTTTGTAGGAGGCGTCGGGGAAAGGGGCGGCGTAGGCGGCGAGTACTTCATCAGGCACATCGGTGACGCAGGCGCGGCCGACGAGCAGGTCCAGCGGAAGATCCTCGCTGGTGCGGCAGGTTTCGACCCAGGCGGCGATCGCCTCGCCCGGCCAGTCGGGCACGCCGAGCGGCGGCGGGTCGCAATTTTGCAGCAGCGTATTGGCGGCGAGGATCGCGGCGAAGCGGTCGGGACATTCTGCAACGACGCGCAGGCCGATGGGACCGCCCCAATCCTGGCAGACAAGGGTGATACCCTTAAGTTCGAGCGCTTCGACGAAGGCGCGCATCCAGGCAACGAAGCGGTCGAAGCCATAGTCGGCGCGGCTGGCGGGCTTGTCGGACTTGCCGAAGCCGATCATGTCGGGCGCGATGACGCGATAGCCAGCCGCCACGACAGGGCCGATCATGTGGCGGTAGAGATAGCTCCACGTCGGATTGCCGTGCAGCATGAGGACGACGGGGGCATTGCGGTCCCCTTCATCCACATAATGCATGCGCAGTGGCCCGAGGCGCGCATCCTCAACCTCCACATAATTGGGTGCGAAGTTATAGCCCGGCAGTCCTTCGAAACAGGCGTCGGGCGTGCGCAATATGCCGGGCCGGACCTCCATCGTCAGAGAATGTAGCGTTCGCGATAGGCGGCGAATTCGCGCTTGATCGCTTCTTCGTCCAAGCCGAAGCGCTCGAGCGAATAGTCGTGCATCGGGCGCTGTTCGCGCTTGTTGCCGGCGAGGAATTCGGCCAGCACTTCTTCAAGCTGCGCATCTACGGGGATGCCCATGCGGGTGAGGACGCGCTCGGCCTGTGCCATGGGCTCCTTGCCCACTTCGCGATAGTCGATATCGATGAAGCGGTCTTCGCCGATCCGTTCGCGCGCGGCTTCGAACATGCGCATCCATTCGACCAGGCGGGGGAACCAGAATTCACCTACTTCCCGGTCGGTGAGCGTCGCGCTGAGCTTATAGAGCGCCGCCTGCATCGAGACATAGGAGGGGACGGTCTGTAGCGGGTCGCGGTGCGTCATGATGAGCAGCGCGTCGGGGAAAGCCTTGGCCGCGACCTCGGTATAAGGGAGGTTGGATGGGCTCTTCAAAATCCACTTGCGGCCCTTGCGCGAGGGGTCCTGCCACTGGAGATATTTGAGGATGGTCTTGAGGTCTTCATGCCCCTTCGACTGGTCATATGTGTTCAGCCAGCGGGTGAAGCTGGGCACATAGTTCATGCCTTCGATCATGGTGCTGACGAACATCTGGCCCAGCACCAGGATTTCCTCGTCTGGCGCATCGGGTTCGAGGGGGTGGATGGAGGCGAGTTCGGGCGACAGCTGGAGCCAGCCATCGATCATCGCCTGCGCATAGGCGCGGCGCTCGACCGGGTTGCCGCGCTCTTCGCCGGGGAAGGGCGCGATATTCTGCGCTTCGAACCAGCGCAGGCCGGTCATGCCCGGCGCGCTGGCAAGCAGGCGCTGGAAGATGGTGCTGCCGGTGCGCGGCAGGCCGAGGATGATGCCCGCGACATCGACCTGTTCATCCAGGATTTCGGGATGGCGCTTGATGTCCTCGACCATGCGCAGACGGCTGACCAGGCCCTTGACGATCACTTCCACCGTGCCTTCGCGGCCAACGGGCGTCAGCCGCCCTTCGCGGTTGGAGGCTACGATAAAATGGTCCATCGGTTCCAGGAACCAGAGGTCGCCAAAGTCGGTGAGCCCGGCCCTTTCACGCGCCTGCTGCAACAGCGCCTCACGTTCGAGGGGCTGGGTTTGGGTCTGATCGGGCTGGGTCGCCATAGTCGTCACTCTTGTTGAAAGCTTGAGGTGGATACCGGTCAGCCGGCCGTCTGTCCGCCATCGACGGTGAAAGCGGCTCCCGTAATCCGGCGGGCTTCGGAAGATGCCAGGAAAGTCACCGCATCGGCGATATCATCGGGCGTCGCCATGGCGCCGCTGTCGAGCCAGGATGCCGAGCGCATGACCATCTGCCAATCGATGTTTTCCGGGGGCGCCTCATGCAGCATCGGCGTATCGACGCCGCCGGGGCACACAGCGTTCACGCGTACGCCTTCCTTCGAAAACTCAAGCGCGAGCGCCCTGGTCAGGCCGACGACGCCATGTTTGGAGGCGGTATAGACCGAGTTATAAGGAACGCCGACAAGGCCAGCAGCCGACGCCATGTTGACGATATTGCCGCGGCGTTCGATCAACTGGGGCATGACGGCCCGGCACATTTGATAGACGCCGGTGAGATTGACCGAAATGACCCGGTCCCAGCGCGTCCGATCCACATCGGCGAAACGGCCGAAATCGAGAACGCCCGCGATGTTGCAAAGAATATCGACGCCGCCATGCAGGCTGATCGCGCGATCGACCATGGCCTGGCAGGAAGCTTCGTCAGCGACGTCGAGCGCCAACGCGGTGACGCCCTGGCCGATTCCCCGAGCGGCGTCTTCCACCCCAGCGGCATTGCGGTCGCCAATAACGAGCTTTGCGCCCTCGGCCGCGAACCGCTTTGCCACGGCCAAGCCGATTCCCGACGCTGCGCCAGTCACAAGGGCGATCTTACCTTCAAGCCGCATGCAAACTCTCCTGACAAACTGTGTAGTTGATTAGTGTTTGCGCCAGACTGCTACGCATTTCAAGGCTGAAAGCCGTATAAACTTGACAAGCGCGAACCGGATGGGCCTCTTCTCACCCGGACAAAAAAAGGAGGATGTCTGATGCTGTCGCTTCAGGAAATTTCGGATCGGCTGGAGATTCAGGACCTTCTGTCCCGCTACAGCTATGCGATCGATGAACGGAACTGGGACGCGTTAGACGATGTGTTTACGCCGGACGCGGTGATCGACTATAGCGAAACCGGCGGGGCAAAAGGCAGCGTGGCGCAGATCAAGGCATGGCTACCTGTCGCGATGGAGCGATTCCCGCTGTTCCAGCATATGGTCGCCACGACCAAGCTGGAACTGGAGGGCGATAGCGCTCGCAGCCGCACGGTGCTGTTTAACCCGATGGTCTATAAGGCCGAGGACGGGAAAGAGCAGGTGTTCTTCATCGGCCTATGGTATCGCGACAAGCTGGTCCGCACGGAACAGGGTTGGCGGATCGCAGAGCGCTATGAAGAGATGGGTTATGCCCATAATGTGCCCGACATGCCGCCCATCCCGCCTGTTGAGGACGTCCAGGTTTCCTGACGAGGTGATTTTCCTCCGGCGCGAGCGCTGGTCCAGTCGCGATTGCGTCCTTGGGCTGCCCGATCCGTCCCTATCTGAACGGGCGGATATGCCCTATAGCAGGGCGCGAGCCGCGCGCGTCCGGCAGCGGTTCTGTGTGCAAAGCGAAAAGGGAAGAGCGACGCCAGCCAATGCAGAGCAGTGAGGCAGAGAAGATTGATGCGGGAACAAAGCGCCGGGTCGGCAGGCCCAATGCGCGGGAAGCTGAACTGAAGCATGAGGCGATGTTGGAAGCGGCGCTGGAGGAATTTTCCCGGCACGGTTTTCATGGAGCATCGGTCCGCGCAATCGCGGAACGGGCGGGCGTATCGACGCGCACCTTGTATAATCGCTACCCTGACAAGGTCGCACTGTTCGAATCCTGCTTGGAAATGTCGGCAATCAAGCATCATTTCCCCGCTGGGGGGACAGGGACATTGCACCAGCAGTTGGTCAGTTATGCCCTTCATATGAACGGGCGGCTGAATCATGATCGCCAGGTCCGGCTTGCCCGCGTCATCTTTCGCGAGTGCACCAGCTTTCCCCAATTGGAAATGGTGTCGCGGCGGCAGTTCGAACGCTTTCAGTTGGAGCCCGTGCAGACGATATTGGCAGCCCACGGGTTCAGCGCGGAGCAGGCACGGGAACTGGCGAGTTTCTACGTTACGTTGCTGTTCCGGCGGTGGCAGGACCGGGTCATCTATAATGAGCGCGCTATGACTACCGCCCAGATCAAGGCCAACGCCGAAACCGTCACCCGTCTGTTCCTGAACGGTGCGTACGCGATGTTGAACGGGAGCTAGTGGCGGCTAGCGAGTCGGTTCGGCTATTACCGACGATGTCAGGTGCCACTGGTGCCAGTCGCTTTCTATCGACAATGAGCAGAGCGATCAGACAGTGGCGACCGGCGTCACCGGAGAGCCCACGCTGCCCGGCAAGCGCAGCGGCGGGGCGGTGAGCAGGAAGGCGTGGCGCTGCCGTTCGCCCAGCCAGGCCGCCAGCTCTTCCAGATACCATAGCTCGCCCAGGAAGATGCCCTGACGGAAAAGGCAAAGGTCATGGATGGGGAGGCGGATTGGCGGCGGTTCGGGCGAGAGAATGGCGCCAAGTGCTTCGATCGCGACATTGTCTGAACAGATGGCGACGATGTCGCTGTCCGTGATCCATTGCAGCAGGCTTTCGTCGCTGCCGTCGAGCGCGCACCCTGCTAGGGTCAGTGGCGTGTCATCGCCGCGCGCCTCCCGGTCGAGGACCAGGCGGTCAAAGCCGGTATAGAGTAGCAGGAAGTCGCCGGGGCGCAGTTCCACCCGCTGCGCATCCATTGCGCGCAGCAGATCGTCCCGGGTGACGGCGCGGCTTTCTATACCATAGGCGGCTTTGAGATTGACCATCACGCCCCGACCCTGCACGCCTGCGGTCGCGAGTGTCTCTATGCCGAGTGCATGAGCGCACGTGGCGCCCGTTTGCCCGACGGGGCCGCTGACGTCGTCGCCGGCGCGGAAGCCGTTATAATAGACGAGTTCGGCGACCCCGTCCCCATCCGCGTCGAAGGCCCGGCCACGGTGCGACAGAGCGTCCCACTGCGTGGAATGTTGGGTGTAGAGTAGCACCCGGTCGTCGCAGGTGGTTTCTTGGCCGTCCGGATCGAGACGGTTGAACATGCCGCCTTCTTCATCGCAGGCCGCGCTTAGCTGCGGCGGCTGGCGGAAGGGCGCGAAAGGGATGCTGGGCACGTTGAGCGGAAGGCTGAGCGTGAACGCGATACCGTCCTGGACTTCCGCCATTGCAGCGCGGCGGCGCTCTGGGGTCAGCAGGTTCATGCGGCCGATCTGGTCGTCCTCGGCAAAGTCGCCCCAGTTGGAACCTTCGGGCCTGTTCACCCATCGCGGCATGGATTTCCCCTTCTCGGATTATGCTGTCTCAGGGTGGCCGTTCAGCTACCGGGCGGCAAGGGGGCATTTTTCGTTGGAGCCCGGCCGGGATAAAGCTGTGCCAAGACGCGGCGCAGTCCATCGCGCCAGCCGACCCGACACGGCCCGGTGATCGCGAGGCGGCGGGCATTATCGACGCCTGACCCCGGCTGAGCGCCGGGGGCTGGAGTAATCTCGATTCGGGCGGGCATGCCGAGCAGTTCGCCCGCGAAGGCCGCCATCTGTTGCACGCTCACCATCTCGTCACCGGCCCAGTTGACGATCGTTGCCGGTGTGCTGGCGGCGGCAAGCAACGAGGGGAGCTGGGCGAACAAATCGTCGTCGTGGATAGGATTATAAGGGCAGGGGTCTGACCGTGTGGTCCAGGGGCGGCCCTGCGAGACCGTTTGCGCAACCAGCGTGGGCAGGCCGCCGCGCGGGCCGTAGGAAGCGCCCATGCGCGCGATGGTGATGGGGATGTTGAACTCGCGCGCGCAGTATCGGGCGACGGACTCCTGCGCAATCTTCGCCACCGAATAGGCGGCCATGCCGGGCAGCATCGCGTCGCCGAGCGGATCATCCTCACGATAGGCGTGGCAAGGATCGGGATGCGGCCTATACACCGAAACGGTGGACATGATGAGTGCGGCCTCAACCGTGCGGCAGTGGGACAGAAGGAGACCGGTGCCCTCGGCATTGACGCTGATCGCGCCGTCATAATCTTCGCCCTGCACAGTTGCGGCGAGATGCAGCAGATGGGTGAAGTTGCTGGGCAGGCCAGAGAAATCGGGCTGTCCCAGGTCGATGGCCAGAGTGCGGATGCCCGCCAGCTCCACCTCCCGCCGCTGTGCCGCGTCACTGAAGCGGGCGATGCCCCAGACTTCATTTTTGTCGGCGAGAGCGCGGGCCAATGGGAAAGCGATTTGGCCGGCAGGACCGGTGATCAGGATCTTGCATCCTTCTAGGGGGAGTGGTGCCGTCATGGCGTGGCAATAGGGTGTGGGTAGCCGCGGGCACAGCACGAAGCGCATTTTTTCACATGATCGAAAAAGCCTCCACTGAGCGCGCAGCCGTGCCCTTCGTTTGGAAATGCGAAAAATTCCTGCCGGTTTCTGCGATTATTGGAATGAAAAAGATATATTTACTAATGATTACCATATTGATTTGCAGATTTGTCTCCCCTATCGGAGCGTCAATAAGAGCGCTGGACGCAGAAGCGCCATCGATGTCAGGGAGTTGATGCGTGAGGCTGAATACAAGCTGATAGCTACAAGCGGAGCTGGGCCGCAACGGGCCAGGCGTTTGCACGCATTGCTGCCGACATAAGCGGTGCCCCTAGGTCGGGGCAGGCGCGACCTGATTTTATTTAGCAATTGAACGCATGGTGCCGAGGCATTGCTCGGTGCCAAACGCTGGACAGCGATCGCAACGCGTCGTCCAGATCAAAATAAAAAATGCAAAAATGGAGAGGATTTTCCGGCGGTGGCAGCGATGCCGCACGCCTTGCTCAACTGTGCAGGGAGAGACCTAAATGTCTTCTGAAATTCGCCGGCGGCAGCGCTTGCCGCTTCTCGCCACCAGCATGATGGCCGGTGTCGCCGTAAATCTGCTGGCGCCCGCCGCGTTCGCTCAAACCGAAGCTCAACCTCAAGCGGAAGAGCAGGGTGGCGGCATTGCCGACATCATCGTTACGGCCAACCGCCGTCAGGAGCGCAATCAGGACGTTCCGATCGCCATCACCGCTTTCTCGCCGGACCGGCTGGAACAGCAGGGCATCGCGAAGGAACAGGACCTGCAGGCCAGCGTCCCCTCGCTGATCGTTGGTCCCAACGGCCAGGGATCGCGTGACGCGCAGTCCTTCACCATCCGCGGCCAGGGCGCAACCTTCCAGGCTTCGCCGGGCGTCGTCGTTTACATGAACGAAGTCCCGCTGCCCGCAGGCATCACGCTCAGCCAGCAGGGTGGCCCCGGCAACTTCGTTGATCTGGAAAATCTTCAGGTCCTGTCCGGTCCGCAGGGCACGCTGTTCGGCCGCAACACGACCGGCGGCGCGGTGCTGCTGGTGCCCAAGAAGCCGACCAACAATTTCGGCGGCTGGATCAAGGGTGAGATCGGCAATTATGACCGCCGCTATGTCGAAGGCGCGGTGAATATTCCGGTCATCGAAGACAAGCTGCTGGTCCGCGTCGTCGGCGCCTTCCATGATCGTGACGGTTATACGCGCGATGTCGTGTGGAACAAGGATCGCGACGACGAGCATTGGTATTCGGGCCGCATCGGCGTCACGTTCAAGCCGACCGAGACCATCGAAAACTACACGATGATCTATGGCGCAAAGTCGAGCAACAATGGGTCGGGCTTCGTACATAAGGGTTATAACATCGAAGGCGCTGGCGGCCTCGCCCAACTGGGACTGTGCTCCAACACCCCGGTTACAGCAAGCGGCCCGTTTTCCTGTGACGTTTATCGTGCCGCTACGGCTCGGGCAGACGCACTTGGCCCCCGGCAGACCGCGTTGGGCGTCGATATCTTCTCGCGCACGAAGACTTGGGGCATCACCAACACGACCGATTTCGAGCTGGGCGACGAACTGACGCTGCGCAACATCGCCAGCTTCCAGAAGCTAAAGCTGGACTATGCCTATGACAGCGACGGCACGGTCCTGCAGCAGCATGACGTCGATCCCAATCGCCTGCCCGCGCCGGGCCAGGTGGTGCTGCCCGGCACCAACATCCCGCTCACCTATTACAACGAGAATGATCCGGGCTTCCCGCGCGACGACTTGAAGCAGTTCACGGAAGAATTGCAATTGCAGGGTTCCACGCTGGAAAAGCAACTGACCTACACCGTCGGCGGCTTCTATTATGACCAGCGGCCGAGCGGCACGCAGGCCGGCAGCGCGATCGTTTACTGTCCGGCATTCGCCACCGGAACGGACGTCGACACTCCCGGTTATCCCGTCGTATGCCCCGGCAACTACAGCACCTATGGCACTACGCAGACGTCCAAGGCGGTCTATGCTCAGGCGACGTTTGACTTCGGAGCGGTGTCGTCTGCTCTGGAGAGCCTGCGCCTGACCGGCGGCTATCGCCACACCTGGGACAAGATCCGCGGCTACTCCACCGCTTACCTGCCGCAGATTGGGGGCACGACCGCGAAGTGCAGTTCAACCGGCACGATCGTACCGATCGGGACTGCCGGGGCTGACTGCACCTATACTGCCGAACTGAACAGCAAGGCGTCCACCTGGCTGATCGGTCTGGACTACAAGGTAGTTCGCGACGTGCTGCTGTTCGGGAAGGTTAGCCGCGGCTACAAGGCTGGCGGTTTTAACCAGCAGGCCGTGTTCACCAATACCCGCACCTTCCAGCCGGAAACCGTGACTTCCTATGAAGCCGGTTTCAAGGCCGATTTCCGGGTCGCCGACGTTCCGTTCCGCCTGAACACCAGCGCCTATCTGTTGGACTATAAGAACATCCAGCGGGCAGGCGCGGACTTCAACCCCGGATCGGGCGCCGGTGGCGCGGTGGTCCGCAACGCCGACGCCCGGATCAAGGGTGTAGAGGTCGAAGCTTCGATGCAGCCGTTCCAGGGCCTGGAGATCGGCGGCAACTTCAGCCACACTGATGCGAAATACAAGAAGTATGAGTATACGACCAACACCGGCGGTTTCGGTTGCAACGGCGGTGTCGCGCCCGGTGGGACGGTGGACCTGAGCTGCCTGCCCTTCCAATATGTGTCGCCCTATATCTGGAGCATTCATGCCAATGCGACGATGCCGGTCGGCGACGACATGGGTAAGCTGAACTTCTTCGTGAACTATTCGCACACCTCGCGTCAGTACACCGATCCGGGCAATGTGCCTGCGCTGCAGCCGGGCGCGTATCTGGAAGCGTTCGGCCTGCTCAACATGTCGCTCGACTGGAACGACGTTGCACGCAGCGGGTTCGACGTGGGCCTGTTCGTCACCAATGCGACCAACAAGCTCTACCGGATCAGCAACACCAATGTCTTCCAGGGCGGCGGGCTGCTGTATCAGTCGACGCTCTATGGCGAACCGCGCATGTACGGGCTGCGCCTGAAATACCGCTTCGGCGGCGAGTAAAAGGGGAGGGCCGGGGGAACCCGGCCCTCAGACTGCTGACAAACCCCTGGCGTGAGCTGGGGGTTTGTGATTCTTCAGGCTATGGTGAGAGAGCCTGGACCTGAGCAGACGGCACTCGAGATAGTGACGCTCGAGGAGTTGGTTCCTGCGGATCACCTGCTGCGCAAGATCGACGCGGGCGGCCTGCGTTGGATCCGACACTGATGTTCAAGGCGCTGTTCCTTGGCTATTTGTTTGGGGTTCGCTCGGAACGGCACTTGCCGCGAGATCCAGGTCAACGTTGCCTATCGCTGGTTCCTGCGGCTGCGGCTGACCGGTGCGATCCTCGATGCCTCGACGGTGTCGCAGAACCGGCGTCGCCGCCATGGCGACACGACGGTGGCGCAGGAGATATTCGACCGGATTGTCGAGCAGGCGATCGGCCATGGCCTGGTGGATAGCACGGTGCTGTACACCGACAGCACCCATCTTAAGGCCAACGCCAACAAGAACAAATATGACAAGGCAGTCGTCGCCAAATCGCGCTCGGACTATTGGGAGGCGCTCGACGCCGCGATCACCCAGGAGCGACGGGAACGCGGCCTCAAGCGATCGTCTATCTCGGACGCCTCGACCGGCAGCGCGAGCGCTTTGGCTTTTCTGTCGCGGCGGTGGGGCTCGATGCCGGATACGCCACCGCCGGCATTGCTCAAGGGCTAGAGGAGCGCGGCATTCTCGGTGTTACCGGCCATCGCAACCCGACCCCGCCTAAGCCTGGTATGATGCGCAAGAGCCGCTTCCATTGGGAGCCGGACCAGGACAGCTATCGCTGTCCCGAAGGTCAGCTGCTGCCCTTGCTGCCCTATGCCACGACCGATCGCCATGGCTATCGCCACTACAAGTCTGACCCCGCGATCCGCCGGCAATGCCCGCTACTCGCCTCCTGCACCAGCGCCGCCAAGCCCCAACGCGTCATCACCCGCCATGTCTGGCAGGACATCAGAGACCGATGCGAGGGCCATCGTCTCACCCCTTAGGGTAAGGCCGTCTGCAAGCGCCGCAAGGAAACCGTCGAGCGCTCCTTCGCCGACGCCAAGCAGCTATATGGTCATCGTTATGCGCGCTTCCGAGGCCGAATAAGGGTCGCTTGCCAGTGCCTCCTCGCCGCAGCCGCCCAGAACATCAAGAAGATCGCCCTCGCCCTGACCCGCCAGTCAAACCCCCGACCGGCTTGAACAGGTGCGCCCGCGGCCCTTCTCAAAAAACCAGCGCCGCACATCTTCAAAAACAAAACCCCGCCAGCCCTTTTTCTTTCCGGTCAGGCGGAAGGTTGCATCGCAGGGGGTGCTGGCCGCTGGCGGTCGCTCGGCCATGATGTCATCATCGTCTTTTAGGACTCGCGCCGGCGGCCAATCGCCGGGCACGTAGAGGAGGGCGAGGTGGCAAGCATCGCAACGGGCACGGCCGCGGACATGCGGCCAGTCGCGCCGCCCATTCAAATCGATAATGTCTATACGCCCGCGCAGCACGCGATGCTACTAGACATGATCCGGAACTATGGTCCGTGGCCGATGGTGACCAAGGGACGATTCCAGAATATTGAGCAGATCGCGGCTTCGACGAGCGGCCGTATCCAGCCCAACATGTCTATGGACCATTTCATCGTCGCGCAGTTTCGCGGCTGGGTCGCGAGCCATGGGACCAGCTATTATACCGAACTGGATGACATATTCCTCGACCCCAGGCTGCGCGCGCATGCGCGGGCCTATTGGGGCGCGGGTCTGGCGAGGCCGACCTTCATGTATTTCAGCCTCTCAGGGCCGTTCGAGGCGACCGATCCCGGCCACATAGACGGCGTGACCTTCCGCGGCATCCGCAAGAAAAAGCACCGCTCTGGATCCTGTCGCTGATGGGCAAGTCGGGGCTGTTCGACAGGTGGATGGTGAAGATGACGCAGGTGGTCGCCTGGTGGTGCAAATGTCCGACCGGCGGCTTTACCTATTGGCCGGACGGCATCGCCGGACAGCCGCAGCGCGTGACCGCGCCGATGTGGAACAAGGGCCTGATCTGCCAGAATGAGCGCATGTATCACCGGCCCGAGTCAAATGGTCCGCCTGCGCGGCGCATCTATGAAGGGCTATCGTTCGACACGGAACTGGGCGTCGATCCGGATGACCGCGATCGCTGGCTGATGAAGACGGGGGATACCATCAACGCGGTGCTGCATACGGATGACCTTCGGTTGATGCTGCATTGGAACGCGGAGGTCTATCATGACCTGGATGATCTGAAGCTCCATTCCGATCACCGAGACGACCTGACCCACGACATGGTCGCGGAGATCTTCATGGCCGATTTGCGGCGGAGGGGCATATCCTTCGATCCGCCGTCCGACCCCTATGATGACATGGCCTTCATCGGGGTACTGAACGACGCCTATAATCCGGGGCGGCCGCAACATTATCCGCCCGGCACCAAGCCGCTGTCGCTGATCCGGCGGGAGGAGACCGCACCATGAGCGGCCTGCCCCAGAGACTGACCCGGCCCGAGATGAACGCAGCGCAGGCCTTCGCCGCCTTTACCGGCGGATGGCAGCTGGTGTTGTGGACAACCTTTCACTCGGACGGGACGAAGGATTATCCCTTTGGAACCGATGCCGTAGGCCAGATCATGTATAGCGCCGATGGGCATATGAGTTGCCATCTGATGCGGCCCGACCGGCCGCTGTTCGGGAAGCCCAGCGTCTATCAGGTGAGCGATGAGGAACTTGGCGCGTCTATGCGCGGCTATAGCGGTTATTTTGGCCGATATTCGATTGATGCCATGGCAGGCGTCATCACCCATCATGTCGATGGCGCATGGTATCCCGACTGGATCGGTTCCGACCAGCCGCGCCGCTATGCCTTCTCCGGCGACAGGCTCTTTCTGGAGACAGAGATCGGCACAGACTTGGTGCGGATCGAATGGCGGCGAGTGGTTACGGATGAAGCGAGGCGGCTAAACGAAGCTTGATGGCAAGCGGCGGGACTATCGCCGCAGTCTGGACGCCACTGGCAGACGTGCGTTCTCGTGAGCGGTGCCGGAGGCATCGGCTCGGCCTCCAGTAATTCGACCCCGATGGCTTCCGCTCTTTCCGCCCCGACGGCAAGGGCTGGCGAGCGCGGTCGGCTTGCACCACATGGCCTGCTTCATCGGCTGCGGGGGAGGAAAATTGGCCGATATACGGGTTTCATCCTCGTGCAGCGTCCACCCAACTCTTCCAGCAATTCGCGTTGCGGTGCGGGGAAGGGGGTTTCGCTCTCTTCAATCTTGCCGCCTGCCTGCATAAACCAAGGCGTCCCCGCTTTGCGCACAAGGAGCATGCGACCTCTATCGCTGTCGATCAGGGCGGCGGCGATGCGGATCGTTGGGGCGCGGGCGGTGCTCATCAGCCGTGCATGGCCGCCATCATCCGCGCCGCAAGCGCTTCAGGCACGCAAAGGGGGTTAAGATGTTCCGCCACGGACGAAATGCGGCCGTCCTTGAAGCCGAAGATGAAGGCATAATCGTTGGTGTAGAGCTGATCGCCCTCGAAGACGCCCTTCGATCGGACTTGCGCTGCGGCGCGGTCCGCTTCGGCAATGATGGCGTCAATGTGAAAGGCAAGTCCATCTTGGAAGAGGGACTTCAGCATCCGCGGCACAGCCCGATACAGGCCCGCGTCCATATCACCGGCGGTGGTCCAGCAAGTGAGGTCCGGGGCGAAGAGATCGTCCGGGAAGGCGCCGGCGGTAAGCCCTTCGAAAAAGCGAAGCACTTGCCGCCGGTTTGCCTCAATCATGCGTTGGCGCCGGTCATGTGGCGGGCCGCCACATAAGCGGAGGTCATGGCGGGTCCGATCGTGACGCCTGCGCCGGGGTAGCTTTCACCCATGGCTGAGGCAGCATTGTTGCCGACCGCATAGAGCCCGGTGATGGGTTCGCCCGTGTCGTCGAGCACCTGCGCCTTGGCGTTGGTCAGCAGGCCGCCATTAGTGCCGATGTCGCCCGGATAGATGGGCAGAGCGTAGAAGGGCCCCTTGTCCAGCGGCCGGAGGCAGGGGTTGGGGACGTGGCGGAAATCGCCATACATCTTATCGTAGGCGGCCTCGCCCCGGTGGAATTCGGGGTCCTCGCCCTTGGCCGCATGGGTGTTGAAACGGGCCACCGTTTCAGACAGCGTCGCGGGATCGACGCCGATCTTGCGCGCCAATTCCTCGATCGATCGGCCCTGCTTCAGGATGCTGCGCACGCCCTTGCTATGCAGGAAGGTGGGCATCAGCGGGTAGAGCGGCCCCATCGGGAATTTGTGGCGGTAAGTGTGATCGAAAATCATCCAGCTGGGATTGGCGTCGCCATGTTCGGCATCGCGCCGCGCCATCTGCTGCCCGACGATATGGTAGGAGGCGGCCTCGTTAAGGTAACGCTTGCCGCTCTGGTTAACCATGATGCAGCCCGGCAGCGCGCGTTCGACGGTGCAGAGGCGCCCGCGATCTTCGCCCGGCACGTAGAAAACCGGCGCGGCCCAAGCCGATTGCAGGTTGAGCGTACGCGCGCCGATCGCCTCGCCCGCGCGGATGCTGTCACCGGTATTGCTGGTAACGCCGCCCGAATATTGGGCAGTGGGATAGAGCGGCGCGTTGGCGTTGCGCATCGTCTGGTTCTTGTCGAAACCGCCCGCTGCCAGCACCACGCCCTGGCGGACGCCGATGCGGTAGGGCTTGCCGTCCTTTTCGACGATAGCGCCCGTCACCCGGTCGCCTTCGCGTACCAGGTCGATGAGCGGCGTGTTCAGCCAGAGCGGCACGCCTCGATCGTTGAGCGCCATGCGCAGGCCGCCGGTCAGTGCATTGCCCAGCGTCAGTCGGCGGTCCTTGCGTGAGGTGAGGCGGAAGGGAAGGTCGAGCCAGTAGCGCGCCATGCTTACGGCGAGATTCTTTATCCAGCCCTTGGTGCGGTAGAGCAGTTCGCTGGTTTCGGTGAAGTGCCAGTTGATGTAGCCGAACAGGCTGGCCGCAGGGGAGGCGAAGCGCAGGGAGCGGACTTCGTTGCCGAGCGGCTTGCCGCTGATCGGGAGGGGCAGGTGGGTGCGGTAGCCCTGGGCCGAGCCGCCCGGATTTTCCGCATGATAATCGGGATAGGGGAAGGCCATATATTGGACCGGCGTGTTCGCCATGACCCAGCGCAGCATGGGCGCTGCGTTATCGACGAAGGCGCGGATATTTTCGTCCGGAACATTGTCGGCGGAGAGCGCCCGCAGGTAGGTGAAGGCGTCGTCCAGATTATCCTCAAAGCCCGCGGCCTTGGCGACGTCACTGCGGGGAATCCAGATGCCGCCGCCCGAGGTGGCAGACGTGCCGCCCCAAAGGTCAGCCTTTTCCACGATCAGCACGTCCGCACGGTTATGCGCACCGACCAGGCCCGCGAGCAGGCCGCCCGCGCCCGACCCGACCACGAGGATATCGACTTCCTTATCCCAATTACTCATTATAGCCCCATTCCGGTACGGATGTTTCCACGCGGGTGACCGGCGTGCCGGGCTTATCGCCGGTGCGCCGTTTCCCTCCCGCAAACTTCACGCGAACTGTGCCTTTCCACGCCATAATGTCAACTTCTTGCGTAGCAAGCTGGCGTTTTAGGATGCAGCAAGGACTAAAACCCGCTGCCCCCGAACAAAGTCTTCCGAGACGATGAACGCACTGGGCCAATCGAACTGACGCCGCCTCCTCACTCTTCCTCCTATCCGGATCGGTGCGGTTGGTCGTTGCTGCCGTTGCAACAGATCCATAGCCCGGGCAGCGTAAGGAGATAGATTGATGACCGTTGCGCTGACCGAAGATCAGAAACTGCCGCTTGCCGAAGACCAGGCGCTGCGCGATGCGTTGGCGGCGGCTGACCTGCCGACATTGCTGATGACCTATGTGCATCTGAGCCGCGACATGGCCCTGCTCGACAAGTTTCAGCCGCATGTCCATGCGCTGAGTTCTGGTAAGCAGACTGCTGTTCCCGACGATCTGGCGGCGGAGCTTCGCGAGAAGATGCGGGCGTTGCTGACCAGTCCGAACGAGGCCGATTTGACCATCCCAGAGCCCGCGCTGCTGCAGCGGATCATGAGTGTCGGCATGGGGGAACCGGTTTCGAAAGAGTTCATCCCGTTGCTGCTCGAACAATCGGGTCTTGGGCCGCAGCATGACCGGTCGCACCGCCCTGCGCGCCAGCAGATCCCGCAGGGGTTCAAGGTGCTGATCATCGGCGCGGGCATCAGCGGCCTCGCCGCCGCGATCAAGCTGAAGGAAGGCGGCTATGATTTCGAGGTAATCGAGAAGAATTCCGAGGTCGGCGGCACTTGGTGGGTGGCGCGCTATCCGGGTGCTGGCGTCGATACGCCGAGCCATTTCTATTCCTATTCCTTCGCGCTCAATCCTGAATGGTCCACCTACCGTCCGCGTGGGCGCGAGATGCTCGACTATCTGATCCGCGCGTCCCACAGCTATGGCGTGCGCGACCATATCCACTTCGAAACCGAAGTGCTGGGCATGCGCTGGATCGAGGATGAGCAGGTCTGGGAGGTCGAGCTCAACGACAAGCATGGCGGCAAGTCCACCGTGCGGGCCAATGCCGTCATCAATGCGCATGGACGCCTTAGCCGCTGGGTCTGGCCCAAGATCGAGGGTCTGAAGGACTTTGAAGGGCCACTGGTCCACACTGCCGAATGGGACCCGGACCTGGACCTGAAGGGCAAGCGGGTGGCGATGGTCGGCACGGGCGCGAGCGCCGCGCAGTGCGGCCCTGCGATCGTCGATGAGGTGGAGCATCTCACCGTCTTCATGCGGTCCGGCCATTGGGTGGTGCCGAGCGAATGGGCCGCCGCCAAGGTGCCCGAAGGCGTGCAATGGGCGATGCGGCACATCCCCTTCTATCTCGCCTGGTTCCGTTTTGGCATCTATTGGACCGGGTCGGACGGGCTCTATTCCAACCTGATCAAGGATCCCGAATGGCCCGCCGAGAGCCCTTCGGTTTCGCTGGTTAACGAACGGCTGCGAAAGTTCTGCATGTCGAACTTGGAGGCGAAGCTGGGCGACCGGCCGGACCTGATGGAAAAGCTGACGCCGGACTGCCCGGTTTTTTCCAAGCGGATCGTCATGGACACCAACTGGCTGACCATGTTCCGCCGCGATAATGTGACGCTGGAAACGGCGGGGATCGAGCGCGTGCTCCCTGGTGCGATCAGGACCGCCGATGGCACCGAACATCGCGTCGATGCCATCATTCTGGCGACCGGCTATGATGTGGCGCGCATGGCGGGATGGCTGGACATTATCGGGCGTGATGGCGTCAACCTGCGAGAGCTATGGGGCGATGAGGACCCGGTCGGTTATTTCGGGCTGATGGTCCCTGGCTTCCCGAATTATTTCCACATCATGGGTCCCAATGCAGGTCCGAACCATGGCGCGGGCGTCAACCTGATGGCAGAGGCGCAGGTTCATTATATCCTGGAGTGCCTGGATCATCTGGTGGAAACCGGGGCGAGCGCGATGGAGCCGACGGAGGACGCCAACGCTACGTTCAACGATCGGGTGCAGGGTCAGATGCCCAAGATGATCTGGACCCATCCCAAGGCCAACAGCTACTACAAGAACAGCAAGGGCCGGGTGATCGGCTCCTGGCCTTTCCGCCTGCTCGACTATTGGAATGAATCGCGCGAGCCGAAGCTCGACGACTTCGTCATCCATGAGAAGGCGACGGCGGAAGAGACGGCCGCCTGATCTTGGCGGTAATGGGCGGGGCGCATCCCCGCCCATTATCTGAAGGTCAGACGCGGCCGGTGACAGGGATGCAAGCGCCTGTGATGGCAGATGCGCCATCGGACAGCAGGAAGGCGATGACGCTCGCGATCTGCGCAGGCGAAACCCAACGGGTGAAATCGGCGCTGGCCATGTCGGCCCGGTTGGCGGGCGTGTCGATGATCGAGGGCAGAACCGCGTTGACGCGCACGCCATTGTCCTTTTCTTCCTCGGCCAGAGCTTCGGTCAGCTTGGCGATGCCCGCCTTGCTCGCGGCATAGGCGCCCATGCCCGCCGCCGCCTTGATCGCCGAGGCCGCGCCGATGCTAACCACCGCGCCGCCGCCGTCACGAAGGGACGGCAGCGCGGCCCGAACTGCATTGACGGCCGTGCGCAGGTTGATGTCGAACATCGTGGCCCAGGTGGCGATGTCGCCATCCGCGACGGTTTCCCAGCGGAAGGTGCCCGCCACATTGACGAGCGCTCCTAATGGGCCGCTCGCGCCGATCGCCTTTTCGATCGCGGCAGACGCTGCCGCAGGATCGGTGAGATCGATGTTGCCGAGATAGGCGCCAGCACCTACCGCGCCCGCGTCCGGTGCGCGGTCGATGCCGGTCACCTTATGCCCAGCTTCTTCCAGCGCCTTCGTCACGGCCCGGCCCAGCACGCCTGCCGCGCCGGTCACGATCACGTGCGTCTTCATCTCACCTTCTCCTCTCTGTTTGCGAACTTCTGGTCCCGCATTGGCGGCCTTTTCGGATGGAGGAAAAAGCGGAAATACAGAAGGGCGGAATGCGGCCGTTTTGACGGGGAACCGGGCGGGGACAGACCCCGCCCGGCTGTCTCGTTAAATGCCGAGCAAGGCGCGCTGTTGCTCGCCTAGTTCGGGATTGCTCTGGTTCTGGAAGAAGGCGATCCGCCCCGCGACGGCCTGTTCCGTCATTTCGGGCTGGCTGGAAATCCAGAATTTGCGGGCGGCGAGGCCTTCGACGAAGACGCGGGAGCCTTCGTCCAGGTCCATGCCGTAATTGGCCATCATATGCGCCATAGTCGCACGGTGCGAAGCGGCGCTTTCCGGCTCGCCTACGCCTGCTTCGGCGTCGAAGATGCTGGTTTTCAGCATGCCCGGAATGATCGAGCATACGTTGATCGGCGCCTTTGCCACCTGCATTTCCAGATAGAGACACTCGCTGAACGACTGGATCGCGTGCTTGCTCATGATATAGGCGGTCTGCGTCGGCATCTGGCCGAAGGAGCCGATCGAGGCGAGGTTAGCGATCCATGCCTCCTGGCCGACGCGCAGCATGTGCGGCACGAAAGCGCGCACGCCATGGACGACGCCATGGATGTTAATGTTGAGCGTCGCTTCCCACCGGGCGGCCGGAATTTCCCAGACATTGCCGATGGTTTCGATGCCGGCATTGTTGATGAGCAGGCGGACGGCGCCATGACGGTCGAACACATCCTGGGCGAGCGCGTCGAGCGCTTCGGGTTTGGACACATCGAGCTGGATGGCCTCTGCCTTGCCGCCTGCCGCCACGATCTCGGCGGCGACCTTGTCAGCCCGGCCTTTGTCGATGTCGGTCACGACAACGGTCATGCCGATTTCACCGCAGCGGCGGGCAAGGCCCATGCCGATGCCAGCACCCGCGCCGGTGATGACGGCAACGCCGCCAGAAAAAACCTTTTCTTCTTCAGTCATATTCATGCTTCTCCAGAATTTTTTGAGATCAGATCGACGTCAGCGATGCGGGCGCGCCGGGCAGATAATGATGGTAGTAGCCCGCAGACCAACCGCCATCGACCGACAATTCGGCACCGCAGATGTAGCTCGCCTCGTCAGAGCAGAGGAACAGGCTGGCGGCGGCGATTTCCTCCGGTTCGCCGATGCGCTGCATCGGAACGCGTTCATAACCGGCATTTTTGGCCTCGCCCTCCAGCGCCTGGGGATTGCCCATGACGGTGTTGACGCCGCCGGGATGCACGCTGTTCACGCGCACGCCGAGATGGCCGAATTCCAGCGCCGCGGTCTTGGTCAGCCCGCGCACGGCCCACTTCGAGCTGCTATAAAGCGCAAGCGAATTCGCGCCCCGCAAGCCATCGACGGACGAGATGTTGACGATCGCCCCCCGCCCGGCGGCGCACATCGCGCCGCCAGCATGTTTGAGGCCCAACATGGTGCCCTTCACATTGATGCCGAGCACCCGGTCGATCTGTTCGGAGGTCAGCGCGATGATGGGGGTGAAGGCCACGACGGCTGCGTTATTGACCAGTGCGTCGATCCGGCCATGGCGCGCCATCACGGCGTCCACCAATGCCGTCCAGCTGCCCTCGTCAGACACGTCTAGCCGCTGGAACATGGCGAGATCGCCCAGCTCCGCGGCCAGTGCCTGACCTTCCGCCTCCAGCACGTCGGCGATGACGACCTTCGCGCCTTCGCGGGCGAACAGACGCACCGTCGCTTCGCCCATGCCGCGCGCTCCGCCGGTGATGATGGCGACCTTGTCCTGCAACCTTCCGGTCATATTAACTGCTTTCCTTGTTGAACTGACTTATTTGATGAAGGCCTTGAACGCCTCCCATGGCACATCCGAGGTGTAGAGGGCAGCTTCGTCCATCGATCCTTCAGGAATGCGGAAGCCGCTCGTGTCCATCACCTTATCGAATTGTGCAAGGGCAGTTTCGGGTGTCCAGTCCTTGTCGGTAGCGCGGTAGCCTTGGGTGACGCCTGCGAACACGCGGGTGTAGCCTCCGCCGCCTGCCGTGAACATTTCGCCATTGCAGGGCGCGCTTTCATGCGCGAGCATAGCGACGACCGGTGCTACGGCGCGGGCGGGGAAATCGCGTTCCATGAGACCGTGAATTTCCGGCCCCATGAGTTGCGTCATGCGGCTGCCTGCGATCGGCATAATGGCGTTGATCTTCACATTCTTGCCCAGGGCGTTGGTCGCGGCGGCCAGCGCGCGGGTCATCGCCCATACTGCGCCCTTAGCCGCCGGGTAGGGAACCGCACTGCCCATGCCGAACCAGGATCCGGATGAGATGTTGACGATACGGCCGAAGTCGCGCTCCAGCATGCCTTCCCACACCGCCCGGCAGAGGTAAAAAGTGCCGCTGGCCGAAACGGCCATGTCCTTTTCCCATTCCTCATCGGTGACGGTGGCCAGAGTGCCGGACGCGCTGACGATGCCCGCATTATTGACCAATATATCGACGCGTCCCCAGCGCTTCAGGGCATCCTGCACGATCGCCTCGACGCCTGCGGAGGTCGCCACGCTGTCGCCATTGGCCTCCGCAATGCCGCCCGCATCACGAATGTCGCGCGCCGCGGCTTCGGCATAGCTGACATCCTGGCCCTGGCCTTGGAAATTGCCGCCAAGATCGTTGACGAGCAGCTTGGCCCCGCGCGCGGCGAGCAGCGACGCATAAGCTTTCCCCAGGCCGCCTCCGGCGCCAGTCACGATTGCGACCTTGCCATCGAAACGCAGCTCAGACATCCGCCTCTCCCTTATCATCCGGTCCTGTGGCCAAGGATTGCCAATCCGGCAGGCGAGGTAAACCCCGCCCAGGACGAGCAGCTATATGTCTGGTCGCCTGGCGATCTCGCGGCATGCGATCTGACGATCCCTCAAGCCTTCAGGATCATGTCGGCGGCCTTTTCGGCCACCATCATGGTCGGGACGTTGGTGTTGCCGCCCGGCACGCGCGGCATGACGGAGGCGTCAACGACGCGCAGCCCGGCGACGCCACGAACGCGGAGCTGCGGATCGACCACCGCCATTGTATCATGTCCCATGCGGCAGGTGCCCACCGCGTGTATGTCCGAAATGGCTGTTTCGCGCAGATAGGCGTCCAGCTCGTCATCGGACTGGATATTCGCGCCGGGGGCCAGTTCCTCGCCACGGAAGGGGTCGAAGGGGATCTGTGCGAAGATGTTGCGCACGGCCCGGATCGCCGCGCGGCCCATCGCCATGTCATTGGCGGTGGACAGGATGTTGGGGTCGATCGACAGCGGCGCGGAGGCGTCTGGACCAGTCAGCTTGATCTCGCCCACGCTTTCGGGGTTCAGCAAGTCGATATGCGCGAAATAGCCATGGTCCATGATGAGCTTGCGCCCCATGGCTTCATAGAGGGCCATGGCGAAATGCACCTTCACGTCCGGATATTCCGCGCCTGGCATGGTCTTTAGATAAGCGCCGATCTCCGCAGGCGGATTGGCGAGCGGCCCCTTGCGGAACAGCAGGAAGTTCGCGACCGCCTTTGCAGCGACGACCGGGTGGAAGACGTTGAAGAGCGATACGGGTTGCGTGCAATATTGCTTCACGCTGACCGCCACATGATCCCGGTAATTTTGTCCGACGCCTGGCAGGTGGTGGACAAGCGGCGCGCCCACCTGGCGCAAATGTTCGCCGTCGCCAATGCCCGAGAGCAGCAAAATCCAGGGTGAATGAATTGCGCCTGCGGACAATATCACCTCACGCGATGCGTTCGCCTGTTCCAGCTGACCGGCGCGCCGCCAGCTGATGCCGGTCGCACGCCCTTCCTCGACGATCACCCGCTCCACATGGGCGCCGGTGATCACGCGCAGGTTCGGGCGGCGCAGCGCGGGCTTCAGATAGGCGCGCGCAGCGCTCCAGCGGTAGCCCGCCGAGGCGGTGACATCGGCGGGAACAACACCTTCCCGCTGCGATCCGCTGGGGTCGTCATTATAGGGAACGCCCGCCGCCACGGCGGCATCGCGAAAAGCCTTGGCCAGCGGATTTTCGATCCCCGGCCGGGTGACAACTACAGGACCGCCGCGGCCGTGATAACCTTCTTCGCCGCCGGGCTGAAAATCCTCCAGCTTCTTGAAATAGGGGAGCACATCGTCATAGCTCCACCCTTCATTGCCGAGCTGCCGCCAGCCGTCATAATCGGCGGCAGCGCCGCGATCATAGACCATGCCGTTGATGGAGGAAGAGCCGCCAAGGACTTTGCCGCGCGGCGTGTACATCTGCCGCCCACCGGCATGCGTCTGCGGTACGCTGACATGCATCCATTGAAACATGCCGCGGTACATGATCGGCAGCAGTCCGCCCGGCGCATGGATGAAGACGCTGTTATCCTTCCCGCCCGCTTCGAGCAGCAGCACCCGATTGCGCGGATTTTCCGACAGTCGCCCTGCCAGCACGCAGCCCGCAGAGCCGCCGCCCGCAATGATGAAGTCGTAAGTGTCGGCCATGATCTCTCCCACGCGCGGCAAGCGTGCGTCTGTTTCTGCTTGTGCGTGACGCACGGACGGGGACTCGGCGGACTCCCGCTTTCTTTCCCTTAGCCTGCTTCGTCATGCGTGCTGAATTGGTCAAGATGTTACGCAGGTCAAGCCTGATCTGGGGCATTGGATGACATTGACCCGCCGATCCGCCGTGCTATCATCTACGCAAACAGCTGCATGAGTTGCAAAAAATTTGCCCGTTCGCGTGATCGAACAGGCCGCTCATGTCCCGCGCCGCTTACAAGCCGAAGGAGAAGAGGATGTCCGTGGAAAGCCTGACCGTGGAGCGGTTCGATCCCTTCGCAGTCTATGATCCGGCAACGCTGGTCGCGTCGGACCCGATCGAAATCGATGCGCCTGCCATGGTGGTCTGGAACATTCTGACCGATATGCCGCGCTATGGTGAATGGAACCCATTCTGCGTATGGGCAGAATCGACGCTGGAGATGGGCGCGCCGGTCCATATGCGGTTGGTCAACTATGCCAATCCCGGCTCGCTTGCGCCCAATTGCGAATATGTGTGTGCGTTCGAGCCCGGGCGCCTTCTATCCTGGGAAATGTATGACAGCGAAGCCTGGCCCTATCCGGCCCGGCGCGACCAGATGATCGAGGAACTGGGCGCGGAAAAGTGCCGCTACCAGTCGACCGACGCCTTTACCGGTCCCAATGGCATCCATGTCATGCGCTTTTGCGGGGATTGGGTGACGCGCGCATTCAACGACACGGCCAAGGCACTCAAGGCGCGCGCGGAAGCCATGCACCGGGGCGAACTGCGCTGATCGCGACCAGCTTTGCTTATTCCTGATCCTGCTTCTCCACGGCGCTTTTTCCGCCCATTCGGCAATTGGTGGCGCTGGGAGGCAGGGTGAGGATAACCTTACGCCAGATCGCAGTCTTCGAAGCCGTCGCCCGCACCGGCAGCGTGGCGGGCGCGGCGGACGAGATCGGCCTCAGCGCATCGGCGGCCAGCATGTCGCTCAAGGATCTGGAAACGCATCTGGGCGTGCAGCTTTTCGCCCGCTCCGGCCGTCGCATGCTGTTGACCGATCGAGGGCGGCCCATGCTGGAGATGGCGCGCGGCATATTGGTGCAGGTCGCCGATATGGAGTCGCTGTCCTTGCCCGAGGAAGTGCGCGGGCGGTTGCGAATCGGCGCGGCGGTGCCGGTGGGAGATTATGTCCTGCCTCGCCTATGCGCCGCTTTCATGCGCCGCCATCCCGGCGTCCGCGTGGAATTGCGCATCATGCCATCGCACGAGGTGATGGAGGGGGTGCGCAACATGGCGCTGGACGTCGGCTTCGTCGGTGCGCCGGTCAATAGCAGCTATCTGGAGGCCGAACCCTGGCTGCGCGATCGGCTGGTGGTGTGTGCCGCTCCGGGCCATCCGCTCGCCGGACGGGCGACGGTGCCGCTGGCGAAACTAGCGGACCAGCCTTGGGCGCTGGAAAAGACCTTATCGAGCGAGCGCATATCCTTCACGGTCGAGGCGCTGAAATCCTTGAACTCGCTTAACATCGTTTTCGAAGGCGACAGCGTCGAAGCGATCAAGCGCATCGTTGGCGACGGCGCGGTGCTCGCCTGCCTGTCCAGCCTGACCGTGGCTGACGAGATCGGGCGCGGCGAACTGGTCGAACTGGCGGTTCCCGAACTGCGCTTCACCCGTATCGTCAGTCTGGTCAGCCGCCGCGATACCGAGCAGCCGCACGCCTGCCGCGCGTTCCGCGACTTTGCCCGTCAAAGAAGCGAGGAGTGGGTGGATCAGGAAAATGACCTCTCTTTCTCATGATCCATCAGTTTTCCTGATGCTATGGGTCGGAATTTCGAAATGGTAGCATGGCCGAACAAAGCCTAATCAAGGGCTGCACGCCTGATGGCGAGGCTTAGGAGAGTGATGTGAAAGCCGTGATCTGCGAGGCGCTCGCGCCGGTTGAAGACCTTCATCATGGCGAATTCCCCGCCCCCGATGCGGGGCCAGGCGAAGTGGTGATCGACGTCGTGGCGGCGGGGGTCAATTATCCCGATGTGCTGATCGTGCAGGGCAAATATCAGACCAAGCCCCCGCTGCCTTTCGTGCCGGGCAGTGAGGCCGGCGGGCGCATCGCTGCGATCGGCGAAGGCGTGGAGGGCTTTTCCATTGGAGACCGCGTCATCGCCTTCACCGGCAGTGGAGCCTTTGCGCAGCAGGTCCGGGCGCCCGCTACTCAGGTGTGGCCAGTGCCGGACGGCGTGGATCTGGAAGTCGCGGCGGGCATCGCCATCACCTATGGCACATCCTATCACGCGCTGAAGGACCGCGCGAACCTCAAGCCCGGCGAAACGTTGCTCGTGCTGGGCGCGGGCGGGGGCGTTGGCCTGACCGCCGTGGAGCTGGGCAAGCATATGGGCGCGCGGGTGATCGCTGCTGCTTCCAGCCCGGGAAAACTGGCGCTCTCGAAGGCGCAGGGCGCGGACGACCTTATCGACTATGCGCAAGAGGATTTGCGCGAGCGGATCAAGGCGCTGACGGATGGCAAGGGCGTCGATGTTATTTATGACCCGGTCGGCGGGCCGATGAACCTGACGGCGGTCAAGAGCCTCGCCTGGGGTGGCCGCCTGCTTGTCATCGGCTTTGCGGGCGGGGAAATCCCTTCGATCCCCGCCAATCTGCTGTTGCTGAAAAGCGCGTCGGCGGTCGGCGTGCTGTGGGGCAACAGCGTCCGCGCCGATCCTGTCACACAGGGCGCCAATATGCGTGAGTTGCTCGCATGGCTGGCGGAAGGGAAGCTGAGGCCCGTCATCGATACCCGCTTCGCCCTGCCCGACGCAGTGGCGGCGCTCCAGCATCTCGAAAAGCGCAAAGTGAAGGGCAAAGTGCTCCTGACCGTCGCGCCCGCATCCTGAATAGGAATTTCGCATGTCCGATACCGTCAGCTTCCACACCCACGGCGCCATTGCCGAAGCGGTGATCGACAATCCCCCCGTCAATGCCACCTCCGCCAGCGTCCGCCAGGGCCTGGCCGAAGCGATCCGCAAGACGGAGGCCGACCCGAAGCTCGCCGCGCTCGTCATCCGGTGCGAGGGCAAGACCTTCATCGCGGGCGCCGACATCAAGGAATTCGGCAAGCCCATGGCTGATCCGGGCCTGCCCGAAGTCATGCAGATGATGGACCGTGCAACCAAGCCGATCATCGCTGCCGTCCATGGCACCGTGTTGGGCGGCGGGCTGGAGGTTGCGCTCGCTTGCCATTACCGCATCGCCGCGCCGGGCACGAAATTCGGTTTTCCCGAGGTCAAGCTGGGCCTGATGCCCGGCGGCGGCGGCACGCAGCGGACGCCGCGCCTTGCGGGCCTTGCCACCGCGATCAAGCTGGTGACGGAGGGCAACCAGATCGGCACTGACGACGCGCTGAAATCCAACCTGATCGATGCGGTCGCTTCTGGCGGCGACTTGGCGGCCGCCGCGCGTGCCTTCGCCGAGGGGCTGGTTGCGGAAGGGAAGGGGCCGCGCAGCTCCTCGACCCTGCCGATGCCCGCCGACGATCCGGCATTGTTCGAGGAGGCGCGCAAGGCGGTGGCGAAGAAGATGCGCGGACAGACCGCCCCGCTCCGTGCGCTGGACGCCATGCGCCTAGCCTATGAACTGCCCTTTGATGAGGCGGTTCGCCAAGAACTGGCGATTTTTCGCGAGTGCATGCATGGCGCGCAGTCCAAGGCGTTGCGCCACATGTTCGCGGCCGAGCGCGAAGTGGCGCGCATCCCGGGCCTTCCCGCTGACACCGCGACCCGTCCTGTCGAGCGCGTGGGCGTCATCGGCCTGGGCGTCATGGGCCGCGGTATCGTCATGGCGCTCGTCACTGCGGGCTTTCCGGTGATCGCCGTCGGGCTCGACCCGGCCAATGTCGATGCGGCGATGAAGGCGATCACGAAAATGTGGTCCTCCTCCGTCGCCAAAGGCAGCATGTCTCAAGAGGCGATGGACAAGCGGATGGCGCTCATCACCACCAGCGGCGACCCGCGCGACCTTTCCGCGACCCAATTGGTGATCGAGGCGGTAACCGAAGATCTGGAGATCAAGAAGGCGGTCTTCGCGCAGCTTGGGCAAGTGACGCAGCCGGGCACGATACTGGCGTCCAACACCAGCTTTCTCAATATCGACACGCTGGCCGAAGCTTCTGGCCGGGGCGATGATGTGTGCGGCATGCACTTCTTCAACCCCGCCCATGTCATGCGCCTGCTGGAAAATGTCCGCGCGGCCAAGACCGATCCCGAAGTCGTCGCGACGATCATGGCGCTCGGCAAACGCATCGGCAAGCTGCCGGTCCTGTCGGGCGTGTGCGATGGCTTCATCGTCAATCGCATGCTGTCCAAGCGATCGCGCGAAGGCTTCTTCCTGGTCGAGGAGGGCGCCAAGCCTGCCGCCATCGACAAGGTGCTGCTGTCCTACGGTTTCCCAATGGGTCCCTTTGCGCTAGGCGACCTTGCCGGGCTCGATGTGCAGGTCGCGGCGCGTAAGGCCCGTGCCGCCACCGCGACGGAGCGCGAATTGCGCGCCGATTTCCCTGAACAGATGGTTGCGCAACGGCGGCTGGGGCAGAAGACCGGATCGGGCTGGTACAGCTATGACGAGAACCGCAAGGCCAGCCCCAATCTGCAGACCGATGCGATGATCGCCGCCCATGCCGAGCGCCATGGCCTGACGCTCCGCGAGATTGGCGAGGACGAGATCCGCGAACGCCTGCTCTACGCCATGGTCAATGAAGGCGCGAAGCTGCTGAGCGAAGGCATCGTGCCCCGCCCGCATGAAATCGACGTCGCGCTGGTCAACGGACTTGGCTGGCCGAGCTACACCGGCGGCCCCATGCATTGGGCCGACCAGATCGGGCTGGACAAGGTGCTAGCGACGATCGAGGCGTTCCGCGCCGATCAGGGCGACGCCTATTGGACGCCCGCGCCATTACTCGTCCAATATGCGCGCGAGGGCAGGGGCTTTTACGCATGAGCTATGAGCCCAATGCCAAGACTGCAGACCTGCTGGCGCGGCTGCGCGCTTTCATGGACGCGCATATCTATCCCAACGAGCAACGCTATTATGAGGAGGTGGCGACCGGCGATCGGTGGGCGCATGTCACCCTCATCGATCAGCTCAAGCCGCTTGCTAGGCAAGCGGGGCTGTGGAACCTGTTCCTGCCCGAAAGCGGCCATGGCGCGGGGCTCACCAACCTCGAATATGCGCCGCTCTGCGAGGAGATGGGCCGGGTCCACTGGTGCCCCGCCGTCTTCAACTGCGCCGCGCCTGATACTGGCAATATGGAGACGCTGGAGCGGTTCGGGACGGAAGAGCATAAGGAGCGCTGGCTCAAACCCATGCTGGCGGGCGAGATGCGCTCCGCCTTCGCTATGACCGAGCCTGCGGTCGCCTCCTCGGACGCGACGAATATCGAAAGCTCGATCGTCCGTGACGGCGACGATTATGTCATCAACGGCCGCAAATGGTGGATTTCGGGCATGGGCGAGGCGGACTGCGCGCTCATGATCTTCATGGGCAAGACCGATCCCACCGCGCCCAAGCATAAGCAGCAGTCGATGATCCTGGTGCCGCGCGACACGCCCGGCATCACCGTGCTGCGGCCGATGACCGTGCTCGGCTATGACGACGCGCCGCACGGCCACATGGAAATTCTTTTTGAAAATGTCCGTGTGCCCACCTCCAACATGCTGCTGGGCAAAGGGCGCGGGTTCGAGATTGCGCAGGCGCGGCTCGGGCCGGGGCGCATCCATCATTGCATGCGCATGATCGGCATGGCCGAACGCGCGCTTGAGGCTATGTGCCGCCGGGTGAAGTCGCGCGTAGCTTTCGGCAAGCCGCTTGCCGAACAGGGCGTCATCATCGAACGCATCGCCAACAGTCGCATCATGATCGATCAGGCACGGCTGCTGACGCTCCACGCCGCGCACCGCATGGATACGGTCGGCAACAAGGTGGCGAAGGCGGATATCGCCATGATCAAGGTCGCCGCGCCCAACATGGCCTGTCAGGTGATCGACTGGGCGATGCAGGCCCATGGCGCGGCGGGGATCAGCCAGGACTTCTTCCTCGCGAGCTATTATGCCCACGCCCGCAAGATACGGTTCGCCGACGGCCCGGACGAAGTGCACCGCCACCAGCTCGGGCGCTTAGAGCTGGCGAAATATGACTGACGTCCGCACGCTCGACACGACGCGTCTCGCGCCGTGGCTGCGCGAGCATGTGCCGGGTGCGGGCGGCTCAATCACGGCGGAGAAATTCGCGGGGGGACAGTCCAATCCGACTTACCTGCTGTCGGTGGACAGCGCGCCGCGCTTCGTTCTGCGGCGCAAGCCCGATGGCGTGCTGCTCCCCTCCGCCCATGCCATCGAACGCGAATATCGCGTGACCGACGCGCTCAAGGACAGCGCCGTGCCCGTCGCCCCGCCGCTCGCCCTGTGCGAGGACAGCGGCATCGTCGGCACACCCTTCTTCATCATGGACTATGCGCAAGGCCGCAATTTCTGGGATGCGCGCCTCCCCGATCTTGTCCCCGTCGAGCGCGCTGCCATTTATGACGAGATGAACCGCGTGCTCGCCGCGCTCCACGCCATCGATCCGGCCGATGTGGGCCTGGCCGAATACGGCAAGCCGGGCAATTATTTCGCCCGGCAGGTGGCTCGCTGGACGAGGCAATATCGCGCGACGGAAACCCAGCGCATCGAGGCGATGGAGCAACTTATCGACTGGCTGCCCACGAACGATCCGGGGCTGGAAGCAATCCGCATAGTTCATGGCGACTTCCGGAACGACAATATGATATTCGCGCCGGACGAGCCCCGCATCATCGCGGTACTCGATTGGGAACTGTCAACGCTTGGCCATCCCCTGGCCGACCTCGCCCAGCATGTCATGGCCTGGCGCGTGCCGAGGGAGGGCTATCGCGGCCTGTCCGACGCGGACTTGCCCGCGCTCGGTATTCCCAGCGAAGCTGACTATCTGCGCACCTATGCTGAGCGCAGTGGCGCGGGCCCCATCGATCCCGCCCATTGGCGCTATGCTTTAACGCTTGCGATGTTTCGTAACGCCGCAATCCGCCAGGGCGTCTATCATCGCGCGATCAGCGGCAACGCGTCCAGCGAAGCCGCTGCCGTCCACGGCGCGCGCGCGGGCGAGATTGCGGGCCTCGCATGGCGGATAGCCTGCGGAGAGGAGGGGGCATGCCTGTGAAGGAACAGTTGATCGACGTCGGCCGCTATCGCCTGCGCGCGGTGGAGCAGGGGGAGGGCCCTCTCGTCCTGATGATCCACGGGTTTCCGGGTCTTGCCTGGTCCTGGCGGCACCAGATGGCTCCCCTCGCAGAGGCGGGCTATCGCGCCGTGGCGATCGACAGCCTGGGTTATGGCGGCAGCGATCGGCCGGCCGATCCCGCCGCCTATACGTCCGACCATATGCAGGATTACCTGATCGCGCTGCTCGATCATTATGGCGCCGCACAGGCCGTGATCGTCGGCCAGGATTTCGGCGCCCAATATGCCTGGAACCTTGCCGTCCGCGCGCCTGAAAGGGTTGCGGGCCTAGTCGCCACTATCCCCTATGATTATGACATGGCAGGGCGCGCCATGCTGGGCAGTGGGCCGCGCTACCCCGCCGACGCCCCCGCGCGACCGGAAGGCTCCTCGCCCGATCGGTTGCCTAGCGAACGCTTCGCCGCCATGGCGCAAGAGCATTTCGTTCATCTCCATTATTTCCAGCAGGTCGGTCCCGCCGAACGGGAACTGGCGGCGCGCCCCCGCGAATTTCTGGCGCGCCTGTTCTACGCTCTCTCCTCGGAAGGAGACCTGTGGAGTTGGAAGACTGCATCATCGGTGGGCAGCGGCTATTTGGATGTCCTGCCGCCCGCGCCCCCGCTCCCTTGGCCCTGGCTGAGCGAAGCCGAGTTCGACCGCTTCGTCGCGGAATATGTTGATGCCGAACCCATGCTGCGCTTCATTGGCGGCCTCAACAGCTATCGCACGGCTGACGCGAACTGGCGGATCGGGGAGCGCTGGGCCGATCATGATGTCGGAACGCCGACCCTATTCCTCTACGGCGCGAAGGACCCGGCCTTCGGCTTTTTTCCAGATTGGGAAGAAAGAATGCCGTCGCGCGTTCCGGGCTTGCGGGGCATGATCGCTGTGCCGGGCGCCGGGCATTTCGTGCAGCAGGAACAGCCCGAAGCGTTCAACCGGGCGCTGATCGCTTTCGCTGACACGGTCACGCGGTGACAACAGATTTTCGCCTGGCGGGTCATCTCGGCCTCAGCGCACCGGACCGGCCGCTGCTGGCGCATCTTGGACGCTCGGTTGATCCGGTCGATCAGATCGATGCGCTCGCCGACCATGGCTTTTCAGGCGTGCAGGACCTGTTCCTGAAGCTCCGTCCTGCGGCGGAGCAGGCGGCCATGGCGGAGCGGATGACGTTGCGCGGACTTAACCTGTCCAGCTTCGGCGGCGATCCGATGCGCTGGAACCTGCCGTTTTGGAGCGCCGAAGATGAGGTAGGCCGCGAAGCCGTGCAGGAGAGCATTACGGCAAGCTGCGCGCTCGCCGAACGCTTCGGCGTGGCAGGCGTCGTCTGTGTCGCCGGACTGGACCCCGATCGATCCCGCGGCGCGCAACTGGTGGCGATGACGGAAAATCTGAAGCGCAACGCCGAAACCGCCGCCCGCCGCGACCTGACCCTGCTGGTCGAACCGATCGCGGAAACCCGCATCGCCGGCCTGCTGCTCAACCGGCTGGAGGACACCCTTGAAATGGTACGCACCGTGGCGATGCCGTCGGTGCGGTTGCTGTTCGATACGGGCCATGTCGCCATGATGGGGCATGATGTCCCATCCGCGTTGGCGATGAGCGCGGCGGAAATTGGCCTTATCCAGTTCGCCGACGTTCCTGATCGTGTCGATCCGGGTTTGGGCCTGCTGGATTGGACGGCGATCCTGCGGCAGGTGGCGGATCAGGGTTATCGGGGCATGGTCGAATTGGAATTCGAGCCGGTGGATCGGACAGCGGAAGGCGAAGCGAACATGCTGGGACGTGTCAGGGGACTTTGCACACGCCTCGATCCCGGGTCGCTATAAGCCTGGCGAAGGTCCACGGATGTCCTGAACGGTTCCTCATGGCGGATATTGCTCCCACCTCATCATGGGCCTTCCGTCGCCACCCTGTTAAAAAGCGGCAACGATCGACCAGGAGAGTATGCCGCATGCGCGTGATCGCGAACATGAATGTCTGTCAGGGTCATGCCCGATGCGAAGACCTGTGTCCCGAAGTCTTCTCGACAGATGCCATAGAAGGCAAGGTAGTCATAGAACAACCTGAATTCCCGCCAGAACTGGAAGAAAAAGTGCGGATGGCGGTTCGCAACTGTCCCGAAGGCGCTCTTCGCATTGCGAAAGGGACGGGCGTATGAGCTTCTATCCGCAATCGCCGGTCCATATCCCGTCTGAACTGGTACTGGACTTCGACTTTTTCGACGTACCCGCTGATGTTTCCGATCCCGTGCAAATCTGGCATGGGCTGGTGCGCCGGGGCGCGCCGCCTATCTTCTATACGCCGCGCAATGGCGGGCATTGGGTATTCTTGCGCTACAGCGACATTGCCGAGGCGTATCGGAACCACGAGATATTTTCGACGCATAAGGCGCAAATTCCGCCGTTGGAGCCTTACCCGGTTCTCCAGCCCAACGGCGTGGACCCGCCGCAGCATGACGTGTTCCGCAAAATATTGGCCCCCATGTTCACGCCGCTCGCCGTCCGGCGGATGACCGACGGCTTGCAGCATCGCGCCGAGGGGCTGGTTTCCGGCTTCGCCGCCAAGAGCGGATGCGACTTCGTCAAGGAATATGCCGCCAAATTCCCGACCGGCACCTTCCTGGAATTGTTTGGCCTGCCCGAAGAGCGCTTGCCGGAATTCCTGCGCATTTCCGATACCTTCTTTCGTAGCACCGACCCGGACATTCGTGCGGCGAACCTGCTGGAAATTTTCGAGGTGCTGGAGGCGCTGTTCCGCGAAAAGGAACGCAATCCGGGCAGTGACATTGCATCCACCGTGGTGCAGTCGCGCGATGCGGACGGCAATCCTTTCCCTTGGACCGACATCATCAATTGCGGCTTTCTGCTGTTCGTTGCAGGGCTGGACACGGTCACGAATACGATGGCCTATGTGTGGCGCTACCTCGCAAAATCGCCCGATGCGCGGCAAAAGTTTCGCGATCGCCTGGACGACCCCTCCGCCTTCCTGCTGGCGATCGAGGAATTGATGCGGATCAACGCGGTGTCCAATATCTATCGCCGCGTGACTCATGATTGCGAATTCAAGGGCGTCCAGTTCCGCCGCAATGACCGCGTGGTTCTGCCCAATACCGTGGCGAACCGGGATCAGTCGGTGTTCAAGGAACCGCAGACGATCGACCTTGATCGCAAGGTGAACAATCATGTCACCTTCGGCCTTGGCCCGCATCGCTGCATCGGATCGCATCTCGCAAAGCGCGAAATCATGATTTCCCTGCAGGAATGGCTGCGGCAGATCCCGGAGTTTGAACTGGACCCGGATCAGGACGCGGAATCCGTCTTCGGCGGCCCGGTGATGGGCTTTACATCGCTGAAGCTTCGTTGGTGAGGGCGGCGGAGCGCTGCCGATATTCGCGGGGAGACAGGCCGGTCGCTCGGCGGAAGGCGCGGGCGAAGCTGTTACCGTGCGAAAAGCCGGCCTGCTCCGCCACCTGTTTCATCGGCACCTCCGCGGCGGCCAGCAGCAGCTTGGCCTGCTCGATCCGGTAGGTTTCGATATAGGCCGATATCGTCTTGCCGGTGAGGGCGATAAACTGGCGGTGCAAGTGGCGGGGGCTGATGCCGCACAGCGTGGCCAGCTCCGCAACGCCGGGCATCGGCGCGCCTGCTTCGATCCGCTCGCGCACGCGGCGAAATTGCCAGGGCGCAAGGCGGCTGGCGGTGGCAGCACCGGCGGCTTGGTGGAACACGCGGCGCAATTCGACACGGATCAGCTGAAACAGCGCTTCCATCGCTTCGGGCGATCGGCCGAGCGGATTGATCAATACTCCCTGTGAGTCAGCCGCATCAGGCTGCGCAAGGCGTCGTTCCGGATGTTGAGAAGGCCCTGGAGGAAGGGCAGTGACGGTTCGCCCTCGCCCATGATCGCGCGGCCGTGTTTGTCGTCGAACAGGCAACGGATAACACGGATCTGCCGCCCCTCCGAACGGCCGCCGATGGCGATCCCTGGATGACGTACGAACAGCGCGCCCATGAAGCAACGGCGATCGGGGGCGATGTCCGGAAAATAGGCCGACGCGTCGGCCGACATGGGGGGCAGCGACATTTCCAGCATCAGCTGATGTTCGGTGCGCTCGAAACTGACGATGTCCGGCCAATGCCATTCCACCAGTTCGAACCGCCCCCCTGGAACGTGGCAGGATTCGATGACTTTGGCGGTGAAATCGATGCCCTCCATTCACATCCCTTCCATCATCGCATCAATGCTCGCCAGGCGCCGGGCGGCCTCCCCGTTTCGCGGCGGAAGGAGGCGGAGAAGGACGGCGCTCCTGCATAGCCCAGCGCGCGTGCGATGTCCTCGATCGATCCATGATCCTCTGTCAGCATCGCCTTGGCGCGTTCGATGCGCCTGCGGCGGATCGCTGCGCCGGGGCTAACGCCCGTCGAGTGGTGGAAGCAGCGGATGAAATGATCCCGGCTGAGGCCGCAGCGTTCAGCCATGGCGTCGAGCGAGGGCGCGGCCCCCGGCGCATCGATCATCTCAAGCGCCAGCCGTAGCGCGCGGGCGGAAAGGCCGCCGCGCCGCCTGCCTGCTCGTTCCGACGCCTCTTGAAGGAAGCGGCCAAGGTCCAGCAGCAACAGTGTGACCAGTGCCTCAGCGACCGCTGGGCTGTCGGGTGCCACATGCTCCACCTCCGCCGCCAGCCGCAACATCGCTTCTTCGATCGAGGGAACATGCATGTCGAAACAGGCGCTGAGCGTCGCATCGTCAAAGGACACGTCACTTAGTGCAGGTGCGATCCGCCGATCCTCAAACCGGATGCGGAGCGTGTCGAACGCCCCTTGCCCGACATGAATTTCCATCGGCACGCGCGCTGGACGCAATGCCAGTGCGCCCATGCGTGCAAAGGGCCGCCGGGGATCGCCCGCCATCCGCCCCTCCGATCCGGTCAGCAGGCGAGAAAGCCCCAGCATCAGCACCGATTGCGGCTCTACGATCCGGATCGTCTCTTCGCGGACTTCGGGAAAGGCGCATAGTTCAATGACCGCGCCGTCGATGCGCAGCGATCGCCGCACGACATCGGCGCTCTGCCGCGCCTGCCTGATGGAAATCGCATCCATGATGCCGTCGCTTATCACATAATGCGAAATATTACGAGATCATGCGACAATCATGCAGGTGGGACGCCTCCGTCCTTGAGCGGGCGGCCAAGCGGTGGAAGCAATGGACCCAAGGAGAGTGCCCCTATGAATCGCCCGACCGGACCCATCGTTCCCGCCGCCGACGCCATCGCGCAGGAGGAGGCGCGCTGGCAGGAAAAAACCCGCGGCCCTGCCATGGGTGAACGCTCGGAGCGGCGCGATCCCTTCGTGACGCAGGCGCTGAAATGGGCGATCAAGCCGCTCTATACGCCCGCGGACCTCGATGCCGTTGGTTTCGACTATATGGCCGATCTCGGCTTCCCCGGCGAATATCCTTACACCCGGTCCACCCGCCCCAATGGTCATCGCACCGATTTCTGGACGATGACCCAGGTCACCGGCTTCGGCAAGGGCGAGGATTGGGCGAAGCGCGCGCGTTACATGCTGGATCAGGGCTTGTCCGGCCTGATCCTGGAATATGACCTTGCCACCACCAACGGCTATGACAGTGACGACCCGATCGTAGAGGGAGAAGTCGGCCGCGTGGGGATGGCGCTCGACAGCCTGGAGGATTTGGAGAAAGCCTTCGACCTGCCGTTCGACAAGCTTAAATATCTGATGAGCGTGTGCAATGCGCCGCAGCCGGTGAACCTTGCGATGATCATCGCCGCCCTGGAGAAGAAGGGCATCGATCCCCGCGACTTCGTGCTGCACATCGTCAACGGCATCTTGATCGAATATACCTGCGTCGGCCGTTACATATATCCGCCTGAACATGGATTGCGGATTGCGACCGACTGCATCGAATATATCATCCGCAATCACCCCAATTGGGCGCCGATCTCGATCATCTCCGCGCAGCTCCAGCCCGCCAAGGCTAATCCGGTGCAGGAGATCGCTTATTCGCTCGCCATCGCCTGCGCCCATATCGACGCGGTGCTGGAACGCGGGCTCGATATCGACACGGTCGCGCCCTACATCAACCACTTCGTCGTCAACGTCGACATGGATTTCTTCGAAGGCGTCTGCAAGCTGCGCGCCTTTCGCAAATGCTGGGCGCTGCTAATGAAGGAGCGGTACGGCGCATCGAAGCCCGAGGCGCTCAAGATCCGCATGATGACCTCGCCGACCACCATCGCCCTGACTCTCCAACAGCCGCTCAACAACATCGCGCGGCTGGGCATCATGGCGACCGCCTGCGCGCTCGGCGGAGCGGGGGAGGCGATGACGACCCCGCTCTATGACGAGGCCCATGCGCTTCCGGCCGAAAACGCTATCCGCGTCGGCGCCGCGATCCAGCATATCGTCGCGCATGAAACGGGTGTTGCCGAAACCATCGACCCGCTCGCCGGCTCCTATTATGTCGAAACGCTGACCAAGCAGATGGAGGACGCCGCCTTCGCCGAAATGGATAAGATCTTCGCCATGGGCGGCGCGGTGAAGGCGATCGAGACCGGCTATATCCAGCGCGCGCTCGGCCGCGAGCAATATGAGCGGAACAAGGATGTAGAGGAAGGCCGCCGCAAATGGGTCGGCGTCAACCACCTCACCCGGGCGGAAGAAGAGCGCGAGATCGAAATCTTTCGCCTCGACGATGCGATGGAGGAGGAGCAGGTCCGCAAGGTTCGCGACCTGCGCGCCCGGCGCGACCAGCCCGCCGTCGATGTGGCGCTCGAAAGGGTGCGCGAAGCCGCGCGTAGCGGCGCGAACATGGTGCCGCCCTGCCTGGAGGCGGTGAAGCTCTACGCCACGCATGGCGAAATCTGCAACGCGATGCGTGACGTCTTCGGCGTCCATAGCGCCGACAGCCAGCTGATGGGAATCTGACCAGTATGACGAATTTCACCAAACGTCCGTTGCGCGTGCTGTTGGCGAAGCTCGGCATGGATACGCATACAGTCGGCGTCACGGTCATCGGCCATGCCCTGCGCGAGGCCGGGATGGAGGTCATCTTCACCGGCCTCAAGCAGACCCCCGAAATGGTGTGCGCTGCCGCCGTCCAGGAGGATGTCGATGTGGTCGGCATCTCCACCCTGTCGGCGGGGCACACCCGCAGCCTGCCCAAGCTCGCCCGGCTGCTGCGTGAAGCGGGCGGGGGCGACAAGCTGCTCGTCGCGGGCGGTGTCATCCCTGAGGAGGACAAGCCACTGTTGGAGGAGGCGGGCGTCGATCGCATCTTCACCATGGGCTCCGACACGCGCGACATCGTTGCCTATCTCGAAAGCTGGTGGGCGCAGCGCCTTGCGGAGGACGCTGCCTGATGCTCCGCAGCCCGGCGGAGGTGGCGCAAGGACTGCTGGCGGGAGACATCGCCGCAGGCGCCCGCGCCATCCGCTGGCTCGATGATCGTGATCGACGCGGGGCGGAGGTCCTTGCCGCCATCTATCCACACACCGGCCGCGCGCAGGTGGTGGGCGTCACCGGCCCGCCCGGTGCTGGCAAATCGACCCTCACCGACGCGCTTGTCGCCGAATGGCGCAGGCGCGGCCAGCGGGTCGGCGTGATCGCCGTCGATCCGTCCAGCCCTTTCACCGGCGGGGCGATCCTGGGCGATCGGGTGCGCATGAGCCGCCATGCGCTCGACCCCGGCGTCTTCATCCGCTCGCTCGGCACGCGCGGACAGGCGGGCGGCCTGTCGCGTTCGACGCAGGATGCTTGCCTCATCTTCGACGCCATGGGCTATGACATCGTTCTCGTTGAGACCGTGGGTGTAGGACAGGACGAGATCGACGTCGTCAACCTCGCCCACACAACCGTCATCGTCGCCGTGCCGGGCTTGGGGGACGAAATTCAGGCGGTGAAGGCGGGGCTGATGGAGGCGGGCGATATCTTCGTCGTCAACAAGGCCGACCGGGACGGCCATGATGCCACGCAGCGGCAAATGGAATTGATGCTTCACCTGCGCGCTCAGGCAGTTGGGGATCTGCGCTGGGACGTTCCCCTGCTCCGCGCCGTCGCATCAAGGGGAGAGGGGGCCGCGGCGATCGTCGATGCCATCGCGGCACATCGCAGCTTTCTGGATCAGGAAGGTGACTTCGCCAGCCGCAGCCACCTGCGGGCGCGGGAACAGGTGCTGTCGCTCGTCCGCGATGCGCTAGCTTCGCGGGCGCTTGATCTGTCTGGCGAAGCCATTCTTCAACAGGTCGAAAGCCGCCGTCTTGATCCTTATGCCGCCGCCGATCGTATCGTCGCCCTTTCAGAAAAGAGTGCCGCAGCATGACCAAATCGATCTGCGCCCTGGCGCACAAGCCCGGCAGTACGCGCGAGGCGTTCCAGGCCTATTATGAGGAACATCATGTTCCGCTTGCGATCGGCCATTTCCCCTTTTCCGGCTATGCGCGCAATCATCTGACGGGTGCAGCCGATTTCCGCTGGGATACGATCAGCGAATTTTGGGCTGACGATATCGACGCGGCGGCGGCGCTCATGGCTGGCCCGATCGGCAAGATCATGGCGGAAGACGAGGAGCGGTTCATGAACCGGCCGCTGATCGCGTCAGCCGGTGTCGAAGAGGTCATTCTGTCACGAGGGAATCGTGCAGGCAGCGACGGCAGCCGTACCGCCATCCTGGTCCAGGGTCCGGCCGGGGGCGATGACTTGCGGTCCAGGCTCATGGGATGGGCGTCCGGCTTCGCGCGGGATCTGCCGGGCGTTTCAGTTGATTTCACCAGTTCCTGGACCGAATTGGCCTTTCCCGCAAAGGCCGTCGTGTGGCTGCCGGGTTGGCATGAGCAATGTTCGGTGCCTTCTGGCCTCTCCGCGGAAATCCTGCTTGTCCGCCACGTGGAAACGCCCCGCTCCCGGCTCTTGGGGTAGCCGGACGTCCGCTCCCCCCTGCGTGAAATATGCAACAGCGTAGCATATAAGATCATATGATACGCAGATGGCGACTAACCGCTTGAAGTAAGCGATATGTGCGACTAATGGAGCCCAATCGGACATGATAATTCATGTTCCGAGGCGTCGCGCGTTTTTTCCGGTGAAGTGCGTGCAGATAAGCATAAGAGCGCCGGAACAGTTGGCGATAAACAGCCATGTGTTGGGAGGATGTTATGAAGTCTATGTTGCTGGCCGGCGTTGCGGCTATCTTGGTCCCCTTCTCGGTTTCGGCCCAGGCTCAGGATCAGTCCTCGGCCACCGCGGCGCAGGAACAGGGCGCCAATCTCGGCGACATCGTCGTGACTGCGCGCCGTTCTGCGGAAACGCTGCAGGACGTGCCGGTCGCCGTTACCGCGCTTAGCGGTGATTTCATCGAGCGGCAGAATATTTCCGATCCGACCGATGTGCCGAACTTTGCGCCGAACATCACGATCGAACAGCAGCCGTCCAGCCTTTCGGCCGCGACCATCTATATCCGCGGCATCGGCAATAACGAACCTTCCGCTGTGTCTGAACAGGGCGTGGGCGTCTATTTGGACGGCGTCTATCTCGCCCGCGCGGCCGGCGCCGTGTTCGACCTTATCGACCTGGAGCGTATCGAAGTGCTGCGCGGTCCGCAGGGTACGCTGTTCGGCCGCAACACCATCGGTGGCGCGCTGCAGTTGATCACCAAAAAGCCTTCCAATGACATGCACGTCACGGCCAAGGCGGGCTATGGCCGCTTCAACGAATGGTACGCACGTGCGCGGCTCGACACCGGCTACATTGTCGGTGACGTCATCAAGGCGTCGCTCGCTTACCAGCATCGGCAGGGCGATGGTTATGTGAACAACACGCTCACCCCCTCGTCGCAGGATCCGGGCGCGCTCAACGCGGAATCGATTGCGGTAGGGCTGCAAGCCGACCTGGGCGACGTCACCGTCAATTATAATTTCGACTATGACGACCGCCGTGGCACCCCGGCCTTCTTCCAGATCGTTGCCACGACGCCGTTGGCTCAAAACTATTATTCGCAGTCGCCCAATTTCGGCGGCGCGCCTTTCCTGGTTAGCACGGAACGGCAGGGCACCGTCCAGCAGGCAGGCTTCACCGACCGCAACGGCAATTTCCGCTATGGCAGCAAGACCCGGGTACAGGGCCATGGCCTGACCATCAGCTATGACGCCATTCCGGAACTGACGCTCAAGTCGATCACCGGCTATCGCAAGTTCTTCCAGGACACGATCCTGAACCTGTCAGGTAATGGCGTGCTGCGCGGGCCAGTGGTCGATTTCACCTCGCCCACGCTCGTCTCGATCCAGGATGTCGTGCCCTATACCGGCAACAACGCGCCGCAAAAGCAGTGGCAGTTCAGCCAGGAATTCCAGGCGCTCGGCAAGGTGGGTGACTTCAACTACCTGCTCGGCATGTATTATTTCTACGAAAAATCGTCGGAATCTAATCAGCAAGCGCTGACGATCGTGACGCCGGTGGCCGGTCTGCCCTTCCTGGGCTTCCCGCAGTCGGTTGCGGACGGCATCGCCGCGCTCAACCCGGGCCTCGCCACTGTCGGTGTCAATGCTAACCCGGTCCAGGCCTTTGGCGGCACCTCGCAGTCGATGGCGGTGTTCGGACAGGTCAGCTGGCGGCCTTCGTCGCTTGATGAAAAGCTCGAAGTCACGCTGGGCGGCCGCCATACGGCCGACGACAAGACCATCTACCTGGCGGGCGACGTCAGTCCGGTGCAGCGCGGGCGCAGGAGCTTCGATAATTTCTCCTGGCTTGCCTCGGTCTCTTATGAGGTGATCGACGATGTGATGGTCTATGGCCGCGTATCGACCGGCTACCGCTCGGGCGGCATCAATCCGCGTGCTGGGGTCATCAACGGCTTCAATCCGGAAAAGGCCACTGCCTATGAAGCAGGCATCAAGTCGCAATGGTTCGACAACCGCCTCCGTCTGAACGTCGCTGGCTATGTCACCGATTATAACGATCTGCAGGTTCAGCAGTTCGCTGCTGGCAGTGGCGGTGCCACTTCGCTGATCGTCAATGCGGGCAAGGTCCGGCTGTCGGGCTTCGAAGCGGAACTGACGGCTCTGCCTTTCACCGGCTTCCAGATCGACGGTTCGGTCGGTTATGTGAAGACGGACTATAAGACCTTCCTCTTCCGCGACCCTGGCACGAACACGCTTCTGGATGTCGCTGATCAGGCGAAGCCGCTCTACACGCCGAAGTGGAACGTCCATCTGGGTGCGGAATATTCGCATCCGATCGGCGGCGGCGACACGCTGGTCCGTCTGCGTGGCGACTATTCCTACCGCACGAAGATCTACTTCAATGCGCTCAACAACACCGCGCCTTTTAACGAAAATATCGTCTCGCCCAGCCAGACCAATGTGAAGGCGCGTCTGTCGGTTGAAGGTCTCGATATGGGTGGCGGCAAGCTGGATGTGGGCGTTTGGGGCGACAATTTGCTGAACCAGAAGCGCCTGGTCTATGGCATCGACTTCGGTGCGCTCGGTTTCGCCGGCGCTACCTTTAATAAGCCGATTTCCTACGGCGTGGACGCCAAGATCAGCTTCTAAGAGCGGGGCTGTCAGAGAAGGGGCGCGAAGTGATGAACTTCGCGCCCCTTATTTTGCATGCATGATCTTGGAGGCGCGCGGAGAAGACGGTTCAACCTACTTCTAACGGCATAACCCCCAAATCTCCGTTCGCCCTAAGCTTGTCGAAGGGCTTTCCTTCCTTTTTATGGGAAAGGAACGGCTTCGACAGGCTCAGCCCGAACGGGAGAGGGGCTGTCGTGTAACGCCTCCAATTTTATTTCAGCTCACCGTCGATCCGCCATCGACGGCGATGCTCTGCCCGCTGATCCACTCACCGTCCCGGCTCGCCAGATGCGCGACCATCGCCGCAATATCTTCGACCTGGCCAAGGCGCGGAGAGCGGCCGCGCGCTAGCACTTCCTGCTGAAAGTCGGTCGGCATCGTCGCCCGGAGTTCGGGGGTGATGACGAGGCCCGGCATGATCGCGTTGGCGCGGATACCTTGTTGTCCCCAGCCGCTGGCGACATGGCGGACCAGCGCATTGATCCCGGCCTTCGCCATGGCATAGCAGGGACGCACTGGTTCGCCGACGACCGCGGCCGCCGAAGAGGTGTAGATCATCGCGCCGCCACCTCGTTCCAACAGCTTGGGCAGGGCATGGCGGGTGATGCGCAACATGCCTTTGAGGTTCACGTCCAGCGTGCGCTCCAGCACCTCGTCCGATACGGTAAGAACGTCGCTGTCGGTCATCAACACGCGCAGGTCGGCGAAATTAGCGTGCACCGCGTCGATACCGCCGAATGTCCTGACAGCCGTCTCGATCAGCGCCGCGACCGACGCATCCTCGGTGGCATCGAACTCGGCTCCCAGCGCGCGGCCGCCCTGGCTTTCGATTTCCTGCACCAGGCTGTCGATCCTGTCCTTTTCTCGAGCGGGCGACGCAGCGACGACAATTGCGCCTTCCGCCGCAAGCCGCAACGCGGTCGCCCGTCCGATACCGGTAGATGCGCCCGCCACGACGATCACCTTGTCCACCAGACGGCGGCATCCCATGGCCAAAACTTCGCTCATCCCGCCTCTCCTTATTTTGTTGTAAGTTCGTAACGATTTTGCTCAGCGGACCGCCGGGGCTGCGCTCCCCACACCCTGCCACCCGAGGCCCAACGCCTTCTGAAGACTGATGAAACTGCCGGTCAGCGCCGCCATCGCCTCTACCTTCGCTTGGGTCGCACCCAATGCCTGACGTTGCGTAATTCTATAGTTTATTATTGAAATCGTCCCGGCTTCACTCCGCTGCCGCGCCAATTCAGCCGCCGCTTTTGCCTGCTGCTCAGCTCGCACCAGATCGGCGAGGCTTTCCCGCTGACGCTGGAACCGCGACAGCGCGCCTTCTGCATCCTGCAGCGCCGTCAGTACCGCCGCCCGATAGTTGGCCGCCGCCTCGTCCCGCTGCGCTTCCGCCGCATTGATGCGCGCGCGCGCCTTGCCGAAATCGAGGAATGACCAGCTGATACGTGGCACCGCGGCAACCGTAAACTTGTCGAGATCGACCAGATCCTCTGGTGACGAACCGCCAAGACCGATCAGGCCGAGGAAGCTGATGTGCGGAAAGCGCGCAGCATCCGCCACGCCAATCCGCGCCGTCTGCGCCGCTAGCTTGCGCTCTGCCGCGCGAATGTCCGGGCGGCGTTGCAGCAGTGCCGCCGGATCACCGACCGCGACTTGCGCCGGGGGAAGGGGCGGGAGTGCGGGCGGATCGAGCAGCGCGTCGAGCGTGCCAGGCGCCGCGCCTGTCAATATGGCCAGCTTGTCCTTCAACGCATCAACCTCTGCTCGGATCGGCGACAGCCTGGCGCGTGCACCGTCGCGATCGAATTCCTGCTGCAACAGATCGCCGTGCGCGATCGTCCCGCGTTCAAAGCGTTGGCGGGTCAGCGCGACCTCTTCATCCTGCAGGGCCAGCGCCTGGGTGCCGAGGGCGAGCCGTTGCTGCCGGTCGCGCAGATCGACATAGCTTTGCGCTACCTCCGCCGACAGGCTGACGCGCGCGACGTCCAGGCTTGCTTCGCTTCCCTCGACGTCGGCGCGCGCCGCCTCCACCGCGCGGTGATGGCCGCCGAACAGGTCCAGCTCCCAACTTGCATCGAAACCAAGATTATAGAGGTCGAGCGTGGTGGCGTCGCCATCCTCCGACTGGCCGGGTAGCCGCGCCTTGGCGTAAAGCGCCGATCCGTTGATCGTCGGCAGGCCGCCGGCCTTGCGCTGGCGAAGCGACGAGCGCGCTTGGCGGATACGGGCCGCGGCGGCATCGAGGCGCGGATTGGCCGAGAGCGCCTGGTTCATCAACTGGTCCAGGATCGGATCGTGAAGAGCCGTCCACCATGGCTGCGCCGCCTCAAGCAAGCCAGTGCTGGCATCGCCCCTGACAAAGCTGGGCGGGGTGGCGGGAGTGGCAGCCACTGGCCCATGATAATCGGGTCCGGCCGTACAGGCGGCGGTCAGCAGAGGGGCGAAAAGAAGAGCGGATTTGTAGCGCATCGGCATCTCAATGTGCCGCCACGGGCGCGGCATGCTGGGGCAGCGGGCGAAGGAAGAAAACAAGCGGAGCGGTGCACAGGATGCCGATGATCAGCATCCAGAACAGGTCGATGAAGGTCATGGTCAGCGCCTGCGTCTGGATGGTCTGCTCAATCATCCGATAGGCGGCCTCACGGCTGCCCAGTGCCTGCGCCTGCATATCCACATAGCTTTGGACGTCTAGGCCGTTGGCCCGCAGGCTTTCCTCCATCCTGCGGCTGTGCAGCCAGAGCCTCTGGTCCTGCACCACGGCGATGCCCGCCAGTGCGAAGGAGCCGCCGAGGTTTCGCGCAGCATTGTAGAGGCCAGCGGCATCGCTTGCCAGCGACACCGGCACCGACCGGATCGCCGCCTGGTTGAGGAACATCATGACGCAGATAGTGCCCACGCCGCGCATCAATTGGGACTCGATAAAGTCGGTTCCCTTGGAGGAGGAGGTCAACGCGGTCTCCATATAGGCGCTGACGATCAACAGCACGAGGCCGATCAGGACCGACAGATGGATCGGCATGTTGCGGATGGCCCAAGGCATGAAGGGCATCATCAGCACCATAGGTACGCCCGACAGCAGTACGATCTGCCCTGATTGTAGTGCATTATAATGAGCGATCAGCGTCAGGAACTGAGGAATGACGTAGGAGGTGCCGTAGATCACCATGCCGATCATCATCGCCATGATGAACACCGCGCCAAATTGCCTGTCCAACAGCAGACGCAGGCGTATCACAGGCCGCTGCGCGCGCATCTGCCCTGCGAGCAGCATCGCAAAGCCGGCAACGGCCGTGATGGTGAGCCAAATGATCGTGGAGGATTCGAACCATTGTTCCCGCTCGCCTTCCTCCAGAACGACGGTAAGGCCGCCAAGGCCCAGGATCAGGCCGAACACGCCCAGCCAGTCCGCTTCGCCGATCAGGTCAAAGCGGGCGCGCTCATGGGGAAGTGCTGCGAACAGAAGGATCAGCAGAGCTATGCCGACGGGGAGGTTGAGAAAGAAGGCATAATGCCAGCTGACATTTTCGGTGAGCCAGCCACCGAGCACCGGCCCCATGATCGGCCCCAGGATCGCGGTCGCGCCGAACAGGGAATTGCCCACCGGTTGCTGGTTACGCGGCAATCGCGTGGCGATGATCGTCATTGCAGTGGGGATCAAAGCGCCGCCGGTCACACCCTGCCCAATACGGCCGGCGATCATGATCGTTAGCGTCTGCGCCATGCCGCAGATCATGGAAAAGGCCACAAAACCGACGGTGGCGATGATGAGGAAGTTGCGTAACCCGAAGAGCCGCTGCAACCAGCCTGCCAAGGGGATGATGATGATCTCCGCGACGATGAACGATGTCGCGATCCAGGTGCCTTCGGTGCCGCTCGCGCCAATTTCGCCCTGGATGATGGGCAGCGCCGAGTTGACGATAGAAATGTCCAGCATCGCCATCATAGCGCCCAAGGTACCTGCCGCAACGGCCAGCCAATCGGCTGCGCTTGCGCGCTGTTCGGCGGCAGGCAGCGCTGCGCTCACTTTGCGGCGTCCTGCCGGACCTGCTGGCGGTTCTTAAGCCGTTCGATCTCGTCCCGCGCGGAACGGGTATCGACCGAAACATCGACGGACATGCCGGGCAGCAGCAGCCTTTTTAGCGCCGGGTCTGCATCGATCGCAATGCGTACGGGTACCCGCTGAACGATCTTGGTGAAGTTGCCGGTCGCATTTTGCGGGGGCAGCAGCGAGAATTGGGCACCGGTGCCTGGCGCAACGCTGGCGACATGGCCGTGGAAGCTGATGCCGGGCAGGGCATCGACCTGGATCTCGGCAGGCTGGCCCTGGCGCATCAGGCCCAGCTGCGTTTCCTTGAAATTCGCCTCCAGATACAGTTGTTCGAGCGGCACGACCGACATCAGCCTCAGACCCGGCTGGACGAATTGTCCGGCCCGGGCCGTAAGATCGCCTACCCGTCCCGCGACACTTGCCACGACGACCATGTCCTGCACGTTGCGCTGCGCTGCCTCTAACTGCGCGCGGGCGCTCTGACCCTGAGCTTTGGCTTGCTCCACCTGAGCGCGAAGGCTGGCGATACGCCGCGTCGCGCCTGCGAGCGCTGCCTGTTGAGCCGATACGTCCTGCGCTGCTTGTGCTGCCTGGGTGCGAAGGGTGGCGAGCTTTTCGGCGGGTTCTGCGCCAGTCGCGGCGAGCGGTGCATATCTGGCGACTTCCGATGCGGCAAAGCGGGCCTTGGTCTGCACCGTGGCAAGCGCAGCGCGCGCTTGCGCGATCGCCGCTTCCTGTTCGCCGATCATCGCTTCGGCATTGGCGGCGCTTGCGGCCGCCAGATTGATCTGGGCCTGACCTTGCGCAGCCAGCGAGGGATAGTCCGGCGCCTCGATCCGCAGGAGCGGCTGACCGGCCTTTACATCTTGATTTTCCCGGACCAGCACTTGGCTGATATAGCCCGATACGCGCGCTGACACGGTAACGCTGTCGGCCTGAAGATAGGCATCTTCGGTCCTTTGCTGGTATTTGCCATAGACCTGATGGCGTATGAACCAGATGGCCCCAACGACCAGCACTGCCATAGCAGCCGTGCCAAGCACGAGACGCAATCTGCGACGCTTTTTCGGGCTTACGACTTCGCTTTGTTCCAACCGGTGTGAGACGGCATCCGCATCGGCTGTGTCTGCAATCGACCTTTGATGTTCGGTCATAAAAATCCCAATGTCGGCCTCTTTCGACGACTTAGGATTTGCTATAAAGCGAAGGCAAGTCTTTTCCGAGGAGCAATCGGAAATGTGGAATTAGGTTAGTAGCAAGATGACGCTGAACGCTATCAGCGCAGATGATCCGCTTGCGAGACACAGCAAACGAAATGGACAGAGCAGGAATACCGAACTGTCAGGTTCCATCCTCTTTCCCCGCTTATTGCGATGGGCTCCGCCGATTATAGCGGATTCGCCACATAATGCCAATTACGTCTACCGTTCCACGAGCCTCAAGGGCAAAAACAGGCAGGAGGCAATTTTTGCATTCACTCTGGGCCAGATGCTGGCTATCCCGCCAGCAGCGTTGATAAAAAGCGGTCAACTGGCCGAAATGGAGAGGAAGATGTCGCAGCCTTGGCTTGACAGGATCGCACTGCACGATCTGGTAATGCGTTACTGCCGCGGATGCGACCGGCGGGATTTCGCGCTGGTTCGCACGCTTTATCATGATGATGCGATCGATGACCATGGGGCGATGTTCAAAGGTGGACCGGATGCGTTCGTTGCATGGCTGCCCGAAGTCACGGCGCACTGGGACCTGACCCGGCACAGCATCAGCAACAGCCTGTTTGTTATCAATGGGGATCATGCGGAAGGCGAACATTATGTCGAGGCGTGGCATCGCACGCGGGGGCAAGACGCGAAGCTGTTCATCGCGCTGGGCCGCTATCTCGACCGCTATGAGCGCCGCAATGGCGAATGGAAATTCACCTACCGCAGCCTGGTTTTCGATCATGGATCCATCGTCCAGGTCGATCAGGATGCTGTCGATCGCATGAGCAAGGACGCGCCCAACGGCCGTGCCGATCGCAACGATCCGTCCTTCGACTACCCCCTGTTGGCGAGCCTCAGCGCATGAGGGCCGCAGTGTGGGACGGGCAGTTGCTGTTCGTGAGCGATCAGGTCAAGTTGCGGCCGGTAGGTGAGGGCGAAGTGCGCGTGCGGGTGCTACGCTCAGGCATTTGCCACAGCGACATCGCGATGCTGACGCCGCATGCTCCCAAGCTGCCGGTCATTCTAGGACATGAGGCCGCCGGTGAGATCGCCGAAATCGGCCCCGGGGTCGCAGGCTGGACGACTGGGGACCTTGTGGCCGTGGGTACGCAGACGCCGTGCGGCGATTGCCGTGAATGCCGCCGTGGCGAACCGCATAATTGCGACATCAACTGGGGCTTCACGCCTGATTTTCCGTTCACGCTTGATGGGGCGCCGGTCGCCTCCTTTGCCAACGTCTCCTCCTTCGCCAGTGAAATCATCGTAAAGGCGTCACAGCTGTTCGCGATCAAGGACTTGCCGCTTGAGCAAGGCGCGCTGATCGGTTGCGCTGTATCCACGGGCGTCTGCGCTTCGCGCGTTCTGGGTAAGGTCCGTACGGGCGACACCGTCGTTGTCTTTGGCATTGGCGGGATTGGGGTGAACGCAATCCAAGGCGCCGCTTGTAATGGCGCTCATGTGATCGCGGTCGATGCCAATCCCGCAAAGGAGGCGGTCGCGCGGCAGTTCGGCGCCGAAGCGTTTGTGCTGGCGGACCCGGCGCAGGACAGTGCGGCGGCGGCGGAGGCACTGGCGCGCGATCATGGTCCGATCGACGTCGTGGTCGAATGCAGTGGTGCGGTCGGCGCAATCAACACCGCGCTGCGCTGCACCAAGCGCGGCGGCAGGGTAGTGCTGATCGGCATGTCGAGATATGGATCGGAGGCGGCACTGCCGCTCACCAGCTTTGTCATGGGGGGCGAAGTGATCGCAACCATGAACGGGGGCGCGGTGCCCGAACGCGATTACCCCGAACTGATCGCCCAAGCCCAGAGCGGGCAGCTGAACCTTGCCGATCAGATCAGCGGCGTGTGGCCGCTCGACCGGATCAACGAGGCGATCGCAGCGCTGAAGGCGGGAGAAGTCACTCGCGCCGTCATCGATCACGAAATGTGAGGCTTCAGGACTTCAAGACCTGAAGCAGTTCGATCCGATGCCCTGCGGGTCGAGGATGAATGCGAGGCGCATGCCGTGTTTGGGCACTTCCATGGCGGGGACGTCGATCGTAGCGCCCGCCGCAGGCGCCCGTTCCAGCGCGGCATCCACATTTTCGACCAGGAAGCCGGTGGTGGCTTCTCCGGGCGGAGGACAGCTGCGATTCGGGAAGCTGACCAGGATGAGATTGGGCGCTGGTGGACGCGCGCCTGGCAGCGCCATGACGACCTCATGCATCAGATTTTCGCCCTCACCGGCTTCCAATCTCACGCTCACGTCAAGGCCAATTGCTTGACTGCAGAAAGTTTCGGCGGCGGCGATGTCTTTCACCTCGATCTTTGTGAAGCAAAATGATTATGAGGCCATCTTCATCCTCCCTTATCTTACGCATTAAAGCATTATAAACTCTGTTCGACAGCCTGGATGTAGGATAAACTAGGCCAGCAGATACGCAGATAGGAGATAGTGGTGGCTGAGACAAACGCGGGAGAGGTGCGGCTGTCCGCCGTATGGCGCGACTTTTGTGACAAGCTGGCGCAGGCGGGGGAAATTCTCGACCGCCCCAGCGCACCGGGTATGCCGATCGATCAGGCCGAAGGGTTGCGCTATCTCTCCCGACTCACACGTACCGCGCTTAATATGCTGGTCGATTCAAGCGATCCTGATTTCCCGCGCATCTTTCTGCTGACCGACGACGCCATCAAGATTGGCGCGGATAATCCCGACAATCTGTATCAGCAGATCGTGGTGCGCGGTGATCGCGAATACCGCATCACCGGCAAGCGCAACAGCGTCCCATATTTTTCGATCGGCTCGAAGGCAAATCGCTACGCTATCGACGGGACGATGGCATCGACCGGCGAGATCGAGCTTGCCGATATGGAGCTGCGTCCGGACGGCAGCTTCGAGATCATAGTCAGCAAAGCGCAGAAGCCCGGCAACTGGCTGCCGATGGCGGATGACACGACGCTGCTGATCATCCGCCAGACTTTCAACGACAAGCGGACGGAAGCCGCGGCTGACGTGAAGATTGAGCGGATCAGCGAGGGACCTGCGGTTCCGGCAATTCTGACGCCTGGGACTATCGAGGCGCAGTTAAATGGGGCGGCTGCCTGGGTTCGGGGCACGGGCAATACTTTCGCCGATTGGTCGCAATGGTTCATGGAGCAGCCGAACCGTTTTTATGAAGGAAAGGAGCAGTCGGTTTATCAGCGTGCCGGCGGCGATCCGAAGATCTGGTACGGCCACATTTATTATGATCTCGCTCCTGATGAGGCTTTGATCATCACCGCCAAGCCGCCCGAATGCCGTTTCTGGAATTTTCAGATTGACAACTGGTGGATGGAATCGATGGACCATGTGAACCGCAAGGTCTGGGTTAATGGGTCCCAGGCGAAATATGAGGAGGACGGCAGCGTCGTCCTTGTCTGTTCCGACAAAGACCCCGGCTATGGCAACTGGATCGATCTGTCAGGCCACCGCAAGGGCACGGGCCTGTGGCGCTGGATCGAAGCGAATGAGCATCCGGTGCCGCAATGCAAGGTCGTGAAGCTCTGACCAGGTCTGAAGCGCTTGCTGCTCGTATCGCCGCCCTGGAAGATCGGGAGGCGATACGCGGCCTGATCGCCAATTATGGGCCATTGGCCGATGCTGGGAACTGTGCCGGTGCCGCAGCGCTTTGGGTTGAGGACGGCATTTATGAAGTCGGCGGCTTTGGCGTCTATCGGGGTCGCGCAGCTATACAGGCGCTACTGGAAGGCGAGAACCATCAAGCGCTGATCAATGGCGGGGCGGCGCATGTGCTCAGTCCTCCGGTAATCGATTTGAACGGGGATTTGGCTACCGCGCGGACCTATTCGGTTGTGTTCCGCAAGTCGGGAGATGGTTGGCAGGCGCATCGCGTCTCGGCCAATATGTGGCATCTCGTCCGCATTGGCGCAGAGTGGAAGGTGGCATGCCGCGTCAACAGTTTGCTAGACGGGTCAGCCGATGCGCGCGCGCTTATCGCCGGGCAGCCACTGCCTTCGGATTGATAAAAATGATAGACAAAAGGGCTCATCCGGTCTGGACGAGCCCTTTTCCTCACCACATCAGGCGGTCTGACGCACCGCTGCAAATTGCTTCTTTGCAAAGGCGCAGGCGTCGGCCATCGCAGCCTGGGCGCCGGGCAGGAAGCCGAGCCATGACACGAAGCCGTGAACCATGCCGGGGTAACGCTTCATTTCGACCTCAACCCCTGCCTTTTCGAGTACTGGAGCATAGCTTTCAACGGCATCGCGGATCGGGTCGCATTCGGCACTGGCGATGAACGCAGGGGGCAAGCCATCATGGCTCGCCGCCTTCATCGGACTGGCGCGGAAGTCGTCGAAGTCGCTGTCATCATTGATGTGCAGTTCCCAGAAATAATGGGCGTCATCCAGGCGCAGGATCGGGCCGTTCGCGAACTCGATTGCGGAGCCTTCTTCCGGAATCGGATGGATGCCGGGGCCGTACCAATTGATCTGCGCAGCAAGCCGAGGTGCGCCCGCATCGCGAGCCAGAAGGGCGCAAGCACTTGCCAGCACGCCGCCCGCGCTATCGCCTGCTATGCCGATGAGCGCTGGGTCTCCACCCAGTTCAGCGGCGTTAGCGGCCACCCACTGCGTCGCGGCCCAGCAATCATCGAAGGCTGCAGGGAATTTATGTTCCGGAGCGAGGCGGTAATCGACCGACACCACGATGCTTTCCGCGCCGGCTGCCAGACCGCGCGCGATCATGTCCTGCGTGTCGAGGTCGCCTACGACGAAGCCACCCCCGTGGAAATAGGCGATCACCGGGAAGGGGCCGGAACCCTCCGGCGTATAGATGCGCACCGGGATCTCTCCGGCCGGACCGGGAATAGTCCGGTCGCTGACAGCGGCCAGGGTCACTGGCGGCGGGGGCAATTGGGTGGAACTGGACCGCACTGCTTCACGCAGGGCATCTAAGGGGAAAGTGCGGACCGGGCCCCAATCCGGCTGCCCGGCGAACATCGCCTCGAGTTGAGGATCCAATGGCATCTTAATTCTCCTGCTTGTCGATAGGGCAGTTTAGGGGAGGTGTGTCGGGGAAGCTGATGTGCTCATCTGCTCCCCTCTCATCCTCTAGGTTCGCGTGGCATATTGAGGGCGCGTTCGGAGATGATGTTGCGTTGGATTTGGTCTGTTCCGGCGTAGATGGTGTCGGATCGGGACATGAGGTACATGGTTGTGAGGCTGTTCATGCGTTCGTCGTTGACGCCGATTTCGCCATGTTGGCCCATGACCTCCATGGCGAGTTCGCCGAGCGCGACATGCCAGCGGGACCAGTAGAGTTTGTAGGTATAGGCGGCGCCTGAGAGGGTGGCGCTGGTGTCGCCGTCGGAGAGCATGCGCAGGCCATTGTAGCGCATGATCTTCAAGCCCGCATGGGCGTTGGCGATTTTCTGGCGGATGAGCGGGTCGGTCGCCTTGCCGTTGGCCTTGGCGATGGCGATGATCTCGTCCAGTTCGTTGCGGAAGTGCATTTGCTGGGCGAGGGTGGAGACGCCGCGTTCGAAGCCGAGCAGGGCCATGGCGACCTTCCAGCCTTCGCCTTCCTCGCCGATGCGGTCGATGGCGAGGGCTTCTGCGCCGTCGAAGAAGACCTCGGCGAACTCGGCCTCACCGGTCATCTGGCGGATCGGGCGGGCATCGACCCCGGGCTGGTCCATCGGGACCATGAGGAAGGAGAGGCCCTTGTTGCCGACGCTGCCCGGCGTGGTACGGGCGACCACGAAGCACCAGTCGGCGATCGTCCCCATCGAGGTCCAGATCTTCTGGCCGTCGATGATGTAGCGGTCGCCTTCGAGGCGGGCCTTGGTCTTGACATTGGCAAGGTCTGAGCCTGCGCCCGGTTCGGAATAGCCCTGGCACCAGATCGCCCGGCCACGGGCGATGTCGGGGAGGAAGCGGGCCTTCTGATCCTCATTGCCCAGGGCGATCAGCGTCGGCCCGAGCAATTCGACCCCAAGATGCCCTGCGCGCGGCGGACCCTTGGCGCGGGCATATTCCTCGGCAAAGATGATCTGCTGCGCGATCGAGGCATTGCGCCCGCCCCATTGCTCGGGCCAGCCCACGACGCTCCAGCGCGCCTCGCCCAGCGCGGCTTCCCAGGCGCGGCGTTCCTCGACATTGTCGATCTGGTTGGTCTGACCGCGGATGGATTGAAAGGGGCCGGCGAGCTGAGCATCGAGCCAGTCGGCGGCTTCCTGGCGGAAGGCTTTCAGTTCAGGGGCGAAGGCAAGCTGCATGGATCAGGCGACCTCGAACAGACCGGCAGCGCCCATGCCACCAGCAACGCACATGGAGACCACGACATATTTGACGCCGCGGCGCTTGCCCTCGATCAGAGCATGGCCGACGAGGCGCGACCCGGTCATGCCGAACGGGTGGCCGATGGCGATGCCGCCGCCATTGACGTTCAATTTTTCAGGATCGATGCCGAGCGTGCGCTGGCAGTAGATCGCCTGGCTGGCGAAGGCTTCGTTGATTTCCCACAGGCCAATGTCGTCGATTTTAAGGCCGGTGCGCTCCAGGAGCTTGGGGATGGCGAACACGGGGCCAATGCCCATTTCATCGGCACCGCAGCCGGCGACCTGGAAGCCGCGATAGACGCCCAGGATCGGCAGCCCTTCCTTCTGTGCAGTGGCGAGGTCCATGACGATCTGGGCCGACGCGCCGTCGGAGAGCTGGCTCGCATTGCCTGCGGTGATGTGCTTGCCTTCCTTGACGACCTGGCCGTTCTTGAACACCGGCTTCAATTCGGAAAGCTTCTCGTAAGTGGTGCCCGCGCGGATGCCCTCGTCCTTGGTCAGGGTCAGTTCTTCCTTGCCGGTCTCATTGCCTTCCTTGTCGAACAGCGCCTTGGTGAGAGTGATCGGCACGATCTCGTCATCGAACTTGCCCGCTTCCTGGGCGGCGGCGGCGCGCTGCTGCGACTGGGCGGCGAAGCGGTCCTGGTCCTCGCGCGAAATACCATAGCGGTCCGCGACGATCTCGGCGGTTTCGATCATCACCATATAGGCGTTGGGATCGCGCGCCTTGATGAATTCCGAGCGGTTGCGGAAGGCGGGATAATGTTTGTCGATGGTGAGCGAGACATTCTCGACGCCGCCCGAGACGGCGCAGTCGATCTCGTCGGCGATGATGCCGCGCGCGGCGAAGGCGAGCGCGTTGAGCCCTGAGGAGCATTTGCGGTCCATCGAGAAGCCCGCGGTCGTGTCGGGGAGGACCGAGCCATGGACGGTGAGGCGCCCGACATTGTAGCTTTGCGTGTTCCACTGGTTGGCGACGCCGAGATAGACGTCATCGACGCGCGCGGGATCGATCCCGGCGCGGGCGATGGCGGCATCGACCACATGGGAGGACATGAAGGGCGCTTCGGTGTCGTTGAAGGCGCCGCGATAGGCTTTGCCGACACCCGTGCGGGCGGTGGAGATGATGGCTGCTTCACGCATGAGTTCAGTCCTTGTCCATTTTTTGTTGACGCATCCTCTATGCGGAAAAGTCCCACCCTTCGACATGGCTCAGGGCAGGCTTTTCCGCCCGATGCTTAAAAGCCGTGCATGTTGGCGGGCCCCCAATAGGCGCGCATTTCGACGACCTCGTTCGCCTCGTTGAAGCGAAAGGTGTCGATGACGTCGATGCGCTTGGCCCCGCCGTCGTAATTGAGGTTAACCGAGAAGGGGAAGACCGCATAGTCGCCTGCGATCCGGACCGGGCCTTCGAGCTTTAATTTCGCGCCGGTCTTCATCGATTCAGCGTAAAAGGCCCGGACCGCCTCGCGGCCGTGATGGATGGGGCTGCCGATGGGGTCTTCAACCGTCGCATCCTGCGCATAGAGGGCGGCGACCTGGTCGGCGCTGCCCGCTTCGAACGCGGCGACATAGGCGTGGACGGCGGCTTCCATCCTGGCGGGATCTGGCATCTTGACAGGATCAGGCATGGGTGTTGCTCCAACTGGACTGGTGGCGAAAAGGCCGGACGCGAGGGCGAGAATGAGTGGGGCGCGCGCGGCCATGCTGTGTCTATTCGGGGAAATAGCGGTTGATGGTATCGACGATACAGGCGGGCTTGGCGCTCGGTTGACCGTCCGGGCCCTCGATCTCGACGGTGACGCGGATCACCGCCTGGATGGCGCCGCCCTTCACTTCCTCGACCGAGACGATCTCGCCCGTCCCGCGGATGCGCGATCCGACGATCACGGGGGAAAGAAAGCGGGTCTTGTCCATGCCGACATTGACCCCTGCGGAAAAGCCGCGGACCTCGACGATCTGGGGCATGAACAGGTTGACGAGGGAGAGGGTGAGATAGCCGTGGGCGATTGTGGCGCCGAACGGACCGTCCTTGGCGCGGACCGGATCGACATGGATCCATTGATGGTCGCCCGTGCAGTCGGCAAAGGCGTCGATGCGCTCCTGCTCGACGCTCAGCCAGTCCGACGTGTCGAGCCTGGTCCCTTCCTTAGCCAGCAGCGCGCGGGGTGTTTCGAAGATGGTCGCCATGGCGGCTCAGGCCCTTTGGCTGGAGACCGCAACGATCTCGCCGGTCATGTAGGAGGAGAGATCAGAGGCGAGGAACATCATGACATTGGCGATTTCCCAAACCTCGGCAGGACGCTTGAAGGCTTCCTTCTCGACGAGCTTGTCGAGCGCTTCCTGGGTGGTCACCTTGGCGAGGAAGGGGTGCATGGCGAGGCTGGGCGAGACCGCATTGATGCGCACGCCATGTTCGGCCGCCTCGATCGCGGCGCAGCGGGTGAAGGCCATGACCCCTGCCTTGGCGGCGGCATAATGGGCCTGGCCCTTTTGCGCGCGCCACCCCAGCACCGAGGCGTTGTTGACCATGACGCCCGATTTGGCGGCGTACATGCTTGGTAAGAAGGCGCGGGTCATGCGGAAGAGCGAGGTCAAGGTGACGTCGAACACGCGGCTCCACTGCTCGTCGGTCATCTCGACGATATCGACCTCGCCGCCGAGACCGGCATTGTTGATGAGGACGTCGACCTTGCCCAGTTCCTGGAGCGCGGCATCGCGCAAGCCCTGCACGGCCTCTTCGCTGGTGACGTCGCAGACGAACAGGGCGGGACGCGCGCAGCCCACTTCCTCGGCGATGCGGTCGGCCGCTTCATTGAGGCGGCGTTCGTGGAAATCGCTGATGAGGAGCCGCGCCCCTTCTTCCGCGGCGCGCTTGGCGGCGGAGAAACCGATGCCGGTGCCGGCCGCTGCGGTGACGACCACGGTCTTGCCCTTGAGTAGGCCCAGCGGCGTCGGATAAGGCGGCACGGGGGAGGTCGGGGTCATGCGGGGTCCTTCATGGTTGCGGCGGTACTGGCCGCCTGATGGTCTGTGACAAGGATGATCTTGCCGCGCACATGGCCCTCGCGCACGCGCGCCATGGCGGCGGCGGCCTCTGAAAGCGGGAGGGTTTCAAGCGGCGGGGGCGTCATGCGGCCCTGGGCGGTGGCGGCGACGAGCGCTGCAAGATGGGCGGGCGCGCTTTCGAAGCTGGCCGAGGCGCGGATCGCCCGGATGCCCTTGGCGGCAAAGCTGTCCGCATCGGGCAGCGCTTCATTGGGGAGCATGGTTTCGATCGCGACATAGCGGCCGCCGGGACGGATCAGAGCGGCGGGATCGGCAAGGCTGCCCTGGCCGACGGTGTCGAGGAGGAGGTCGACCCCGCCGGGCGCCCATGAGGCGACCTTTTGCGCGACATCCTCCTGGCGATAGTCGATCGGGCAGGCGACGCCGAGCGATGTGAACAGGTCCTGGTTGGCGGGGCCTGCGGTCGCGGCGATCTGCGCCCCGCATTCCCGCGCGATCTGGATCGCCCAGAGGCCCGTGCCGCCCGATCCGCCATTGATGAGCACGCGCTCGCCTGGTTGGAGCTGGCCCTGGGCGAGCAGGGCTTCGCGCGCGGAGATGCCCGGCACCGGGATGGTGGCGGCCTCAACAAAAGAGAGGCTGTCGGGCAGGGCGACGGCCTGGGCGGCGAGGCAGATGGCATAGTCACCCCAAGTCCCGCCGCGCCCCAAGGGCAGGGCGGACATGAAGCCGACGCGCGCGCCGGGCTCGAGGCCCTCCACCCCTTCCCCGGTCGCCACGACCGTGCCCGCGCCGTCAAAGCCGGGTATCAGGGGCAGGAAGGCTTGGGGCAAGAAGGGGAGGAAGCCTGCACAGGCCTTCCAGTCGGCCGGGTTGACGCCCACCGCCGCGATTTGGACCAGCGCTTCGCCTGGGCCAGGCACGGGGACTGGCAGGGCGCGGGCGCGGATCGCCTGCGGCCCTGCAAAGCTGTCCATCGCCATGGCCTGCATGGGGGAGGAGGGGGCGCGGTCGCCCGTCATACGGCGATCTTGTCTCCATCGAGCAGCAGGGCGGCCAATGCCTCGCGATGCTGATCGGGGGTGCCGAGCCAGGTGGCGCAAGCGCGGGCGCGCTTGAAATAGAGATGGGCGTGATGTTCCCAGGTAAAGCCGATGCCGCCATGGAGCTGGATCGCGTCGCCCGAGACCGAGCGATAGGCGTCGGACACATAGCCGCGCGCGGCATGGGCGGCCTCGGCGAGTTCCTCGCCGTCTTCGTCGATCGCCGCCGCAGCATAATAGGCGGCCGAGCGCGAGGCTTCGACCAGCAGCATCATGTCGGCGAGCATATGCTTATAGGCCTGAAACGAGCCGATCAGGCGGCCGAACTGGACGCGCTGCTTGGCGTAATCGACGGTGGCGTCGAGGCTGTACTGCATGCCGCCGGTCTGTTCAGCGGCGAGTAGGCCAGCGCCGATGGTGAGGGTGCGTTCGATCGCCGCCTTGGCGCTGCCGGGTGCGCCCAGCAGCATGGCGTCCGTGACTTCGCAGTCGAAGGTCAGCGTTGCGAAGCGGCGGGTGCGGTCGAGGCTGGGGAGCGCTTCGATCGTGAGGCCGGGGGTGTCGGCTTCGAGGACGACGAGGCTGTCATCGCCGGTGGCGACGACGATCAGTTCCGCGACATGGCCGAAGGTCACGAAATCGGCCGTGCCGGTGAGGCGGCCGTTCGCCAGGGTAGGGCGGCTTGCCGCGCCGGCGAAACTCGCGCGCGTGCCGGAGGCGAGGCGGGGGAGGAGGCTCGCCTTCTGCTCCTCGCTGCCTGCGCCAAGCACCGCCTGGACCGCCAGCACGGCGGTCTCGAAAAAGGGGACAGGCGCCAGCACCCGGCCGGTTTCCTCGAGCACCAGCGCCATTTCGACCGCGCCCAGGCCCAGGCCGCCCTGCGCCTCAGGGATCATCAGCCCGGCAAAGCCCATTTCGGCAAAGCTCGCCCAGAGCCCTTCGTCAAAGCCGGTGGTCCCTTCGACCGCGGCGCGGATGACCTCGGGGTTGGCGGCATCGGTGAGGAAGTCGCGCGCGGCTTCCTGGATGGCGCGCTGGTCGTCGCTGAGCGCAAAGTCCATCAGGCGGCTCCGTAAACGGGCTTTGCAGGCTCGCGGGTTTCGATGAGCTTGCGCACAATCGCATCCATTTCATGGGCTTCGAGGCGGGCGCCCTTGTCGAAGGCGGGGCTGTCGGTCCAACCTTGCGAGAGGAAGACTTGGCCGCCCTTCAATTCAAACACCTGGCCAGTGACGCCCTTCGACTGTTCGGAGACCAGATAAGCGACCAGCGGCGCCATATTCTCGGGCGCAAAGACGTCGAACTCGCCTTCCTTGGCGTCCATGTCGAACGCCCCGGTCGAGGTCATGCGGGTGCGAGCGTTGGGGGCAAGGGCGTTGGCGGTGATGCCCAGGCGTCCAAGTTCAGCGGCCTGCACCAGGGTCAGCGTAGCGATGCCGCCCTTGGCGGTCGAATAGGCCGACTGGCCAACCGAGCCCTGCAGGCCCGCTCCGCTCGTCGTGTTGATGATGCGTGCATCGACGGGGTTGCCCGCCTTGCTTTGCGCGCGCCAATATTCAGCGGCGTGGCGCGCGGTGCAGAAATGACCGCGCAAATGGACGCGGATGACGGCGTCCCATTCTTCCGGAGAGCAGGTGAAGAACATGCGGTCGCGCACGAAGCCGGCATTGTTGACCACGGCATGGAGGCCTCCGAAGCTGTCGAGCGCCTGTTCGACCATGCGCTTGCCCGATTCCCATTCGGCGACGTCATCGGTGTTCGCGACGGCTTCCCCGCCCATCGCCTTGATCTCGTCCACGACCTGCTCGGCCGCGCCCTTGGTCTCGCCTGCCTCGCCATGGGTGCCAACGCCAAGGTCATTGACCACAACCTTGCAGCCTTGCGCCGCCAGGCCCAGCGCATAGGCTTTGCCCAGGCCATTGCCCGCCCCGGTCACGATCGCAACACGTCCTTCGCAGATACCCACTTGCCTTACTCCTCAAAATGCCTTGCGCGTCATGGTGCGACCGGGATCAGCAGATGCTGGCTCACGTCGCCGATAAGATCGAGCAGCGAATAATCCCGCTGCGAAAAATTCCATATGCCCTCGACCCGGACGAAGGCGTCATGATAGCGGCCTGCGCAGATCGCCTGGAGCGGCAGGTCCGGAGTCGCCTGAAACACGGTATAATAGGAACGGCAGGTGGCCGTGCCTGCCTCTTCGTCCAGCTCGACAATAGGGTTGGTGATGACATGCTTGGTGCGCGGCGTGCCGCAAGGGTAAAGCCGCACATGGGCGCGCCAGAGCGCGAGCATCGGGGCGGCGCCTTCGACCACTTCGCCGCCGCCGGTCTTGACCTTGGCGCGCGCGAACAGCGCGGCGACGCCTTCAAGGTCGCCTGCGTCCATCAGCTCGGCATAGCGGTAGAGGAGGTTGGTGATGGCAAGCGCGCTGCTCATCCCTCGCTCTCCTCGCGCGCCGCCTTGCGCTCGCGCAGCTGCGCGGTCTCGCCCGAAAGGCGCACGGCGATGGCCTCGGACTGGCTGCGCTGCGCCTGCCGCTCTGCGCTGGCTTCGCGCAGCGGCTCCGCCTCGACCAGATCGGTGAGCGCGGCACGGGCGAGCTTCTGATATTCGCCCTCGCCATTGTTGCGCCAGGTGACCTGGTGCGGCTCGAAGCTTTTGACCACCTTAGCCGGGTTGCCCGCGACCAGGCTGCGCGGCGGGGTCACGGTGTCGGACTTCACCAAGCTAAGCGCCGCGACGAGATTTTCATCGCCAATGACGGCATTGTCGAGGATCACCGCATTCATACCGATGAGGCTGTTCTCGCCGATCTCGCAGCCATGGATGATCGAGCCATGGGCGATGGTCGCGCCGCGGCGGATGATGGTGTCGCGCAGCTGGTTGGCGTGCACCGTGACATTGTCCTGGATCGAACTGTCGCCCTCGACGATGATCCGCCCGAAGTCGCCGCGCAGTGAGGCGCCCGGCGCGATGAAGCAGCCCGGCCCCACGATCACGTCGCCGATCAGCGAAGCCAGCGGATGGACGTAGCTCGATGGATCAACGGCGGGAACGATTCCCTGATAGGCATAGCAGGGCATGGGGCGGGCTTCCTCGGTTACAGCCGCTCGACGATGGTGACGTTGGCCTGGCCGCCACCCTCGCACATTGTTTGGAGGCCATAGCGGCCGCCGGTGCGCTCAAGGGCGTTCAAAAGCGTGGTCATGAGCCGCGCGCCGGTCGCGCCGATCGGGTGGCCAAGCGCGATTGCGCCGCCCTGCACATTGACCTTCTCATGGGGAATGTCGAGTTCCTTCATCCAGGCCATGGTGACGCTGGCAAAGGCCTCGTTGCATTCGAAGAGGTCGATGTCGTTGATCGACATGCCCGCCTTCTTGAGCGCATATTGGGTGGCGGGGATCGGGCCGGTCAGCATCCAGATCGGGTTGGCGGCCCGGACCGAGAGATGATGGATGCGGGCGCGGGGTTTGAGGCCATGCTCCTTTACCGCATTTTCGCTGGCGATGAGCAGCGCAGCGGCCGCGTCGCAATTCTGGCTGGCGACGCCCGCGGTGATGATCCCGCCTTCGCGCACCGGGTTGAGGCTGGCAAGCCCTTCCAGCGTAGTGGTGGGGCGGATCGTCTCGTCACGGCCAAGGCCCTCGAAGGGTGCCACTTCCTTGTCGAACCAGCCATTGTCCCAGGCGGCCTGGGCGCGCTGGTGCGAGGCAAGGGCAAACTCTTCCATGGCCTGGCGGCTGATGCCCCATTTGTCGGCGATCATTTCGGCCGACTTGATCTGGTTGACTTCCTCGTCGCCATAGCGCGCGTCCCAGCCCTTAGCTCCGATGAAGGGGCTGTCGAACCCATATTGGGCGCCGGCGATCATCGCGGCCATGATCGGGATGCGGTTCATCGCCTGGCTGCCGCCTGCGACCACCAGGTCCTGGGTGCCGCTCATCACGCCCTGCGCGGCGAAATGCACCGCCTGCTGCGATGAGCCGCACTGGCGATCGACGGTGACGCCGGGCACTTCTTCAGGCAGGCCCGCCACCAGCCAGGCGGTGCGGCCGATATCGCCCGCCTGGCCGCCGATCGTCTCGGTGCAGCCCCAGACGACGTCCTCGACCTGGGAAGGATCGATGCCGGTGCGCGTCACCAGTTCCTTGATCGGGTGCGCGCCAAGGTCGGCGGGGTGGACATGGGCAAGGCTGCCCTTCTTGCGGCCGACGGGCGTGCGGACGGCGTCGATGATATAGGCTTCAGGCATTGTCGGCTTCCCGTGCGAAGGTCTGGTCCGGCCCCATGGGCTGGGTGAAGATGCGCGTGGCGATGCGCGCGCGGTGATAGGCAGGCGTGCCCCAGCTCTGGGTCAGCGCAAGGGCGCGCTTGAGGAACAGGTGGACGTCCACCTCCCAGCTGTAGCCCATGGCGCCATGCACTTGGATCGAGGCGCGGGCGGCCTTGTCGGCGGCTTCCAGCGCGACGATCTTCGCATGGCTGACGCGGGCGCGGGCTTGAACGTCGCGCGTGCCGATTTCGGCGGCCGCCGCTGCGACCACCGGCTTGGCGAATTCGATCGTCACCTGGGCGGAGGCGAGGTGATGCTTGACCGCCTGGTAGCTGCCGATGGGCTTGCCGAACTGCTGCCGTTCCTTGGCATAGTCCACGGCCAGATCGACGGCGCGCTGGGCGAGGCCGAGGCCGAAGGCGGCGTTGAAGAGGGACGCGCGGTCAAATGCCAGGTCCCAGTCCGCCTTGCCGAGCGCAGTCGCGTTCTGCGGGCTCCATTCGACCGTGAACAGGCGGCGGAACGGGTCGATGCTGGGCTGGGCGGTCAGCGTCACCTGATCGGGGGTGGCGAGGAAAGCTTCGCCCTCCTGATGCAGTAGGATCGCCGCTGCGCTGTCGGCATTGGCGACGTAGGGGTTGGCGGGATGCGCGATCGCGATCGTCGCGGCGGGATCGGCGAGCAGTGGGTGATCGGGCGCGAGCGCGGCGAGCGTTGGCGCTGCGACGCCTGCGCTTTCGACCAGCGGTTCAGGGAGGACGACATAGCCCGCTTCTTGCGCAATGAGGGCGAGGTCGGATTCGGCAAGCCCGATGCCGCCTGCGTTTTCGGGCAGCAGGACGAGGGTGAGGCCGGTCTCGACGATCGATGCCCAGCGGGCCGGGTCGATGGCCTCGCCCGCCTCCATCATGCGCCGCCAATGATCAGGCGTCGAGCTGTCAGCGAAGAGCGAGCGCGCCGTCTCGGCAAACATCAGCTGTTCGTCGTTGAGGGTGAAATCCATGTCCTATTCCCCCTTAGCGCGGCAGGCCGAGCATGCGCTCGGCGATGATGTTGCGCTGGATCTCGTTCGACCCGGCATAGATGGGCCCGGCGAGCGCGAAGATATAGTCGTCGATCCAATCGACGGGGCTGGCGTCCGGCGCCTCGTGGGTGAGTTCGGCCTGCGGCCCCAGGATCGACAAGGCGGTCTGCGTCAGATGAATGTCCAGTTCCGACCAGAAGATCTTGTTGGTGCTAGCTTCCGGCCCGATCTTCGCTCCCGCCATCAGGCGCGAGGCCGTCTGGTAGATGTTGAGCGCATAGGCGTCGGCATTCATGTGCGCGCGCACGACATCGGCTTCCAGCGCAGGGTCGGCGGTTTCCTTATGCGCCTGCCAAAGCGCCGCCAGCTTCTTCGCCGCCACTTGGTAGCGGGCAGGGGACCGCAGCATGAGCCCACGTTCGAAACCGGCGGTCGCCATGCAGATGTGCCAGCCCTGGCCTTCGTCGCCGAGGCGGTTGAAGGCGGGGACGCGGACATTTTCGAGGAAGATTTCGGCAAAGCCGACATGGCCGTTGATCTTCTTGATTGCGTTCACCGTCACGCCCGGCGCATCCAATGGGAAGAAGATGAGGCTCATCCCCTTGTGCCGTTCGGAGCCCGGCTCGCGGAAGAGGCCAAAGGCCCAGTCGGCGAACACCGCGCGGCTCGACCAGATTTTATGGCCGTTGAGGATATAGTCGTCGCCGTCCCGCGTCGCGGTGGCGCGCACGCCGGCAAGGTCGGAGCCTGCCTGCGGTTCGGACCAGGCCTGCGCCCAGATTTCCTCGCCGCTCGCCATTTTGGGGAGGAAGCGCTGCTTCTGCTCATGGGTGCCGAATTCGATCAGCGTGGGGCCAAGCAGGAAGATGCCGTTCTGGTTGACGCGGCCGGGCGCACCGGCGCGATAATATTCCTCCTCGAAGATCAGCCACTGGATGAGGTCGAGGCCGCGCCCGCCATATTCGCGTGGCCAGGTGACCATGCCCCAGTCGCCCGACTTCAGGGTCTTTTCCCATTGCCGGTGGGCCTCGAACCCTTCGCGGGTCGCGTCGAAATGCTCGAGCGGAGCGGACGGCACATGGGCTTCGAGCCAGGCGCGGACTTCGGCGCGGAACGCCTGCTGCTCGGGAGTGTAGGTGAGATCCATTAGAACTTTGCCGTGCCTTTCCCTTCGGCGAAGGCGTCGCGCGCCTTCTGGCTGTCTTCATGCATGTACATTTCGAGCGTGAAGCCCTGTTCGATGCGGTAATGGGCCGACGGGTCGGTGGGCTCGATCAGATTGAGCGCCTGCTTGGCGATGACGAGCGCCGCGCGGCTCTTGGACGCGATGACCTCGCAGAAAGCATAGGCTTCGTCCTTGAGGCGATCGAGCGGCACGACCTTGTGCACCGATCCATGGCGATGCGCGTCCTCGACCGAGATGCGCCCGCCGGTGAAGAAGTTGGCGCGCACCATCTGGACAGGCAGCATGCGGCTCATGAAGGCCGCGCCCCCCATCGCGCCGCGATCGATCTCGGGCAGCGAGAAATAGGCCCCCTCGGCTGCGATCAGCGCGTCGCAGGCGCCCGCGATATTGACGCCGCCGCCGATGACGAAGCCGTGGAGCGCGCCCACCACCGGGATCTCGCATTCGCGGATCGCCTTGAAGGTGAGATAATTATCCTTGTTGAGCTTTGCGATGCGCTCGGGGTGCGCGGCCATTTCCTTGATGTCGACGCCGCCGCAAAAGCCGCGGCCCTCGGCGCGGATCAGGATGCAGCGCACATCGGGATTGCGCGAGGCTTCCCAGACGAGGCCGGGAATCGATTCCCAGCCCTTAGTGTCGAAGGCGTTGACCGGCGGATGGTCGAACAGGATTTCGGCGATCTTGTCCTTGATCGTGAGTGTAATCGGCATGTCTTGTCCTTTTTCCTCAGGCCCGCTCCTCAGGCCGCGCTGGCGGCCTCGCGGCCGAGGCCCGCGAGGACGGCAAGGCGCTCATGCGCTTCGGCAACGATGCGATCGACCAGTTCCTGGCAGCTCGGGATCTCGCCGATGCGGCCGCCGACCACGCCGGTCGCCATCACGCCATGTTCGATGTCGCCATCGACGACGGCCTTTTGGATCAGCATCGGCATGGTCGCGGCCATCATTGCCTGTTTCAAGGGCACCTGGCCATGACCGGTCATGCCCTTGGCCGACTTGATCATGTCGATCCAGCTTGCCCCGCTCAGCTTCTTCATCGCCGCGCTTGCCTCGATCGCGCGCAGCCACATGCCCAGCTTTCCGGACTTCTCGATCTTGTCCATGAGGCGGGTGCGCACCATCCGCTGCGGGATGCCGTCGAGCTTGGTGGTGACGATGATGCCGTCGGTCGTCGCCTTGAGATAGGCCGTCTTGGTCGTGTCAGGCACCGGGCTTTCCTTGGTGAGGAGGAAGCGCGTGCCCATGGCGATGCCTACCGCGCCATAGGCCATGGCCGCTGCAAGGCCGCGCCCGTCGGCAAAGCCGCCGCTGGCGATCACCGGCACCTTGACGGCGTCGAGCACCTGGGGGAGCAGTACGGTGGTGGGGACAGAGCCGGTATGCCCGCCGCCTTCGCCGCCCTGGACATTGACCATGTCAACGCCCAGTTCCACCATCTTCTGCGCATGCTTGACCGCGCCGACGGTCGGGACGCAGAGGATCCCCGCATCCTTGAACCGGCCGATCATCTTGGCATTGGGGCCGCGCCCGAAGCTGACCGCGCGCACCTGATCCTTGTTGGCGAGGATCAGCTCGACAATCTGGTCGGCGCCAGGCTGGAAGCTGTGGAAATTGACGCCGAAGGGCTTGTCCGTGCCCTGGCGCACAGCCAAGATCTTCTCACGCGCCTCTCGCGGAGTCATGACGGCAGCGCCCAGGAAACCGAAGGCGCCCGCATTGCTCGAGCCGATGACCAACGAAGGTTCGGCAACCCAGCCCATGGCAGTCTGGATGATCGGCCAGCGGCAGCCAAGCCGCTCGGTCAATATCGTGTGCAGCGGATCGCCCATCATTCGCTCGCCTGTTTCTTATTGGCCTCTGCCATCTTCTTGGCGTCGAGCCCTGCGATCGAACTGCCTTGGGTGAGGTCGTTCTGCGCATGGGCGAAATGGTGCATATGATATTGCGCCTCCATTGCGTTCCTCTTGCCCATCAGTTCCTCGACATGGTTGATCGCCTGCTTGGTGAGCCAGTTGCCCAGGCGCGGCTGCGCCACCAGCTTCGCCGCCATCGCTG
>NZ_JBHSFZ010000003.1:0-155372 GCF_042654265.1 Sphingobium tyrosinilyticum | reverse complement strand
ATGGGCGGGTTTAAACCCGCCCATTGCTTCAACCGCGCTCCTGCGCGACAACACCGGTCGGTCTCTGGTCGCCGCTGGATGAAAGGCGGGGGTCACGTCAGCCAAAGCCAGCAACAAACTGAACGTATCCAGTGTAAGCGCCGTAGCTGTTTTTGGAATTAACCAAGCCACAGTAAATAAGACCCTCTCCGTCAGATAACTGAAGGGCGGGGTGCTTAAACTGAGCCGAATACGGGTCTTTTAATTCTGCCTTAACCGAGTTTTCTACGGCCTTCTTTTCGGCCAGTGACATTGGCCGGGCACTTACATTGGTCGGAAGCGCAGCCAACAGCAGTGGCACCAAGAACACCTTCAAGCGCATGTATTCCCCCATGTTCATCCGCCCCACCCCGCCAGCCGGGACGGTTAGTCGCGCGTGAACACAGGGAACCGCGCCCTGCGTATTCCCTTGCGGTTTTATATTCGGCAGGCCGCCCGACCTGATGGCCGAGTGCCTGTGTTCACCGCGCGAATGCGGGCTGACCCTCACGACTAAGATCGGATCAACAATGCCCTTCTATGTGATGAGAGTTGCTGAGTCCATTGCGCTTTCAATCCAATGACTTTCAGCGCCTCCAAACCCCCACAGCCTTCACCAGCGCCGCCAAGCCTGTCAGGACTGCACCTATCCCCCATCAGGAACGAACTATCGATATTGACCATGCCGCGACTCCTTTCCTATGGACATGTTCTTTGTTTGTTCTCGAATAGGAAAGGCGATTCTCATGGGTGTACGCATTGAACCCATTCCAAACTCGGTTCGCGTTCAAATCAGTGGCGATGTGGAGACCACCTTATCGGTTCCCTACGAAGACGATGACCGCTTCCTTGTGGCGCTTAGCGACGGCACCTTGCTTGTTGGTTCATATGATGAAGAGCTTCGCTGCAAATTTGACGTTGCGCGTAATGGAGCAGGCATAGTCCGCTTTGAAAATGGCGCAGCATTAGTAGATTGGCGGATGGAATGGGCGACCATTGGTGTTTATGATGCAAACGTGGTTGAACCACCATCAATAAAGCCGATGCCTCTGTTCCCGGATTTAGATGAAGTGCTGCATTGACCAAAAGAATTACTTGTCAGTATTTACCACTTTATTTTATCAGATCGTCTGAGTACTCACGGAAGATCGATTTTAAGGCCCATATAGCGACTTTGTTGTTCGAGAGGTAGGGTAGTAGCCTAAAGTCCTGTATCGACGCCTGGCGGCCCCTTAAATCGCCTTAAAATGGCATTCTGGATGGCGAGGTCACACCTATTGACCTTCTGCGCGTTGTGAAGGGCTGTTTTATGGCTTGGATGGGTGGTCAGCGGAAAGTCAGCTTTCCACTGACTTTTCGAACATCATGCGAAAGGACGTGCCTGTCAGAGGTCCAAACTTTCCTGCTCTGCATTTTCCTCAGCACGGCGCACCGCTTTGGCCTGATGCTCTGCTGTCGCCGTGATCATGTCAGTGGTCGTCGAGAAACTGGTGATGGCTACATTAAAGCGTGATGCAAGTGCCGGATTTTGCTGGTTTGGGACCATCTCATAAGAAATTGCATGCAGGCAAGGCAGGGACTTGTCTGTGCGGAGACTGTGGCTGCGGCATTCTCCATAGCTTGTATTGTTGTTAGCCATGCGTTCCCCCTCTCGCGAACGAACAATCCAACCGGAACGTTGATCACCATAGCCAGCATCGTCGAACGGACCATATTTAGCAGCGACATCCTGCGCGATGTTGGCGATCGGCAACTCCTTACCGCTTGGATATTCAAGAGTGCGATCTATGTGGACCACTCGCTCTCCGCCCGGAGGGCCAAGCAACCATACATTAACTTTGTCGAGGCCGGTATCCGCGTTCAAGTTGATTTGGGACATCTGGCCGCCGTTAGGGATCGAAATGTTCTGCTTGCTTGCATTGATCGCGTAGCTAGGATTCTTACACAAGAGGACGCCACGAACCTGTTCCTCGCTCATCCCCTGCCTTAATCCACCGACGTCATCGGCAGGCTGCCCCTGGCGAGCCGACTGTGGCTTGAACTTACCGCAATCTAGGTCGGCTTTCTCGACCGCTGGGGCTGCGGCGAGCCCATCGGGTTTGGGGTCCAGCGAACTGTCCTCCGCATGATCAGTGCTCCCGCCAGAACCGCCGCTTCCGCATCCCCCAAGGAGAAGTAACCCTGCGATCAATAAAGGCATGCCGCGCATCTGTTCGCCTTTCGCCGATGATGGAAGACGTCGCCGCAAATATGCCACGCTCCTTACACGTTCGCAACGGATCGGTGTTGGCGCAAAAGGATAGCCGCTGAAGGTCCACATATGGTCGTTTGCGGATGAGCAGCTTCCTTACGTTCGGCCTCTTTCCCATGGTGTGAGGACAGCAAAACCGTATAGGCCCGTGTGACTCGAATTCTGTGGCGCATATTGATTCTGCGGTAGGACATCGCCTTCCTGAGGCAGACAAAAAAATACCCCGCCGAAATGGCAGGGCATCGACGAAAGTTGGTTACGGGATCGGCTGTCATCTGTAATCGGCGGTGTCCCCCTGTCTTTCACAGCCAAAGAGGCAGGGCGAGGGGTTGGCAGGCATCTGTACGAGTGGGTAGGCACAAAGAAAGGGCCAGAAGGCCCTTCCTTGCGACCATCATGCAACACATCGTCAATTCACTATGTATGCTGATCCCTGTGCCCACGGCCAGGTCCGCCACACTTCAATGGCAGTTTCTATGATGGCAAAGCTTGATAGTTGCGCCGGATGATAAATCGTAACCACTAATTGGCTCACGGGCCAACCTTCTTTCCCGTGCCATTCAAACTTGCAAAACTCACCATAGAGGGCTCGGAAATGTTCGCCCAGGTGTCCCTTCTCTATAGCAGAGCACATGCGATCTTGAATTGAACAATCACCTACAAAAGAAGCTGGGATGAGTTCCCCTTCAATCATCGCGTGTTCGTAATAAGGTAATGTAAACTTGGTTTCTATTTGATAGTTTAGGTCTAAAATCACTTAATTTCCTTGTCTGTTTTTTGCCAAGAGGCCAGCGTTCTTTTATGGCATGACAGATCGGCGTTCAATGGTTTCTATTGCGATTTAGTTGTTCATTAAGGTTGTTACTGCACCTTGTTCTGCTTCTATGTGCGTGGTGAGTTCTAGATGCTGATGCGCTGCCTTTCCTTGAAGGTGTACAGTCCTGCTATTTTGCATCTGGGCACCCGTCATGATTGCCGTTACATTAGTAGCAACGAACGTAGCGACTCATGGAACAAGAAATGGCACAGGGCAAATTTGTATCGTACCTTCGGGTGAGCAGCGCCAAACAAGGCCGTAGCGGTCTTGGGCTAGAGGCGCAGCGAAAGGCCGTAGCGGATTACCTCAATGGCGGCGCATGGGAGTTGTCCGGTGAGTTTGTTGAGGTCGAATCCGGAAAGCTGGACGGCAGGCCCCAACTGGAAGCCGCCTTGGCTATGTGCGAGTTGACCGGCGCAACTCTAGTGGTCGCCAAACTGGATCGGCTAAGCCGCAACGTCGCCTTTCTTGCGGCCCTTCAAGATAGTGGAGCTAGGTTTGTTGCTGCGGATATGCCGGAAGCAAATGAACTTACTATCCATATCATGGCTGCGGTTGCCCAAGCCGAACGAAAGGCAATTTCAAAGCGTACCAAAGAGGCGCTGGCAGCTGCAAAGGCTAGAGGGACAAAGCTGGGGGGCAATCGAGGAAATTTGGAGGACCTACGAAAAGGCCCTGGAATCAGTGCCCTGGTCCGATCCAAGGCATCAATCGATCGTGCTGAAAAGGTCCGACGCCAGATTGAAACTTTTCAGGCGGCAGGTGCCGTCTCTCTCCGTGCGATAGCTGACAGATTGAACGCGGCGGGAATAACCGCGCCGCGTGGAGGCACATGGAAGGCGGCACAGGTCAAGAGGATCATAGACTCCTGTAGCCCATGAGGGGCTTGTAAGGGAGTTGCTCAGCCCCGAGGGCTCCGCTTAGAAAGGTACATCATCCAGCGTATCCAGAATGTCGTCAATGTCCTTATCTGCTCCGGTAGCTCGACGTACTCCAACATCAAACAAAGTTTTCATAAGCACCCAATAAGAGTCAAATCCCCGGTAGTTAGGGGTCGGGCCATTTATCATATCATCGATAAAAGATTCTGCCTTTTGACTAGTTGGATTGACGATGCTCAATTTTATAGCAGGCTCTCCGTTATCGTTCTTTGTTTCTTCTAAATAAACCATTCTTTCCGCAATATTGGTAGAAAGCTTATTTTCAAACTCGTCATAATCCCACGACAAGTCGCCATTGAGTGTTCGCTTAAGCAATCGCTCAACAAGGGTCCTGTACTTGTCCATAATTGACGCGATCATATGCGGCCTCTTTGAAGTGTAATGTTTATATCAACGAGTAATTGGTCATGCTGGCGAATTACGGCTGATGTTTTTACGGCACTGATAGAATTGGCCTTTTTCTGCAAATCACCTTCAATTCTCTCACACAGGCGATGAATATAAGTAATTGCCGAATCTATCTGATCTAATTGATCCTTAGATAACAGATTACTTGTAGATTTGAGAATAACTAAGCTATTTCTTACGTCTTCGTAACTAATAATAACTTCTGCCCAAAGGTTATTATGCAGGTTCCTTCTCACTGTTTTAAGCGCGTATTGTGCCCTAGAAGCCTCATGGGCTGCGTCATACGCATCAAGAGAACCCCGTATTCTTTCCACTTCTTGCTTGACGGCCTCAGAGGCGGATTTTGTTTTATTCAGTTGCCTTAGAGTGATCCAGAAGCCCGCAAGCGTCAAAATGAGTCCAATTATAGCGAGCCAGAAACCCCAACCCGCCACCGCGAGCGTATTTGACGGAAGAAACGGCCAGTTCCAGAATGACGGTTCCACTTGGCGCGCTGAATCCCCCGTCGCGGCAGATATGTCGCCTTTTAGCATGGTCCCCCTTTGGCTTAGCGGCAATCCGTTGCTTGATATACTTCCGCGCCAGTTTCACCAACCCTAAGCAGAATCTGCTGCTTGCTGCCTCGCGACCATTTTATACAATGTTGGGCGGTATGTGGGCCTCTGCTCCGCAGAGGGAAGAAAAGGCAATAAAACCAATAAACTATCTAGCAAGATGGCGGAGCGGGAGGGATTCGAACCCTCGATACGCTTTTGACGTATACTCACTTTCCAGGCGAGCGCCTTCGACCACTCGGCCACCGCTCCGCATGCACTGGAAGGCGGCTCCCTATCGTGCAGCGCGGCGCTAGGCAAGGGGTGGTTGATATGCCTCCTGTAATTCCGTTCCGGCAGACTATATCGGATAAGGAGATCGTTCCGGCCGCAGGCCCGATTCCGGAACAATCGTCGCTTGCCCGGCGATAAAATCCCTGACGACGATATGCCCTCAGGGATGGAAAGGCTGAACATGATTGTAGGCACGGTACGGGAGATCAAGAATCACGAATATCGCGTCGGCCTGACGCCTGAGAGCGTGCATGAGCTGACCGCCCATGGCCATCAGGTGCTGGTGGAGAGCGGTGCGGGTGACGGGATCGGCGCGCATGACTCGTTATACGCAAAGGCCGGGGGCGAGATCGTCCCGTCGGCGCGCGAGGTTTTCGCCGCTGCCGAGATGATCGTGAAGGTGAAAGAGCCCCAGGCCGAGGAACGCGCGATGCTGCGGCCCGGCCAGATACTCTACACCTATCTTCACCTCGCCCCCGATCCGGAGCAGACCCGCGACCTTATCGCGTCGGGCGCGACCTGCATCGCTTATGAAACGGTGAGCGACGATCATGGCGGCCTGCCGCTGCTAAAGCCCATGAGCCAGGTTGCTGGACGCATGGCGATCCAGGCGGGCGCGACCGCGCTTGAAAAGGCGAATGGCGGCCGGGGCGTGCTGCTGGGCGGCGTGCCCGGCGTGCTTCCAGCCAAGGTCTGCGTCATCGGCGGCGGCGTCGTCGGCTTCAATGCGGCGCAGATGGCGGCGGGCCTTGGCGCTGACGTCACGATACTCGACCGCAGCCCCGAGGTGCTCGAAAAGCTCGGCATCTATTTCGAAGCGCGGGCCAAGACCCGCTTTTCCAACCGCGCCAACCTTGCCGAATGCGTGGCCGACGCGGACCTGGTCATCGGCGCCGTCCTCATCCCGGGGGCCGCCGCGCCGAAGCTGGTGACAGCGGACATGCTCAAGACCATGAAGAAGGGCGCAGTGCTGGTCGATGTCGCGATCGACCAGGGCGGCTGTTTCGAAACCAGCCACGCCACCACCCACGCCGAGCCGACCTATGTGGTCGATGGCATCGTCCATTATTGCGTCGCCAACATGCCGGGCGCCGTCGCGCGCACCAGCACCTATGCGCTCAATAACGTGACGCTGCCCCATGCCCTGCGCATCGCAGACCTGGGTTGGAAAAAGGCGCTGCGGTCCGATCCGCATCTGCTCGCCGGGCTCAACGTCTGGGACGGCAAGGTGACCTATCAAGCCGTCGCGCAGGCACTCGACCTGCCCTACACGCCCGCGCAGGAGGCGCTGGGCTGACACGCGCTTAGCCGCTCCTAATCTTTTCCCGCAGCCTTGCGGGTTCCCCGGCCTCGTTCGTCTTGCTTGTCGGGGGCAGTCTGGTTCCCTGCCCCCAACCAAGCACATCCGACGAAGAGAGGCCCGGGTACCCCGACATGGTCCAACATATTTGCATAGCCGCCTTGCCGCCGCGCTCTGTCCTGCATCGCAACAGGGGGGGGCGCTGATGCCCGGCGACCTCATCAACTGGTTCGTGCCGCTCGCCGCCATGCTGGGTGCGGGGCTTTTCGCGGGTTTCGCGGCTGGCATCTTCGGCATCGGGGGCGGCTTCGTCGTGGTGCCGGCGCTGTTCGTGGTGCTGCCCTTGCTGGGCGGCACGCATGAAGCGGTCGCCCATGTCGCCATCGGCACGTCGGCCGCCACGATCATCGTCACGTCGATCCGTTCCTTGCTCGCTCATGCCAAGCGCGGCGCGGTGGAGTTCGAAGTGCTGAGGGCGTGGGCGCCGTGGATCATATTGGGTGACGGGGTAGGGGTGTTGCTGGCGGGGCATGTGGATGGCCGCGTGCTGACGATTATCTTCGCGTCGGGCGTATTCCTCATGTCCTTGAACTTCCTGCTGCCCAAAGTCGGCGGCAAGGTGATCAGCGACGAAATGCCCTCCGGCATCGCCCGCGTCGGCATCGCCGGGGGGCTGGGCACTTTCTCCGCGCTGCTCGGCATCGGCGGCGGCACGATCGCCATCATGGTGATGACCCTGTGCGGCCGTTCCATTCATCGCGCCATCGCCACCGCGTCGGGCATCGGTACGCTGATCGCCATTCCCAGCGCCATCGGTTTCGCGCTGATCGGGCTCAAGGAAACGGGCCTGCCCTGGGGGTCGCTCGGCTTCGTCAACATGCCTGCGACGCTGGCGATCGCCTCCATGTCGATCCTCACCGCGCCGCTCGGCGTCGCCGCCGCGCACAGCCTGCCCGCCAATCTGCTGAAGCGGATATTCGGCATCTATCTCGTGATCATCGCCGGCATCATGTTCCGCAACGCGATCCACATGTGAACGTCAATCCGCGTCAGGATTGCGGAAATTCAGGCGGCGCGTGACAGTATAATCCAGCACGCCGACCAGGAAATAGCTGATCCACTGCTTGATCAGCGTCAGCACGCCGCGCTGGGCCTTGTAGCTTTCGAGCGTCACTTGCCGGCTCTCGCCCGCGCGGCGGCTGATGAAGTCCCGCGCTTCCTGCGCCAAAGCCTTGTCCTCGATCCGCAGCATGATCTCCAGGTTCAGGAACAGACTGCGCATGTCGAAATTGGCTGACCCGATGAAGACCGCATCGTCGATGACGATCAGCTTCATATGTAGCTTGCAGGTCTGATATTCCCAAATCTCCACCCCACGCCGGAGCAGCGGGCCGTAGAGCAGCCGCGCTGCGGCAACGGTCGCGCCATTGTCGGATCGCGATGGCAGGATCAGCCTTGCCCCCTGCCGCTTTGCCGCGCGCGCGATGCGCTTCAGCATGCCGCGGCCGGGCGAGAAATAAGCCGCCACCATGTCCACGCGGCTGGCCTTTTCGAGATCATGCTTCACCACCTGCGCCCAGGGGCTCAGTCGCCGGGTCGGCCCGCCGATCAGCCAGCGCATCGGATCGGCTGGATCGTGATGCAGGGAAGGATGCCAGTGCCGCACCATCCGCCGCAGCGTGCGGAAACGCTGCCGCTTGGTGGAGACCCATCGCCACAGTTGCCCGAACCAGGTGCTCATCGCCCCCACCTGCGGTCCTTCGAGGATCAGCCCCAGGTCCACCCAGGCGTCATCCTCCGGCAATCCGAAATAGGCATCCTCGACATTGAAGCCGCCCAGCAGCAGCCGCCGGTCGTCGGCGATGGTCATCTTCTGATGGTTGCGGATCAGGTAGCGCGTCGATCGGCGCGCGCCGAAACGCCCGAAATGACCGCCCGCCTTGAGCAGCGGATCGAAGAAGGCCGCTGGTGTATCCGCCGATCCGAAAGCGTCGATCATCAGTGTCACCGCGACGCCGCGCCCGCGCGCCGCCACCAGCCGGTCGAGCACCATGCGCCCGCTCTCATCATCGGCGAAGATATAATAATAGAGCTTCAGACTGTCCGTGGCGCCGTCAATCAGCCCGATCAGGGCCTCGCGCAGTGCCGGGCCATTTTCGATCACTCTCAGCCGATTGGCCCCGATGGACAGGCTGATCCCGGCCTCTTCACGCTTCGCTGTGGACTGCCGGTGGGTCGCCATATCCCGTTCATGCCCCCAATTGTCGCGCCGCGCCACGGCTTTATGGGCTTTTCATTGACTCTCGGGGACGCCGCTGTTAGGCGCGGGCCTCACGATTTTCATTCCTTTGTCAGGAGCGCCCGTTTGGCCCGCGTTACCGTCGAAGATTGCGTCGACAAGGTTACCAATCGCTTTGATCTCGTCCTTCTTGCGGCGCAGCGCGCCCGTGAGATTTCTGGCGGGGCCGAACTGACGCTGGACCGCGACCGCGATAAAAACCCCGTCGTCGCCCTGCGCGAGATCGCTGAAGAAACGGTCCTCCCGGCGGATCTCCATGATTCGCTCGTCGGTTCGCTGCAGAAGGTGCAGATCGACGATGACGACACGCCGGACGAAATCGGTTCGATCGCCCAGTCGGCGGAGGCCCTGCGCCTGACCGCCGCCGCCCCGCCGCGCAACCAGAATGTCGGCGGCGACTACGACGGCTGATCACTAACATCGGTTTGGAGAGGGAATGGGGCTCGGCCTGCGCAAGCAGGACCGGGCCTCGATCCGTTTTGGGGCGCCATGAAGAGGACGCCCACTGCTTCTTCACACCGGATCATGAGCGCCGCTACAACGCGGATTGCTCCGTTAATTGCCCAAACAAAAATCCCGCAAGGCGCGCGCATCATGCAGCGCATTGTGCGGAATCCGGCTGTTCGCCGCCGCACTGAAGCCCGCCGCGTTTACCAGCTGCAACTGCAGCCCGTTCATATCCACCATCTGTCCCGGTCCCGTCACCAGCAGCGCGCAGAAATGCGCCAGATCCTCCGGCCAATCCGCCACGATGACAGGATCGGGATCGCCCGCCAGATAGTCGGCGAGGTGATGCGCCGCCTCGACCCGGCTTAGCTCCATGTCGATCCCCGGCGGAACATGGCGCAGATAGGGGATCACATTGCGCTGGACCCAGCCATGCGGCTCCTCCGCCAGCGGCAGCGACACGTAAAATTCATCGTCGCCAAATTCCGGCACCAGCGCGACGCTGATCAGCGCGCCCGCAAATCCGTTGAATTCGGTGTCGAGGAAATAACGCATCGGGAAAATGACTGCCTGGCTGGTCGGGGGAAGGGCTGGCCCGCGAGATAGGGGCCTATACTCACTTGCGCCAGAAAATTTGCGTGCGCCCCGGCAAGCTGCCATGCGCCTGTGACCAAGGAAGGACCTCATAGTGACGCCGCGCGAACTCATCGACACCGCCCCTGTGCCGGGCGGGCAGGAATTGAAGCTCTACCGCCGCGGGGCCGATCACATGATCGTCCTCGACCGCAATGAACTGATGAGCAGCCGCATGAGCGGATCGGAAAAGGCGCTCGCCGTCATGACGTTGGAGCGCCTCAAGGGGCGCAAGGACCCGCATCTGCTGATCGGCGGCTATGGCATGGGCTTCACGCTGCGCGCCGCCTTGGCCGAACTGAGGCAGGGCGGCCGCGTCACGCTCGTTGAGCTGGTGCCCAAGATCATCGCCTGGGCGCGCGGGCCAATGGTGGACCTTGCCGCAGGCTGTCTCGACGATCCTCGCGTACGGCTGATCGAAGGCGATGTGGTGGCCGAAATCGCCTCGGCGCGCGGCAGCTACGACGCGATCCTGCTCGACGTCGATAACGGCCCGGACGGCCTGACCGCCCCCGCCAACGACCGGCTCTATTCGGCCGGTGGCCTCGCCATCGCGAAGGCCGCGCTGAAGCCCGGCGGCATCCTCGCCATTTGGTCCGCCGCCCCGGACGCCGCCTTCACCCGCCGCCTGCGCGATGCCGGTTTCCTGGTCGATGAAGTAGCGGTCAAGGCGCGCGACAATGGCAAGGGCCCCCGCCATGTCATCTGGTTCGCGCAAAAACGCTGACCGGCCTCCGTTCGAAGCGAACGAACTTGATCACCTAATCTCGTCACCCCGGACTTGATCCGGGGTCCCGCTTCCTTACGCTATCCAATTTTGAAATAGCGCGACCCCGGCTCAAGCCCGAGGTGACGGAGCTAAAGGCCGCTCACCCCACCTCACATTCCGGCAAAGCCCAATCCACCGCCCCGCGCCCTTTCGCTTCCAGAAAGGCGTTGGCCTTCGAAAAATGCCGGCACCCCAAAAAGCCGTTATGCGCAGACAGCGGCGAAGGATGCGCCGCCTTCAGCACCAGATGCCGCGTCTCATCGACAAATGCCGCCTTGCGCTGGGCATAGGCACCCCACAGCAGGAACACGACCGGCTCCGCCTGGCTGTTGACCAGCCGGATGATCGCATCGGTAAACTCTTCCCAGCCCCGCTTCTGATGCGATGCCGCCCGGCCCATCTCCACCGTCAGCACGCTGTTCAGCAGCAGAACCCCCTGCTGCGCCCAATGCTCCAGAAATCCATGGCGCGGCGGCGTGAGCCCCAGGTCGCTCTTCAATTCCTTGTAGATATTGACCAGCGACGGGGGCGTCCGCACCCCCGGCTGCACGCTGAAGCACAGACCGTGCGCCTGCCCCTCGCCATGATAGGGGTCCTGCCCCAATATCACGACCTTTACCTTGTCGAGCGGCGTCAGGTCGAGCGCGCGGAAATATTCGCTGCCCTTGGGGAAGATGCGTTTTCCCGACGCTTTCTCCTCCGCCAGAAACTGCTTGAGCGCCTGCATGTAGGGGCGGTCGAATTCCTCGCGCAGCGGCGCGCGCCAGCTTTCGTCTAGCTTGATCATTGCGGTCATGCCGGGCGTGATGACGCTGTCGGCGCAACCCTGTCAACCCGCGCAAACAGCCTTGCTCCGGCCGCACGAATCGGGGAAAGAAGGTTCATGCCGCGTTTTTCTTTCACTGCCACCTTTCTGGCGGGCCTTGGCCTGTTTCTGGCGCCCCTGCCTACGGCCGATGCTTTCGGTCCCAAGCCCAATATGGTGCAGCAGACCGCGCAGTCGCGGCTGCTTGGCGAATTTGCCCGCTTTGCGACGCTGAGCGACGGCACGGTCGGCATCGCGGTACGCGACCTGAACAACGGGGAGACGCTTCAGCTCAACGGCGATACGCTCTTTCCCATGGCCAGCACCTATAAGGTCGCGGTGGCGGGCAAGATTTTGTCGCTCGCCGATGCGGGCACGCTGCGCTTCGATGAAAAACTCGCGCGCCTGGGCACGCCGCTGACCGTCACGATGCTGCTCGACCTCATGCTGACGCGCAGCGATAATGAAGCGACCGATGCGCTGGTCGCACGCGCGGGCGGTCCGCAGGCCGTCAATGGCTGGCTCCAGTCGATCGGCATTCGCGGCCAACGGGTGGACAGCAACACGGCCCAGCTTCTCGCCCGCGCCAAGCTCGGCGGCGGGTCCGCGGGCGATGAAGCGGAAAGCACGCTGTCCTCACGCCTGCGGGACGCGCGCGACATGCCCAACATCGCCTTCGCTGCGGACCCGCGCGATACCTCGACGCCCCGCGCGATGAACGACCTTCTCTCCGCCATCCAGCACGGCAAGGCGCTGAAGGGCGCCAGCACCGCGATGCTGCTCGGCATCATGTCCCGCTGCAAGACCGGCAAGGCGCGTCTGGTCGGCATGCTCCCGCCCGGAACCCCCGTCGCGCACAAGACCGGGACGCTCAACGGCCTTGGTAATGACACGGGGATCATCACGCTGCCGGACGGGCGGATGATCGCCATTTCGGTGTTCGTCATGAAGGATCATCGTGGTCACGCCGCCCGCGACCGCATCATGGCGGAAGTGGCGCGCGCCGCTTACGACTATTTCCTCTTCGCTCCCGATTTGCGCACGGCCTGACGCATCCCCCTTACCTCGGACCGAGCCCAGCCCTAGCTCTGTCGACCCGGAGGGGAGATGATGAGCGATATTGCGGCGTTCAGCGAATTCTGGCCCTATTATCTGCAGGAACATGCCCGTCCTGCTACGCGGGCGCTGCATTATGCCGGGACCAGCATGGTTATCCTGTTGCTGGCGGCGCTCCCCCTGACCGGCCGTTGGTGGATCATTCCCGCCCTGCCGTTCGCCGGCTATGGTTTCGCCTGGATCGGCCATGGTTTGATCGAACGGAACCGGCCCGCCACCTTCCGTCATCCGTTCTGGTCGCTTCGCGCGGACTTTCGCATGTGGTTCCGTTTTCTCACCGGCCGCATGGGCCGCGAATTGGCTCGGGCGGGGGTGCGGCGCGATGGATCGGTCGATCCGCAGATGCGGCGGCATCTCTGACGCGCCCATGACTTGACCGCTTCGGCGGCTCTGTCACAAGAGGCGGCGATGGCTCTAACCGCCCACTTTTCCTGCTTGCCCGATACAGCTGAATTGGCGCCGCGCTGGCAGGCGCTGGAGGGGGCGTCCGATGCGTCCTTTTTCCTGGGATGGACCTGGACTGGCAGCTGGCTGGAAAGCTACGGCGTTCGACCCGATCTCCTGACGGTCACGGATGGAGAAGGGAAAGACGTCGCCCTCGCCCTTATCGGGCACGCGATGCAGCCCCGCCTGCTTGGCCGCTGCGCGACGCTTTCGCTCAACCAGTCGGGCGACCCCGCCGCTGATCGTCCCTATGTCGAATATAATGGCCTGCTCACCGCGACCGGCAGGGAAGGGCGAGCGGCCCAGGCTTTCCACGCCGCACTCCTCCGCCGCGCGGACTGGCGCGCCTTGCGCCTCAGCGGCATCGCGCCGGATTCGCCCTTGCTCAGCCTGCCGCTGCGCCGCGCCACCCGCCTGGACCGCTCGCCCGTCTATCAGGTTGACCTCGACGCCGTGCGGGCTGCGGCGGGCGATTATCTCTCACTGCTCAGCGCCAACACCCGCAGCCAGATCCGGCGCGCGATCAAGGACCATGGCGGCATGCCCAACATCGCCGCCGCTCAAAGCGCTCCGGAGGCGGAAAGCTGGCTGGAGGACATGCGCGTCCTCAACGAAGGCCGCCACGCCGACAATGCCTGGGCCGACCCCGCCTTCCGCCGCTTCGTCGCCATCCTCGTAGAACGCGGCCGGGTGACTGGAGAAGTCGAATTGCTTCGCTTCACCGATGATGGCGGCACAGTCGGGCTGCTCGTCAATTTCATCCATCGCGGCCAGGCGATGAACTATCAATCCGCCTTCGCCGCTCCGCGCACGCCCAAGGACAAGCCGGGCCTGCTCTGCCACGCCGCAGCTGTCGCGCATTATGCTGATCGTGACCTCGGGCTCTACTCCCTGCTGGCAGGCAAGGACCGTTACAAACAAAGCCTCGCCACCCGCGAGGAAGCGCTGGAATGGTGGCAGATCGAACGCTTTTCACCCCGGCTCGAGGCCGAAGCGCTGCTCCGCCGCTTGGCTAAACGCCCAGCTTCCGCATGACGCGATAGGCCAGCCGCCGGACGCCCTGCCGCTCCGGCCGCGCGCCGATCCGCCCAGTCGGCAATCCCCGCCGCCGCATCAGCGCATTCAGGCCATGTAGTTCACTTTCCGCGACGCTCCGCTCCGAACGCCATGTCACAGACAGGCTGACCGACACCCCCGTGCCGTTCTCCACAAAATGCGGCGCTTTGACCGGCACATGGATCGCATCGCCCGGCAGCAGCTTAACCGCCATCCCCCGCCCGTGGAAATTCTCCCGCCACACAAGGTTCCGGTGCCCGCCCGCGTGAAACGCCTCGCTCTGCAGCGCAGGCACCAATTCCTCGTCCCCCGCCGGAAAGACGGTCATCACCTTCTCGCCCCGGATCTGCAGCAGGATATTATGCTCCGGGTCCATGTGGAACGGCGTCACGCTACCCGGCGAGGACAGGAAGATGAACGCCTCCCGGTTCAGCATCGCCCCCGTCCGCGCCTCGACCAGCGGCGCCAGTTCGGCAAGCGCCGCGTTCAGCAGCGCGCCATAGGCCGCGTCCCGCTCGACATTCTTCAGCACCGCCCAGCTGCCATTGGTCTCGATCGTCCGGATCGTCTCGCCCAGGCTCAGCCCGTTGGATGGCGTATCCTCCGGCCGCACGCCCAGCGGCAGCTTGCCCAGATTATATTCGACGGACGCGGCGGGCATCCGCTCCGCCAAGCCGGCGAGCGCCTCGATCGACAGCAGCGGATGCCCCGCCAGCCCGTGCGACAGCTTCGCCGCCTCATCGGGATAAACGGCCGCGAACACGCCCCGCGCCTCGTCGGGAAAAATCTGCGCCGCGATCGGCGAATGGGCAGTCATGACAATCCTTTCACGCGGCTGGCGATCGCCTCCGCCCCATTGGCAAGCGCAAAGGCCGCCGCGCGCCCTACGCGCTGAAAACCCCGCCCGCGCAGCGCGATGCGATATTGCACGATCGTCCGCCGCTCCGCCCACAGGCTGTCGATCATCGGATGATCCGTTGCCGCGCAGCTGTCCATCCACGCGATCCCCGGATCGCCCTGCACCGCATGCAGGTTCGCCAGCTCGATCAGCACGCCCGGCGAAAAGCGCCCCAATTCCTCGTCAAAGGCGATCTTGAAGGAAAAAGCGCCCTCGCCATGCCGGAAATTGGCCAGCATCGCGATCGCACGCCCATCCAGATCGATGCGCAGGAAATGCAGCCGCCCCGCATCGAAAGCAGCCGCGCATGCCGCCCGGAAAAAGGCCGCGTCATTGGCTGAGCAGGCAAGTGCCGTCCCCTCGCGTCCCTTCCAGCCCGACGCCTCCAGCGCCAGGAAATCGGCGCACCAATGCGGCAGCTCCGCCCGGTCTGCCAGCAGCCGCTGCTCCACCGTCCCCAGCTCTGCCAGCCGCTTCTGCAAGCGCCTGATCTCCTTGCGCTTCTTTGCGCGCACATGCGTTTCCCAATAGCTCTCCGCATCCAGCGCAGAGCGCAGCATCGCCCGGTCATAACGGTGTACCTCGCGCCGCCCGCGCCGCTGCTCGACGCATAGCGCCTCCAGCGCCGCGGCATTGGCGCCCGCCGCATCCAGCCCCTGCAGATAGAGAAAGCCCGCCGCCCAATGCGCCGCGTCCAACTGCGCCAGCAATCCGCGCCAGGCCGCCACTTCCTGCCCCCGCCGGATCAGCGGCGCTCCGAAGAAACAATGGTCGTGTATCCAATTGCCCACGCAGGCGACCGGCAGCCGCCCATGACGGGGCGTCACCATCACCGGCAACAGCCCGATCAGTTCGCCTCCCGCCTGCGCTTCCACTAACCGCACGCCCGGCGCGCCCGCCAGATGATCGAGCGCGGCGCACAGCATGTCGGGTGCATAAAAGGCGTTGGCTTCCGCCGCTTGCGCCGCCAGGTCCGTCCAGCGCGCGCGCTGCGCCGGACCATAGGCGCGGTTGCCGCTGGCCAGGGGGTGGGATGCCATGTCCATGACACAGCGCATAAGCATCAATGATTAGGGAAAGGCTAAACTGACTCATTTGGGTCAGCCGCCCGCCTCTTTGGGGGAAAGCTCTTTACATCACGCCCCGGATTGTCTGTTTACAGGATGGCTAAGATCCCACCGCTGAAAGAGATTCCCATGGCGACCGACCCGATCCTGTCACGTGCGGCGGTGGCTGCATGACCATTCTCGTCACCGGCGCCGCAGGCTTCATTGGCATGGCCGTCGCCGACCAGCTTCTCTCGGCAGGGCGAGCGGTGATCGGCATCGATAATATGAATGATTATTATCCGGTGTCGCTGAAGCGCGACCGGATCGCCGCGTTGCAGCAACGCCATGGCAAGCTCTTCACCTTCGCGGAGCTGGATTTCGCGGACATGGATGCGCTCAATGCCGCGCTTGCGGGTCATGCGGTGGAGGCGATCATCCATTTGGGCGCGCAGGCGGGCGTCCGCTATTCGCTGATCAACCCGCATGCCTATGTCCGCTCCAATCTCGCGGGCCATGTCAACATGCTGGAACTGGCGCGGGAACGGCGGGTGCGGCACTTGGTCTATGCTTCTTCCTCGTCCGTCTATGGCGGCAATGACGTGCTGCCTTTCCGGGTCGAGGATCGCGCCGATCATCCCGTGTCGCTCTACGCGGCCACCAAGCGCGCCGATGAATTGATGAGCGAAACCTATGCCCATCTTTTCCGCATCCCCATGACGGGCCTGCGCTTCTTCACCGTCTATGGGCCTTGGGGCCGTCCAGACATGGCGATGTGGATCTTCACGAAGAAGATCCTCGCAGGGGATCCCATTCCCGTATTCAACCATGGCCGGATGCAGCGCGACTTCACCTATATCGACGATATCGTCAGCGGGGTGATCGGGTGCCTCGATCATGCGCCCGCCGACGACGGGGCGCCCAAGGCTGGCGGCAGCCGATCGCCGCATCGGCTCTACAATATCGGCAACAATCGGCCCGAAGAGTTGATGCACCTGATTTCCGTGCTGGAACAAGCGATTGGCCGCAAGGCGGAGATTGATTTCCAGCCGATGCAGCCGGGCGACGTTCCGGCCACATTTGCCGACATCAGCGCGATCGCTCACGATATCGGCTTTGCGCCCGCGACCGGCATAGACGTCGGCGTGCCGTGCTTCGTGTCCTGGTATCGCGACTATCACGCAGACTGATCGCGACGGGAAAACCGCGCCACTACGCGCGCGCGCCTTAAAAGTTCCGCTTATCTACAAAAGAGCAATGATTTGCATCCGATGTGGCAATAAAGGCGCGCTATTTTCGTTCGCGTTAGCAAAAGGAATTGCCATTCCGCTCTCAAACGGCCTATTTCTTTCGGCGGGGTCGGCTTGCAGCCGAAAATGGGTCGCGAAATGAGGTAAGGGCAGTGTGCCAATCATGGCCACTGCCGCCATGATTGAGTCAGCGCGGGACAACCCGGCGGCGCTACATGGAAAAAAGGGCGAACACGTGTCGACAGTATCGAAAATCGTGCCTTTTGGTTCAGGCAGCCGGATTGTGGAAACGGCCTGCAGAACCTTATCAGTCGCGTCCCATGGGTTGAATGCTCTCGAAGCCAAATTCTCGGATCGCGATTTCGCTGCCATCTTCTTGCGTATGGTCGGGATGATCATGAATGTGCGGGGCCGCCTGATCGTCACCGGCATGGGCAAAAGCGGCATCGTCGCGCGCAAGATGACGGCGACGCTGACATCGACGGGTACGCCCGCCCTCTTCATGCACCCGGCTGATGCGGGGCATGGCGACCTTGGCATGGTGACGCCGGACGACATCGTGCTGATGCTGTCCCATTCGGGCGAGTCCAACGAACTTGGCCCCATCATCCAATATTGCAAACGCTTCGGCATCCCGCTGCTCGGCCTGACCGCGCGGGGGGAAAGTACGGTGGCCAGCGCCTCGGACGTTTGCGTCCTGCTGCCCGCTGTTCGCGAAGCTTGCCCCAATGAACTGGCGCCGACCACATCGACCACGGTGCAGATGGCCTTTGGCGACGCGCTCGCCATTGCGCTCATGGAAATGCGCGGTTTTTCGGCCGACGATTTCCACAAATTCCATCCTAACGGCCGCCTCGGCGCGCAACTTTTGAAGGTCCACGACCTGATGGCGGCGGGCGAGGCCGTGCCGCGCGTGCGCGAAGATGCCTCGCTGCTCGACGCCACCATCGAAATGACGCGTGGGCGGCTCGGCGGTACGGCGGTAATCAACCAGAATGGGGAACTCATCGGGGCCTTCACCGATGGCGACTTGCGCCGCACCGTCACCGGCACCCAGCAACTGACTGAGGCGGTGGGCCGGTTCATGACCGTGCCGCCGCTCTCCGTCGGCCCCGACGAACTGGCGTCCGAAGCGATCCGCCTCATGCATCTGCACAACATCACCCTGCTCTTCGTCTGCGAAGGCGGCCGTCTGGTTGGGGCGGTCCACATGCATGACTTGCTTCACGCCGGGGTCGCCTGAACAGCATCATCGTCATCCCGGCGCGCGCGGGTTCATCCCGTTTGCCGCGCAAGCCGCTGCGCCTGATCGCCGGGCGCACATTGCTGCACCGGACCATCGCCATGGCTCGCGCGGCGATCGGCGGGCTGCCTGACACGGAACTGGTCGTTGCGACCGATGACCAGGAAATCGCCGATCACGCTCGCGCCGCCGGGTGCGACGCCGCCATGACCGCCAGCGCAGTCGCAACGGGTTCGGGTCGGGCGCTTGCCGCTGCACTGCAACGTCCCACACCGCCGCGCTTCGTCGTCAACCTCCAGGGGGATTCCCCCTTTCAGCCGCAGGGCGCGCTGCGCGCCGTCCTCGCCGCGCTTCAATCAGGGGCAGAGGTCGCCACCCCCGTCATTGCGCTCGACTGGTACGCCCTCGACGCGCTCCGCGATCATAAGCGCCGATCGCCCTTCAGCGGCACGACCTGCGCCCGCGCACCCGATGGCCGCGCCCTCTGGTTCTCGAAAACGATCATCCCCGCCATCCGCAACGAAGACGCCCTGCGCGCCAGCCGGCCCTTATCGCCCGTTTGGCGTCATGTCGGCCTTTATGGCTTCACACTCGACGCCCTCAAACGGTTCGAAGAAACCCCGCCGACCGCGCTCGAAAATCTCGAAGGGCTCGAACAGCTGCGCCTGATCGAACTTGGCATCCCCATCACCACCGTCGCCATTGATCCGCCCCTGTTCGACAGTAGCGGCATCGACACGCAAGCCGATATCGAGCGCGTCGAAGCCCTGATCGCGACCCACGGCGATCCCACGCCGATCTGACGACGCCTTCACCCTCCGTTCGTTTCGAGCGAAGTCGAGAAGCGATATAACCGTCAGCCCTCTGCCCGCTCGCCCTGAGCCTGTCGGAGGGCTCCACTTCTTCTCAATGGAGCTGCCCATTCCTCTCCACCGCACAAAGCCCTAAACCAACCCCATGCGCCGCATCTTCATCATCCGCCACGGAAACACCTTCGAAAGCAGCGCCACCGCCTGCCGCATCGGCGCGGGCACGGACCTGCTGCTCGTCGAAAGCGGCCGCGCTCAGGCCGACCGCCTCGGCCAATGGTTCGCCGCCCAGAAGCTGACGGCCGCCCATCTCCACAGCAGCCCGCTCCAACGCGCCACCGAAACCGCCGCGCGGATCGGCGCGGCCATAGGGCATGCCCCGGACGGCACGCTCCCCTGGCTCAATGAAATCGACCATGGCCCAGACGAAGGCCGCCCGGAATCGGACGTCATCGCCCGCATCGGCGAACAGGCGCTTACCGATTGGGACGAGCGCGGCATCGCGCCCGATGGCTGGACCGTAAATGCGGAGGCCCGTGTCGCCGCCTGGCAAGACTGGTTCGCGCGGGGAGGGGAGGGTGCGGACCTCCTCGTCACCAGCAACGGCGCAGCGCGCTTCGCCCTGCTCGCGCTCGGCTTGTCTCCTGCATCCCTCAAACTGCGCACTGGCGCCTTTGGCGAGCTTGCGATCGGGGAAGACGGAATAGTTACTCTCCAAGCTTGGGATCAACGCCCTTAAGCAAGGATGCGGAAAGGAGGCGGCGCTGATCTTTCGTTCGCTGTCCTGCCTCGCTTCCGTCCTCTCGGCATGCCTCTTCTCACCCAACAGGCGCTGCACTCGCGGTCACCGGCTGCATCACCGCTGGCTTGGCCTCCGGAACCGCTGGGGCAGGTTTATCCGCCGCCGGAGCCGCCGGTTGGGCCTTCAGGCTCGCCGCCGCATTCTGCAAAGCCACGGCCGCGGCCTCCAGAGCCGCCGCCGCCGAAACCGGCTCCTCAGTCTTGGCAGCCGCCACCGCTGCCGGAGCCGAATCCGTCGCCGTGATCGCCTCATGCGGGGCAGCCGTTTCCGCCACGACCTCGGCCGCCGCCGGAGTGGCCGTTGTTACCTGGGTAACCGTCGGAGTCGCCTCCGCCACCACAGGCGCCGCTACAGCCTCGCAAACCTCATCGATGCCCAGCTGACTTTCGGAGAAGTTGGTCGCCAATTGCGGCAATTCCCCGTCCTGCGCCGCGGCGGCCAGGGTCAACAGCGTGTCCGTCATGTCGCAATAGCTCTTCGCCTGCACCAACCCGGAATGACTATTGCCCAGCCGAGTGTTGAAGGCTTCATAGGCGCGCTGCCCGTCGCTGATGCCGTTCACCCGCATGAAGTGCGTCTTGAGCGCATTATTATAGCTGCTCAGCAGCCCGCTCTTCTTCGCGGTAAATGCCTCATATTTATCTATAATATCCTTGTTCGCCGCCTTGCAGCGCAGCGCGCCCAGCATCAGCATGATATGCAGGTCCCGGACCTTGGCGGCTTCGACTTCATAGGACTGCCAGCACTGCCCCGCTTCCGAGGCGGCTGCCTGGACTGAAGAGAGCGCAACGATACAACAGGCGGCACCCGCCGCCATCCGCAACCGTGACATGATGGACCTCGCAGAATCGAGAGACGACCCCGCTGATTCCTACTCTATCACTTTGCCCTAAAAACGCCATGATTCGTCTGTTGACAGTGGCATTTTTGCCGCAGCAAAACCATCAACTCACCGCGCTCGCAACGACCTTAGTTCTTCCGCTGCGGCACCGTGAACGTGCCCGACACGCGCCCGCCCGAACCGCCGCTCACGCCTGGAGCCCCGCCGCCCGAAGCCCGCCCATCCACCGTCGATCGCCCGCTGGTCAGATCGATCACCAGCCGCCCGCCGGTCAGCCGGTTGGCTCCCTGCGTCAGCGTCACATTGCCCAGCATCGTAATGAGGCGGCTGTTAAGGTCGTAGATCGCCACATTGCCGCGCGCCGTCTCATTCCCCTTAGTCACGACGACATTGCCCGACGCGTCGATCCGGTCGACCTCCACCCCGCTGCCGCCTGCGCCATTGCGATAGGCCACCGTCATGCGCGCGGCGTTGAGCTTCATGCCCGCCTGCGTCACTTCGACATTGCCCGACACCACCACGCGATCGGCGCGGTCCTGCACCTCGATCCGGTCGGCGGTGAAATTGACAGGTGCGTTGCTGTCGTGATTTTTCAGCACCTGCGCCCCAGCGCCAGCATAGAGCAGAGCCGCGCCCAGCGCGCCGGTCGATAGCAGGATCCGCGATCTCTTCATCACTATCGCCCTTTGATGCCATTTTGTTCGATGCGCAAGCTTGCCCTGCCGTTCAGAGTCACCGTCCGCGCGCCCAGGTCCGCTTCCAGATGGTCGCCGCTGAAGGTGCCGATCGGGATGCGCCCATCGACCCGCCCGGCGCTGCGCATCCGTCGGGTTTTAAGGTCGATGCCCACATCGCGCGTCGTCAGCCTGTATCCACCCGCCGCCTCGAACTGCACCGGCCCATCCACCGCCACCCGTTCGCTGTCCATGTCATAGCGGCCCTTGCGCGCATTCAGCACCGCCGGCCCTTCGCTCAGCAATATCCGCGCGGACATGTCATTCAGATCGACGATCGGCTCGCGCGAGCTTTTCTGCACCGCGCTGCCCGCGCGCAGGGAAAAGGGCTGCCCCTTGCCGTCCTCGCCGCGATAGAGCGCCTCGGTCACGCGCATGCGCTCCTTCGCCACTTCGACCTTGTTCTTGTCGAGCACGAAGCTCACCTTGTCCCCTCCGGTGAAGGGCGCCGTCACCAGCAGCGCCGCCAGCACGCCCACCGCCATCGGCAGCCAGTTTTTCAGCCGCGCGACCAGCCTGTCATGGCTGCCGCCCGGCCGCGCCCAATGACGCCTGACGTGACGTTGCTGTTCGGCCTGAATGGACATGGAAAAGCGCTGCAGCTCCTCACATATGCGCGAAGATGTCGATCTCCGGCCAACCCGCCAGGTCCAACTCGGCCCGGTGAGGGAGGAAATCGAAGCAAGCCTGCGCCAGTTCCATCCGGCCTTCGCGCACCAGCCTCTTGTCCAGCTCGGCCTTCAGCGCATGCAGATACCGCACGTCCGACGCCGCATAATCCTTCTGCGCGTCGGACAGGATGGGCGCGCCCCAGTCGCTCGACTGCTGCTGCTTGCTAATCTCCTGCCCCAGCATTTCGCGCACCAGCTCTTTCAGGCCGTGGCGGTCGGTATAGGTGCGGATCAGGCGCGACGCGATCTTGGTGCAATAGACGGGCGCCGCCACCACGCCCAGATAATGCCGGATCGCGGCAATGTCGAACCGCCCGAAATGATAGAGCTTCAGCCGCCCCGGATCGGCCAGCACGGCGCGCAGGTTCGGCGCGGCATAGTCGCTGCCCGGCATGAAGCGCACCAGATGCTCGTCGCCCTTGCCGTCGCTGATCTGCACGACGCACAGCCGGTCGCGCGGGGTGATCAGGCCCATGGTTTCGGTATCGACGGCGACGGGGCCGGGGGCCAGGACGCCTTCGGGCAGGTCCTCTTCATGAAAATATACGCTCATCGCACCCCTCTATGGCGAAAGTGGCTGTAACTCAATCGACGCTTTTGGACGTGCCGAAAAGCCTCACCGTGTCCCATTCTCGGAAATGTGGCGGCAATCGGGCTAAAATCATTCGCTCTGCCCTGAAAAGTTGATATAGTGATTCCCAAACCGCATGTGTTGCGGTGGATTCTGCATGTCTTCGCCCGGCATGTTTATCCGTTATCGTATGGGCGAAGCGAAAGTGACCAACAGGGCATGAGTTTTGATAGAGGTCGCCGCGGCGGGCGCGGCAAGGACAAGCGCGACAGTTTCGGCGACGACAATTTTTACGGCGGCGATCGCGGTGGTTTCGGTGGTGGTTTCGATCGCGGCGGTTTCGGCGGTGATCGTGGCGGTTTCGGCGGTGGTGATCGCGGCGGCTTCGGCGGCGGTGGCGGCGGCGGCTTCCGCAGCGGCGGTGGCGGCTTCGGCGGCGGCGGCGGTGGTGGTTTCGGCGGCGGCCGTGGTGGCGGCGGCATGCCAGCCCAGGTCGTTGGCGAAGGCACCGGTGTAGTCAAATTCTTCAACGGTCAGAAGGGCTTCGGCTTCATCGTCCGTGACGATGGCGCGGAAGACGTGTTCGTCCACATCAGCGCTGTCGAGCAGGCGGGCCTGACCGGCCTGGCCGAAGGTCAGCAGCTCGGCTTCACTCTGGTGGATCGTGGCGGCAAGATTTCGGCGACCGACCTCAAGATCGAAGGCGAGCCGCTTCCTGTTCAGGAACGCGCACCCCGCGAACCCCGAGCAGGCGGCTTCGGCGGTGATCGCGGCGGCTTCGGCGGCGCGGAACGTGGCCCGCAGCGCCAGCTGACCGGTGAACGCGCCAGCGGCACCGTGAAGTTCTTCAACGCCATGAAGGGCTTCGGCTTCATCCAGCGCGACGACGGCCAACCCGACGCGTTCGTCCACATCAGCGCTGTGGAGCGTGCAGGCATGTCCGCCCTCAACGAAGGCGACCGCCTGGACTTCGAACTGGAAGTCGATCGCCGCGGCAAATATGCCGCCGTGAACCTTCAGTCGAAGGCCGACTAAAAGCACACCCGACCGCTTTCGCGGAGAGGATAGAAGGGGTCGCCTGCCCGGCGGCCCCTTTTTTGTTGTATAGAATATCGGCGGTTGAAGGGGGATGTTGAATAAGGAGCGAGTTGCTCGATCAACCGGGATTAGGCTATCGGAATTGGCCGTTTTGATGCAGCAAGCGGGGTGAAAGCTGAGCCTCTAAAGTAAAGCAGACCTGTTTACCCACGCGACCTTTACGGCTCGTACGCGGGCCAAAACTATGATGCCACTCGGCCGCACGCGTCTTGCCCCGCTGGTCTGCCATTATGGCCTGCTCGATCCCGACGTCGCGGTGCATCTGGAAACGTCGAGCAGACCCCCAACATCGTGGAGAGCGGCCACGACATCGCCATCTATTTCGATCCGCCGCCGGACTCGTCGCTCAAGATGAAGTGGCTGACGGACAATCCGCGCATGCTTTGCGCCTCGCCCGCCTATCTGCAGCGCCGTGGATCGCTGTCCAGCGTCAGCGACCTTGCCGTCCATGACAATGTCGTCGCCGGGCCGGTGCAGCAGGAAATCTGGCGCTCCATTGCGGGGAAGGGAGCCGCGCCCCGCGTCACGCTCAGCACTAATGATGGCGAATTGGCGCGGGCCTGGGTACTGGACGGTGCGGGCATCGTGATCAAATCCTCTTGGGAAGTCGCCGACGATATCCCCACCGGACGGCTGCAGCCGGTGCTGCCCGGTCTCAGCCTCCCCGCCTCCACCATCGCCGCCGTCTATCTCCCAGCGCAGGGGGAGACCGCCAAGGTCCGCTCTTGCCTCGACTTCCTGGCCCGCCATCTGAAGGACCCAAAGACCGCGCTCTTGTGAAAAATAGGAAAAGTTGGATTCCAATTTCCGCCCAGAATCCCGTTTTTCTCGCTATTTCATTCACTATTTCCAGTCACCGGCGCCGTCGGTACGATCTTCACCGTCTCGAGCCGCTCTTTCCGCCGCACTCCGGTCAACGGCGGCGGAACATTGACCTGCTCCACCGGCACCCGCTGCCGCATACATTCCGCCTTGTTCTCCCGCGGATTCTGCTGACAATTCCAAAGCGCCCGCTGCAATCCGGTCCCGGCATTGTGGATATAAGCGAAGCTCATGCTTTCCATCTGATCGCCAGACAGCGGGAATCCGGCAGGCGCGCTCCCCGCTCGCCATGCCATGATCCGGCATTCCGGCCGCCCCGCGCAGAATGTCTGCGCCATCATCGGCCAGCTCTCTGGCGCCGCCGCCTTGCTCAGTTCGACGAGAAAGCTCTTCGCCCCAGGTGCAATCGCGATCAACCGGACCCCGCCCATGATCCGCCCCAGGGATTCCTCGCCGATCGCCTCCTGGGGTTTGGCCGTCAAAGCCGCCAACGCATCGCCGTTCTCCGGCAGCAATATAGCCGGAAGGCCACCAATGCCCTGTTGATGCGCGATCGAGAGACGGGCGATCCGGGGGATCATCGGCTCGATACTTTCGCGGGCCAGGCGGAAGGCGGGCGGCGTTCCCCACCATCCTCGCCAGCGGAAGAAGAGGTGTGTCCCCACCGCCGCGATCTTGTCCAGGCTCCCGCTCCAATAGGGCACCACCCAGTCGGTATGATAATGGGTGGCATAACCCACCGGCTTGAACACCTTTCCGGCCAGCGCCGCCCTGGCGATCTCCCGCGCCCGGTCCCAGGTCGCCTGCCCCGGCGTCCTCGCGAGTGCGCCATCGCAGGTGAAGGTGAACTGGCAGCCCGTCGATCGCTCTTGCCCCTGGAAGACGACGCCGCACACCGTCTTAGGGAAAGCCGGATGCCTCACACGGTTCAGCACCACTTGCGCAACCGCCCGTTCCCCGACCGCGTCGTCGCCCGCTTCATAAAGCTGCGCCGCGGCCAGGCAGTCAGTGGCCCGCGCCAGATCGGCCTCCGACCCTGCAAAGACAAAAGGCCGGGCCGCCGGGTTAGGCAGTCGCGAAAAGGGCACCGCTTCGTTGAATGCCCGCGCCTGATTACTATCGAGCGCATAAAGTTCTACCGGCTGCACAACCGGCGCAGCCGTCGTCGGCCGCTTCAGCCGCGCCTGCTGCACCAGCGCCGCTCGCGCAGCGTCGGCGGCAGGCGCGCGCGCTTCCCATCTCGCCACCAGCGCAGGCAGACCAGCGAACAGCAGGAACCATATCAGCCACATCGCGCGATGCGGCTGGTTGCTGATGGAAGCGTTGGTCATGCCTGTTCCGGCGCGAAGCTATTCGGGCAGGAAGTCGGGAACCGACAGATAGCGTTCGCCAGTGTCATAATTGAACCCTAGAACGCGGCTGCCCGCTGGAAGCTCCTTCAGCTTCTGCGCGATCGCGGCCAGCGTCGCGCCCGACGAGATGCCCACCAGCATACCCTCCTCCCGCGCGGCGCGCCGCGCATATTCCTTGGCATCGGCCGGATCGACCTGGATCACGCCATCGAGCAATTGCGTGTGCAGGTTAGCCGGGATGAAGCCCGCGCCAATTCCCTGGATGGGATGCGGACCCGGCTGGCCACCGCTGATGACCGGGGAGAGGGTGGGTTCGACCGCATAGACCTTCAGGTTTGGCCATAGCTTCTTCAGCACTTCGGCAACCCCCGTGATGTGGCCGCCCGTGCCCACGCCGGTGATCAGCACGTCGATGGGGCTGTCGGCAAAGTCCGTCGCAATCTCCTGCGCCGTCGTGCGGACATGCACATCGATATTGGCGGCATTTTCGAACTGCTGCGGCATCCATGAGCCCGGCGTCTGCTCGATCAACTCCAGCGCCCGTTCGATTGCGCCCTTCATGCCTTTCTCACGGGGGGTGAGGTCGAAGCTTGCGCCATAGGCCAGCATGAGCCGCCGGCGCTCGAGCGACATGCTTTCCGGCATGACCAGGATCAGTTTGTAGCCCTTGACCGCCGCCACCATGGCCAAACCGACGCCGGTGTTGCCCGATGTCGGTTCAATGATGGTCCCGCCGGGTTTCAGCTCGCCGGAGGCTTCGGCCGCCTCGATCATTGCCAGCGCGATACGGTCTTTAATCGATCCGCCGGGGTTGGAACGTTCCGACTTGATCCAGACCTCGGAGCCCGCAGGCGCGTCGGCGAACAGGCGGCTCACCCGGATATGCGGCGTGTTGCCGATGGTTTCGAGAATGTTGGCAGCTTTCATAGGGCCTTCTCCTGGCTGATGTCCGCCTCCCTTAGGTCGGGTGGGTCAAAGGTGCGTGCAAGGCGCAGCTCGGGAAAAAGCCGTGCCCATATGAGGGTAATGACAATCGCGCCGATTCCGCCACCGATTACCGCAGCGACAGGGCCAACGAGAGCGGCGAGGAACCCTGATTCCGCCTCCCCCAACTCGTTCGACGCTGAAATGGTGAGTTGCGACAGGCTCGACACCCGGCCGCGCATGGCATCGGGCGTATGAAGCTGGATTAGGGATTGCCGTACATAAACTGACACCATGTCCGCCGCCCCGAGCAGCAACAGCGCGGCGATACCGATCTCAACGGCAATATTCCGGGGCATGAATGCGGTGGCGCCGAAGAGAATGGTAGCGAGCCCGAAGACTATGACTGCCGCCAGCATCTTAAGACCCACCTCCGATTTCATCGGGCGGAAGGAGAAGAACAGCGCGACAATTCCAGCACCCACTGCGGGCGAAGCGGCAAGATGCCCCAAACCTGTGGACCCGACCTTTAATATATCCCGGGCGTAGACCGGCAGCAGCGCCGTTGCCCCTGCCAGCAGTACCGCAAACAGATCGAGCGTAATGGTGGACAGCACCAGGCGGTTGGAACGGACATAGGTCAGGCCATCGACCATCTGGCGAACGGGATGGCGGCTCGTGTCGCGTGGCGGTTGCGGCACCGCGCCGATCAGCAGCATCCCGCCCAGCGCTACGGCGAACAGCGCCGACGCCATGGCATAAGCGCCCCAGGGGGTCATCGCATAAACATATCCGCCCAAGGCTGGACCGATGATCATTCCTGCCTGCCATGCAACGCTCGACATGGCGATGGCATGCGGCAGCACGTCGCGCGGCACCAGGTTTGGCGCGAGGGCGCTATAGGCGGGTCCGTTGAACGCGCGTGCGATGCCCACGATGGCGGCGATGCCGAAGATCAGCGGAAGGCTGACCCACCCTTCATAGGTTGCGAACGCAAGAAGTGCCGACGCCGTCATCAGCATCGCCAGCGTCAGCCGCGCAATCATGCGCCGGTCGAAATGATCCGCGATCCAGCCTGTGACGGGGGTAAGGAAAAAGAGGGGTACAAACTGCGCCAGCCCAATCAGGCCCAGCTGCGCGGCGGCACCGGATGTGCTCATGCTTTCCCGGGCGACGTTATAGGCCTGCCATCCGAGGACCGTCATCATCCCATATTGCGCCAGCACCCCGGCTAGCCGCCCCAGAAGATAGGCCCGGAAATCGCCGAAGCTCAGCGGATGACGGGGATGGGCAGGGGCCTTCATGTGAATTCCTTAGCGCCTGCACCACGATACGCAACTATGCGGGTAGAGAATAAGGACGGCAGTTTTTGCAACCGCACAACCGCTGCTTTGTGCTCCCTTCCATCGCTCAGCGGTCTGGATCGAGCAGGATGCCGCTCACCGACCCGTTCCGTACCGAGCAGACGAAAGGCACCCAGCGTTGATCGTCAAAGGGGCCGACTTCGCCTTCGACTTCCCAGCCGGTGGACATGGAGCGGGCGGTAATTCTTCCCCGGATGTTCGAGCCGCGTCCGACTTCTTCGCGGGCCTTGGCCGCGCACGCGCTCCGCGCTGCAGCAGCGGTGCGGATGGGGCCGTATCCGGGCGAGGCATAGGGTTGCCGATTCGCATCACGTTCCGCCTGTTGGTCGCGCACGATATCGCTGGCAATAGCAGCGTCGGCGGCGCGGTGAAGGTCGCGATAGTCCTGCGCATGCCCTGGCAGGGCAAGCGCCAGGGTCGTGACGCAGACGGCGAATCTTGCGCTAGACATTCTCTTCCTCCCACGCCTTATTTGAACAGGTTGCCCAAAATGCCGCGAACCAGTTGCCCGGCCAAGCCTCCCGATGAACGACGGCTCGACCCGCCGAAGACGGCGCGGCCAAGTTCATTGGCCACCTGCCGTCCCACAGATGATGCTGCAGAGCGCGTGGCCGACTGTACTACCCGATCAAGGGAAGAGGGCTTTTCTGCCTCCCGAGCGGCAACTGCATCACGCTTTGCCTGCTCCCTCAACTCCGCTTCGCGCTGCTTCGCCTCAAGCTTCGCCTGGGTGGCGGCAGCCTTGTCAGACGCCTCCTTGGCTTTTGCAGCCTGCACTGCTGCGGCGGCGGCCTGACCTCGGGCGGCGAGGATTTCTTCTGCGGACTCCCGATCAATCGCCTCGTCATATTTGCCCGCACAGGGTGAAATAGACTGGATGATGGCACGTTCCTTCGCATCGACCGGTCCCAAACGGGAGCGCGGCGGCGCGATAAGGGAGCGCTGGACGATGCCGGGTGATCCATCCTCCTGCAACAGCGAAACCAGCGCTTCGCCGATCTTCAGTTCGGTGACCGCGGTCTCGACATCTAGATCTGGGTTGACGCGGAAGGTTTCGGCCGCAGCCTTGATCGCCTTCTGATCGCGCGGAGTGAAAGCGCGCAGGGCGTGTTGAACGCGGTTGCCAAGTTGCCCTGCCACGTCCTCGGGAATATCGATCGGGTTTTGAGTGACGAAATAGACGCCGACCCCCTTCGACCGGATCAGGCGGACGACCTGCTCGATCTTGTCGGTCAGCGCGCCGGGCGCGTCCTCGAACAAGAGATGCGCCTCATCGAAGAAGAAGACCAGCACCGGCTTGTCGGGGTCGCCAACTTCAGGAAGCGTCTCGAACAGCTCACTCAGCAGCCATAAGAGGAAGGTGGCGTAAAGCTTTGGGCTCTGCATCAGCTTGTCAGCCGCCAGGACATTCACATATCCCCGGCCCCGATCGTCCGCCTTCAGGAAATCATGAATGTCGAGCGCCGGCTCTCCAAAGAAGTGCGCGCCGCCCTGGCTTTCCAATTGCAACAACTGACGCTGGATTGCGCCGACGCTCGCCTTGGTTACATTGCCGTAGCGGGTTGATAGCTCATCGGCATTTTCCGCGCAGTAGGCGAGCATCGACTGAAGGTCGCCAAGGTCAAGCAGTAGCAACCCTTCCTCATCGGCATATTTGAAGGCGATGGAAAGCACGCCCTCCTGCGTTTCGTTGAGGCCCATCAGGCGGGCCAGCAGCAGCGGGCCCATCTCGCTGACGGTGGTGCGGATCGGATGTCCCTGCTCGCCATACAGGTCCCAGAAGATGGCGGGATTGTCGGCGTAGCTGTAATTGTCGATGCCGATCTCTTTCGCACGGGCCACCAGCTTGTCGGCATTTTTCGCAGTCGGCGATCCGGCCATCGAAATGCCCGACAGGTCGCCTTTCACATCGGCGAGGAAGACAGGTACGCCGCGCGCGGAGAAACTTTCGGCGATCCCTTGCAGCGTCACTGTCTTGCCGGTGCCCGTGGCGCCTGCAATCAGGCCGTGTCGATTGGCTCTGCGCAGATCCAGTGTCTGAGGAATGCCGCCATCCTTGCCGGGTGCGCCAAGGCCGATAAAAATGCCGTCGCTCATTGCGTCATGCTCCCCAAAAGCTTCGGGCCGCGCCCGCCGGAGTCTGCCTGCACTCTAGTGGTGAGACAGGGCTTCCGGCAAGCGCGGCCCGTAACGATCCGCGATTCGAGGGGTTTATTTGTTGCGTAGGCGCACCGGCAGGAAAACGGCGGGCTGGCCACGGCGCAGAACCTGTAGCAAGATCGCATTGCGGCCCTGCGAGGATACTTGCCGTACCGCCGCATCCAAATCCGCCTGACTTGCGACCGGACGGTTGTTCGCGGTGATGATCACATCCCCCCGACGGAGGCCCTTTGCGCCTGCATCAGTCGAGGAATCGACCGCCGTAATGACAATGCCGCGCGTGTCGGCGGCTATGCCCAGCTGGCGGACGATGTTGGGGGTCAGCGGGATAGCTGAGATGCCCAGCGACTGCTGTGTCGCTTGGCCACCACCGGATTGATCGTCCTGTTGCTGGCTGAAGTCGTCATCCTGCTGCTGGGCGAAGCTGTTCAGCTCATCCTCAGAGGGGCGTTCGCCGACAATCGCCGTGACAGTCTGGCGCTGACCATTGCGGAGCAGCACGATCGGCACGCGCGACCCGATGGGCTGTGACGCGACGATGGACGACAGATTCTGGTCCGGCGTCACTTCCTGACCGGCCACGCTGACGATCACATCGCCAGCCTTGATCCCGGCCCGATCTGCCCCCTTGCCAGGTTCGACGCCCTGCACGAACTCGCCCCGATTTTTGGCAAGGCCCAGGGAGTCTGCTAGATCTTCGCCCAGCGGGCTGATCTGGATGCCCAAATAACCGCGCTTCACGCTCTGACCCCGGCGCAGCGTATCGACGATCGGCGCGGCCTGTTCGGACGGGATGGCGAAGCCGATGCCGACATTGCCGCCCGAAGGAGACAGGATCTGGCTGTTGATGCCGATCACATTGCCGCGCATGTCGAACATCGGGCCGCCGCTATTGCCCTGATTGATCGACGCGTCGGTCTGGATGAACTTGTCATAGGTACCGCCGGTGCCGCGATGGACGGCGGAGATGATGCCCGCCGTAACCGTGCCTGACAGAGCGAAGGGATTGCCGATAGCGATCACCCAGTCGCCGACGCGCGCTTTGGTGCTGTCGCCGAACTTGACGAACGGCAGCGCTTTCTTCGGCTCAATCTTCAGGACCGCGATATCGGTCGCGGGATCGCGGCCGATCAACTTGGCGGGATATTCCTCGCGATTAGTGAGGGTGACGGTGATCGAATCCACAGATGCGCCTTCGGCACCGGCCGATACGACATGGTTGTTGGTGACGATATAGCCGTCTGCCGAAATGATAAAGCCGGAGCCGAGTGACTGCGCTTGGCGAGTCTGAGGCTTCGTGCCCTGGCCTTGGCCGAACAGATCCCCAAAAGGAGTGCCCGCAAACGGGTTCTGCACCTGAACTCGCTGCCGTGTCGAAATGTTGACGACTGCCGGCTGCAGCTTTTCAACCATGTCGGCAAGGCTGGCGGGCGCGCCAGCTGGAGCAGCGGCCTGCATCCCTTCATTCTGCGCGATTTGCGCGCCGACATTCGGGCTGGAGGTGACAGCGATGGCGGTGCCACCGAGCAGCAGGGCGCCGGTAAGGGCATAAGCGTAACGCACTCGTGACGGTCCTCTCGTGAACTTGGCAAAGGAAAGGGCGGGACTCTGCGGGAGTCGGATGCGCCGCCCATCCTTAACCCTCATTGAATGACGCTGGTTCCGAAATGATCTATAGTCTTGTTTTCCGGGATTTTGCGCCGATCACTGCCTCCCCTGAAACTGCTTCAGGAAATCATTGTCTCGCGACAACAGCATCGTCGTTGCCCCTTGCCGATCCGGCGCGAAGGTGAAGCGATACGCCTGCATCGCCCTGTAGAAATCGTAGAATTGCGGATCCTTGCCGAAGCTTTCCGCATAGATGCGGGCGGCATTGGCATCAGCCTCCGCGCGGATGATCTGCGCCTGCTTCGCGCCCTGCGCCCGGATCGTCAGCGCTTCTTGCTCGCGCGCCGTGCGCATACGAGTGAAGGCGCTTTCCAGCGGGGCGCCATCGGGCAAATCGGCACGCTTGATCCGGACATCGACGATCTGCGCGCCATATTGACGGGCCACGCGGTTAAGCCCGGCCTCGATATTGTCCATGACCTGCCCGCGCTCGGGCGAGAGCAAAGCCGCAAAGGGTCGTTTGCCCAATTCATTGCGCAGCGCCGATCCCAGGATCGGCCGCAGCGCGTCCGACACGCGCTCCTCATTACCTGCGGCGATATACATGCGCAGCGGATCGACGATGCGATAGCGGGCAAAGGCATCTACCTGCAGCCGTAGCTGGTCGGTGGACAGCACCTGCTGCCGCTCCATTTCGACGGACAGGACGCGCTTGTCGATCCAGACGATCTGGTCGATGAACGGCCAGCGAAGGATGACGCCCGCGCCAGTTTCGCCGAAATCTTCCTTCGGGCGATAGCGGTTGACGATCTTCTTGGGATCACCAAAGCGAACGATCACGCCCTGCTTCGTTTCTGGGACGATGGCGACCGTGCTGCCGATGAGCAGCAGCAGGGCGATCACGGATAGGGCGAGCGCTACAGGATGGCGGACAAGCGTTGGCATCACTGACCCTCCCCGGTGGTGGCGGGGCCAGAAGAGGCGCTGGCCCCTTGGGCGCGACGCTTCAGTTCCGGGAGGGGCAAGAAGGGGGTCACATTCCCGCTTTCAATGATCGTCTTATCGACGTTGGACAGCACGCCCTCCATGGTTTCATAATACATGCGGCGGCGTGTGACGTCTGGCGCAAGCCTATATTGTTCATAAACCTTATCGAATGCCGCAGCTTCGCCTTGAGCCTTGGCCGTCACCTGCTGAGCGGCCGCACGCGCTTCGTTGAGATAGGTCTGCGCGGTCTGCTGGGCGGCCGATACGGCCTTGAACGCGTCGTTGACCGCCGTGGGCGGATCAGCCTGTTTGATGGCGACGCCCTGCACGCGGATGCCGGACCTATAGCCGTCCAATATCTCCTGCATGCGCTGCTCGACTTGCTGCTCGATCTCCGTGCGGCCTGCGCCCAGAGCATCGTCCAGACTGACGCTGGCGACCACGGATCGCATCGCGCTTTCCGCGACTTCGCGCACCGTTGCGTCCGGATCGGACAGTTGGAACAGATAAAGCTCGGGATTGCGAATATTCCAGCGCACCGAATAAGCGAGGTCGATAATATTCTGATCGCCGGTCAGCACCAGATTTTCGCTCTGCGCGCTCGGCGACCCGATGTCGATGGCGCGGATTTCCTCAACATCGACGGTGGTGACATTTTCGAACGGCGCAGGCAGCGTCAGGCTGATGCCCGGCGACAGGGTGCGGCTATATTTGCCGAGTAGCGTCACCACACCCCGTTCCTGCGGGCCGACACGGTGGAAGCAGGTCAGCACCAGCCACAGGACTACAAGGATGCCTACGGCGGCAGGCCAGAGCGTCTTTCCGGTGGGGCGGGGAGGCAGATTGCCGAAGCCGCCACCGCCGCCACCCTGGCCGAAGCTTTCGCGGCTACGGCGCAGCAGTTCCTCAATAGCCGAAGGGCCCTTGCTGCCCGGAGAGCGGCCCGGCTGCGTCCAGGGGTTGCGCGGCCCGCCGTCGCCACCCTTGCCCGAACCGTCACTGCCGTCCGGGCCATCGCTTTTGCCGCCCCAGGGACCCTGGACCATTGCGTCAACGATGCCAGGCATCCACCCGAAAATTCTCTTCATTTCGTCTCTATAGGAAGGCTGGGGCGTGAAAAACAGTGCCATCGCAACGATTATTGCCTAGGAGGCGCTGTCATGACCGATCTTGAGAGTTTCGCCGCGCGCCTGAAGACATTGACTGATGGGCGCGCCAGCACGCCACGGGTGAAAGATGGCGTCATGACCCTGGCGCTCGATGTGGGCGGCCTTTCCGCTGAGCGGCGCGATGCCGTCGCTGCTGCGATCAGGGAAGGCGGCTTATCGGTGCCCGGCGTGCAGGATGTACGCATCGCGATGACCGCCGAGCGCAAGGCGCCCAGGATCATCGCGGTGGCGTCGGGGAAGGGCGGTGTGGGCAAATCTACCCTTTCCGCGAACCTTGCCGTGGCGCTGAGGCGCTTGGGTTTCGCAGTGGGTCTTGTCGATGCCGACATTTACGGCCCCTCGCAGGCGCGGCTGATGGCGAGCGAGGAGAAGAAGCCGCAAGCGCGCGAGAAGCAGCTTATCCCCGTCGATAGCCCCTTTGGCGTGCCGATGCTGTCGATGGCGCATCTGGTGGAGCCGGGCAAGGCGCTCGCCTGGCGCGGTCCGATGGCGGGCAACGCGCTGTCGCAGTTGATCGATGCCGATTGGGGTGAGGTCGAACTGCTGGTGGTGGACATGCCGCCCGGCACGGGGGACGTTCAGTTGTCCATGGTTCAAAAGCATAAGCCGGTGGGAGCGGTGATCGTTTCAACACCGCAGGATCTGGCATTGATCGATGCGACCCGCGCAGTGAGCCTTTTTGAACAAACGCAGGTGCCCCTGATAGGACTCGTCGAAAATATGGCGGGCTATAGTTGTCCGCATTGTGGTGAAATTTCCGATCCCTTCGGCTCGGGTGGAGCGGAGGCGGCCGGTTCGGCGATGGGCATGGCCTTCCTTGGGCGTATACCCCTCGCCATCGATATACGCCGCCGCTCGGATGCAGGTGCCCCCCCTGCGTCGGGTGACGACGCGTCGGGCAAGGCTTTCCTCGCGATTGCAGAGAAGGTGGCGGCCTGGCTGCGCGATTGAGGCAGGCCGTGGGAACGGTTTGATGCTATTCCGCGTCTGTTTGGTTCCGGCCATCAAGGGAGCATGCTCATGCCGCTAACCCAGCCACAGGATATTGCTGACCTGCTTCAGGAAACGCGTACCATCGCGTTGATCGGCATTTCGGACAGGCCGAACCGGCCAAGCTATGGCGTGATGAAGTTTCTTCAGGACCATGGCTATCGGGTACTGCCAGTCAATCCCCAGATAGCGGGGGAACATGTGCATGGCGAATTCGTCTGGGCTCGGTTGGCGGATATTGGCGTGCCGATAGATATGGTCGATATCTTCCGGCGGAGCGAGGCAGCGGGAAAGGCGGTGGACGACGCCATAGCGGCGGGAGCCAAAGCAGTTTGGATGCAACTGGGCGTTGTCAACGAGGCTGCCTCTGCTCGCGCGGAAGCAGCCGGTCTGAAGGTGGTGATGGATCGCTGCCCGGCAATCGATATTCCTCGTTTCAATATCCCGCCGATAGGCGCGCATTAGCGCTTTTCAGTCGCGCCAAGCCTCATTATCAGCATGGTCATGGGGCGCGTACCGCGAAAGGCGGCAAACCGTAGGAAACAGGTCGGCGGCGTCAATCGCCGTACTCTGTTGGTGGGCGCCGGGGCATCGGCAGGGTTGCTGCTGGCGTGGGGGCTCTGGCCCCGCACCTATCGCCCCAATCTCAACGCTGCGCCCGGCGAGACGGTTTTCAACGCCTTCCTGAAGATCGACAAGGCCGGGCGGATCATTGTCATCGTGCCGCAGACTGAAACGGGCCAGGGCGTGACGACGCTGTTGCCGCAAATTCTTGCTGACGAATTGGGCGCTGACTGGCGAACCGTCGGTGTACAGAGCGCTCCTATCAGTCCGCTCTACGCCAACAGCTTGCTGGCAAAGGAATGGCTTGCGAGCGATTGGTCGCGTCTGGCGGGGGAGGCGGGCGAATGGGCCATTGACCAATATGCCACGCGCCGGGCACTGATGTTGACCGGAGGGGGCACGTCGGTGCCGATGTTTCACGACGCTTACAGGGAAGCTGGCGCGGCGGCGCGCGTGCTTCTGTGTCAGGCTGCGGCTGCACGCTGGGACGTGCCCTGGGAAAGCTGCGACATCGACAATGGCATAATTTCCGATGGTGGTCAGCGCACGCTCAAGATCGGGGAGGTGGCCGCAGAAGCCGCTGATTTCGACTTGCCGGACATATTGCCGTTCCGGCAAGGGCAGACCGACAGACTCGCCGGACAAGACCTGCCCCGCCTCGACATCCCATCAAAGATCGACGGCAGCCATAATTTCGCGGCAGACATTCGCTTGCCCGACATGCTGTTCGCCTCCATCCGTCAGGGGCCGATCGGCAATGCCCTACTCAAAAGCGTCAATGAACAGGCCGCCAAATCCGTTACCGGCTTTCTCAAGCTGGTGCGGACGGATCGTTGGGTAGCCGTGGTCGCCACGAACTGGTGGGCAGCTAACAAGGCTCTGGATCTTAGTGACCCTGTTTTCGAACTGGCAGGAGCGCCGGTCAGTAGCGCCAGCATCGATGTGGCGCTCGAAAGGGCGTTTTCAGGTTCGGCCGGCCAGCGCCTTTACTCGCAAGGCGATCTCAAGTCTCTGTTCGACAACGCCACCATCCTCGCCAGCGAATTTAGCGTTGCGCCTGGCCTTCACTTGGCGCTTGAACCCATGTGCGCGACGGCTCGCATTGGCGATGGCGTCGCTGAGATATGGATGCCGACGCAAGCGCCTGCCCTCGCACGGGCGGCAATCGCAGGCGCGCTTGATATGGCCGAGCATGAAGTTACCCTCTATCCGCTTCATGCAGGTGGCTCCTTTGGCCGAAAGATGGATTTTGAAGCGGGCGTTCAGGCCGCGTTGATCGCCCGGGACATGGGGCGTCCGGTGCAGTTACTCTGGTCCCGGCTGGAGGACGTCGTTCAGGATCGGCCAAGCGCTCCGGCGCATGCGCGGATGGCGGCAAAGCTCGGCCGCAACGGCGCCATCGAAGGCTGGCTCGCGAAGGTGGCGGCTCCTTGCGCGATGACCCAGACATGGGACCGGATCGCCCATCACAAGTTGCCGCACGAAGCGAGCCGAGACTCTGCCGGTGCGTCCACGCGTTTGGCGGTGGCTGGGATGGAACTCCCCTATGCGCTCCCCAATTGGGCAGTGGATCACTATCCTGCTTACGCCGGTCTCTCGCTCGGCTTCACGCGCGCCAACGCTCATCTGCATGGCGCCTTCTTCACGGAAAGCTTCATCGACGAATTGGCGCATCAGGCCGGGATCGAAGCCTTGTCCTTTCGCATACAGATGCTGGGGGGCAATCCTCGGCTGGCGCACTGCCTGACAACCGTCGGCGCGATGGGTGGCTGGCAGGGCGGTATTGAAGGAAGCGGCCAAGGGCTGGCGGTCCATGAGATGAGCGGCGCTTATGCGGCCGTCATGGTCGAAGCCGCCCTTGATGGCGGGAAGCTTAGCGTTGGCCGGATCGTCGCGGCGGTCGATGGAGGTGAACAGGTCAACCCGGATATCGCGCGCCAGCAGGTGGAAAGCGGCCTCATCTACGGACTGGCGCTGGCTATGGGCGCATCGGTTCCCTATGCCAGGGGTATGCCCACTCGCGCGATCCTTGGACGTATGGGGCTTCCCCGCTTGGCAGATATTGGGGAGGTGACCGTCGAGCTCATCCGCAGCACGGCGCGCCCGGCGGGGCTCAGCGACATCGGCGCTCCCCCGGTTGCTCCAGCGATCGCGAATGCGCTTTTTACCGTCACCGGACAGCGTTTTCGCCAGCTGCCGATCCTGTCCAGGACATGATATCGAATATGGATAAAATCGGCATCCTCCTCCTCAATCTGGGCACGCCTGACGCACCGGATGCCGCTTCTGTGCGCCGCTATCTGAAAGAATTTCTCTCGGACCGTCGTGTCGTGGAAATTCCGCAGCTGATTTGGCAGCCGATTTTGCGCGGCCCCATTCTGCTGACTCGTCCTGCCAAATCGGCCAAAGCCTATAAGGAAGTCTGGCTGGAGGAGGGGTCGCCGCTCGCGGTCAATACCCGCGAAACGGCGGTCAAGTTGCAGGCGTTGGTTGGCCCGGATGTCTCCGTCGATTGGGCGATGCGCTACGGAAAGCCCTCAATCGCCGACAGGTTGAGCGAGATGGTCGCCGCCGGGTGCGGTCGTATCCTTCTGGCGCCGCTCTATCCCCAATATTGTGCAGCGACGACCGCGACTGCACTGGACGCCTGCTATGCTGCGCTCGCGGGCATGCGCGCCCAGCCAGCCATCCGGACCCTGCCGCCTTATTTTGCAGACCCCGCCTATATCGAAGCGCTGTGCACTTCGACCGTGCGGCAGTTGGCTGAGCTGGATTTCACCCCTGACCTGCTGGTTGCCAGCTTTCATGGCATGCCGGAACGGACACGGACGTTGGGCGATCCCTATTATGACCAGTGCCTTGCCAGTGCGCGGCTGCTGGGGAACGCGCTGGGCCGGGAGGTGCGCGTTTCATTTCAGTCACGTTTCGGACGAGCCAAATGGCTCGGCCCGGCGACAGATGAAAGCTTGCGAACACTGCCGGTGAAGGGTGTGAAGAAGGTCGCTGTTCTTACCCCAGGCTTCTCGGCGGATTGCCTGGAAACGCTGGAAGAAATCGCAATGCGAGGTCGCGAGGAGTTTTTGGCGGCGGGCGGTAATAAATTTGCCCATTTAAGCTGTTTGAACGCCTCCCCAGAAGCTATGAATCTTTACCGCGCTCTAGCCATCCGTGAACTGGTGGGGTGGCTGGAGACTTAAGTTTCGTCCATTTGAACAGGAGGGGCTGATATGAGCAGAGTTGCTATCGTCACCGGCGGAACACGTGGCATCGGGGAAGCGATCAGCCTGGCCCTCGAGGAACAGGGCTTCAGTGTCGCCGCCAACTATGCAGGCAATGATGAGAAGGCACGCGCTTTCACTGAAAAGACGGGGATTCAGTCATTCCGTTGGGACGTAGGTGATCATCAAGCTTGTCTGGAGGGGTGCGCAATGGTGGCCGAGATACTCGGGCCTGTCGATATCGTCGTGAACAATGCGGGCATTACGCGCGACGGCGTTCTCGCCAAGATGAGCTTTGACGATTGGAACGAGGTGATGCGCATAAACCTTGGTGGATGTTTCAACATGGCCAAGGCGACCTTTGGAGGCATGCGAGAAAGGGGTTGGGGCCGGATCGTCAATATCGGGTCGATCAATGGCCAGGCCGGTCAATATGGGCAGGTCAACTATGCTGCCGCCAAGTCGGGGATTCATGGCTTCACCAAGGCGTTGGCGCAGGAGGGCGCAAAATATGGTGTGACCGTCAACGCGATCGCTCCGGGCTATATCGACACTGACATGGTTGCCGCAGTGCCTGCGGCTGTGCTGGAGAAAATCGTCGCAAAAATCCCCGTCGGCCGCTTGGGCCATGCCGAAGAGATTGCACGCGGCGTTGCCTTCTTCTGCAGTGACGATGCGGGCTTCGTCACGGGCAGCACCCTGTCCATCAATGGCGGCCAGCACATGTATTGATGAGCGATGTTCCTGTGAGCGGTGCTTCGGGGACGGACGCTGCATCGCCCTTCGGGCCGCCCGTCAAGCGGAGCGTGACGATCGCGGGCCATCAGACCGCGATCAGCCTCGAGCCTATTTTCTGGGCCGCTTTACGCGTTGAGGCGGTTCGCCAAGAACTGCCCATAAACGCCCTTATCGCGCGTATCGACCTGGACCGAATGTCAGCTGATCCGGCTCCAAATCTCGCCAGCGCCATCCGCTGTTGGCTGTTCGATCGGCAGGCCCGCCGCAAGTGATAAGAATTATTCGCAATAGCGTTGACAGTAAGAACGATTCGCAATAGCACGCCCCCAGCAATGAAGGGGGTTAATCCATGTCTGCTCATGCGAAGTCCGCATCTTTTCTGGCGCTGAGCTGTGTCGGCGCAATTGTCAGCACGCCCGCCGCAGCGGTTGAAGCTGCTGCTACCGTTGCAACGCAAGATTCGATCGTGGTGACCGGCAGCGTCTATGCTGATGAACTGGTCAACCCGAAGAATACAGCGCCGCTGGTGGATACCCCGCAAACCATCACCATCATTTCGGATCAGACGATCAAGAAGCAGAATCTGCTGACCCTGCGTGACGTTCTATCGACTGTGCCGGGCATTACCTTCGGCGCAGGTGAAGGTGGTGGCGGCTATGGCGACAGCATCAACCTGCGCGGTTATTCCGCCAATAATGACATCACTCAGGATGGCGTTCGTGACAGCGCGCAATATAGCCGCACCGACCCGTTCAATATGCAGCAGGTCGAAGTCTATAATGGCGCCAATTCGGTCTATAACGGCTCCGGCTCGGTAGGCGGGACGATCAATCTTGTATCGAAGACGCCTCAGCCCGAAAATCTGACGATCGCCGAGGCAGGCATCGGCACAGACGATTATTATCGCGCCACGATCGATACGAATCAGCGGGTCTCAGACTTTGTCGGCCTACGCCTGAACGCCATGTATCACCGCAACGACATGCCTGGCCGCGATGTAGAACGCTTCAAGCGGTGGGGGATCGCTCCCTCCATCAAGCTGGGGGTCGATGGACCGACCAGTCTGACACTCTCCTATTTCCACCAAGAGGACCGCAACACCCCCGTCTATGGTGTTCCCTATGTGAAGAACGCCATCAATGACGGACCGCTTCCGGGCGTGGATGACAGCGACTATTTCGGTATCGCCAATCTTGATCGGCAGAATGTAAACATCGATCGGTTTACTGCAATCTTCGCGCATGAGTTCAGCGATGCAGTGTCGATCCGGTCGCTGGGCCGTTGGCAGCGCGTGCACCAATATAGCGTGACCAGCGCGCCGCAGGGCACCTTCTGCCTGGCGAACGGAGTGCAGCCGATTACGGGCACGAACCTGCAGACAGCGGCAGCGTGCACCGGCGGTATGGCCGCGGGCACCTACCGGCCGTCGGGCCCACGCGGCCTTGTGCGTGATCAGATCAACGATCTTCTCTACAGTCAGACTGATTTGCGGGTTGTTACGGGAGAGGCGGGCAAGCTGCTTAATACGCTGGTGGTCGGCTTTTCGGCAATGCAGGAGGATTATCAGCTGACCACGGCAAATCTGCTTCGGGATGCACAGGGGAATGTGCTGGCGCAGCCGGATATAAGTCTGTCCAATCCGAATACGATTTGGACGGGTGCCACTAACTACATCGTGTCCGGCAACAGCTATGGCGACAGCCGTAATGTCGCGGTCTATGCTTTCGACACGTTGGAACTGGGCAAGTTTGAGGTGAACGGCGGCGTACGCTATGAAAATGCCCGCAATATCTTCCGCGCCGATACCGTGGCTACCCCGGCGTCGGGCGGCGCAACGACCACGGGTCCGCGTCAGCGCAGCCAAGACAACCTCTTCTCTTATCGTATCGGCGCGGTGTTCAAGCCCGCTGAACATCTGAGCTTCTACGCCGCCTTTGCCAATAGCAAGACGCCCTCATCAGCCACAGTGCGGGCCGGCTGCACCAGCGGTTCAGCCGCGACCTTATCAGATTACTGCGATGTGGCGCCGGAGACTGCGCGCAGTTATGAAATCGGCGCCAAGGCCAATCTGATGGGCGGTAAGCTGCTCGCAACGGCGGCGCTTTTCCGCAACGAGCGTACCAATTATCGCGTGTCGAGCAACGACCCAGTTAACCCTACACTACAGGTGCTGGACGGCCATTCCCGAGTGAATGGTGTTGCGCTGGGCCTGACCGGCAACATCACGCCAGAATGGCTGATCTTCGCCAACTATACCTATCTGGACAGCAAGATCGTCCAGGGGACTTCCGACAGCTGCGTCGCCAATCCGCGAACGGCCTGTTCAAACAGCGTCGTCCTGCCCGATCCATCAAAGGGTGACCACCTCATCCAGACGCCGGAGCATTCGGGCAGCATCTATACCAGCTACCGCCTGCACTTCGGCCTCGAGCTTGGCTATGGGGTCACCTATCAGGGTAGCTTCGCGCTCAATCAGAGCAACCTGTTCAACCGCACCCAATATCGGTCGGATGATTATTGGGTGCACCGCGCTTTCCTCGCGTGGAACTTCAACAACGGACTGACAGCGCAGCTGAATGTCCAGAACCTGTTCGATAAGAAATATTATACGGGTATCCGCAACAATATCAGCGCTACGAACGGCGTAGTTTCGGGCGGTTGGGTGACGCCGGGCGAAGGTCGAGCCGCGCGACTTAGCCTTTTCTACAGCTTTTAAAGTAAGTTGACGGCGCCTCCCCACCGTCCCTTGGGGAAGCGCATTGAGTGGCGGGCAACCGGCGATCCTCCTCGGGCCGGTTGCCCGCCATTTTCATGAGCGATAGAGGTGCGACATGCTTATCGCCGTTCCTAACCTACTCGATGCCACTGCCGTTGCCTCCGTTCGCGCTTTGATCGATGCCGCTCAATGGGTTGATGGAAATGTGACATCAGGCCATCAGTCCGCATTGGCCAAGCGGAACATGCAACTGCCAGAGGATGCGCCCGAGGCACGGCAGGCGGGACAGATCATCCTGGATGCTCTTGGCAAGTCGCCGATGTTCATCGCGGCTGCCTTGCCGCTGAAGATATTCCCGCCACTCTTCAACAGCTATGCGGGCGGGCAGGCGTTTGGCGTACATGTCGATAATGCTGTGCGGATACAGGCCGGCACGGGGTTCCGTGTACGATCCGACCTGTCGATCACGGTCTTCCTCGAAGATCCGGAAAGCTATGATGGCGGCGAATTGACGATCGAGACCAATTTCGGCGTCCAGCAGGTGAAGCTCCCGGCCGGGCATGCGGTACTCTATCCTTCCTCATCGTTGCATCGGGTGGAACCGATTACCAGCGGACGGCGGGTAGCGAGCTTTTTCTGGCTGCAGTCGATGGTGCGCGACGATGCTGCCCGGCAGATGCTGTTCGATCTCGACAGTAGTATCCAGGCGCTGGCCGCCGAGCTTGGGCATGACAATGGGCAAGTCATCCGTTTGACGGGTCTGTACCACAATTTGCTGCGGCGATGGGCGGACGCCTGAGCGCGTCTAAGTCGGTCATTCCACCATCGCGACCAGAGCAGGGGTCATATATTCTTTTGCGCCTTGCGGGGTGCGAAGGACAAGATGGGCGGCAAGGTTTTCGCGCGTGGCGAGGGTCATCCCGCGTTCGGGTCCTGCTACGGTGATCGCGGTGGCCCAAGCGTCAGCCAGCATTGCGGTTTCATGCAGGACGGTGACTGACGCGACATCATTGCCTACCGGGCTGCCGGTTGCCGGATCGATGCTGTGCGACATTAGCCGGCCGCCTTCATTGCGAAAGCGGCGATAATCTCCAGAGGTCGCTGCGGCGAGATTGCATAGGGCGATGCGCAGCACCGGGATAGTAAGGCCGGGCGGTGCTTCTACATCGACCCACCAGGGTTGCAGATCGGGTCTCACGCCTTCGCCCCGCAACTCGCCGCCAATTTCGACAAGGAAGTTGGGCACGCCCAAATCGCGAAGAGCTTGGGCGACGGCATCGACGGCGAAGCCCTTTGCGATGCCGGAAAAATCCAGCGCCACATCTGCGAGCCGCCGCGCCTTTCCGCCATTGATCTCGATCTTGGTCCAAGGAGAAACGGGGGATTGCAGGGTGAGGGGGCCGGTGATGCCCGACGGGCCAAAGCCCCAGCGTTCGACCAGGCGGCCGACTGCGGGGTCGAAAGCGCCGCCAGAAAGACGCGCGACGTCGAGTCCCGTCCGCAGGACCGTCATCATGTCGCAGGGCAGCGCGGTCCAGGTGCCGACAGGCTGGGCGTTGAAGCGGCTGATGTCAGACTGCGCTTCCCAATTGCTCATCTGCGCTATGACGCGAGCGAGTACGTCGCCGATCACGGCGGCGCATCCGGAGGGCGCATCGACGATGCGCGCAGACCAGCTGGTGCCCATCGTGGGTCCGGATAATTCGGTGACCATGCCGGCCCGGTGTCGCCCGGCGAAGGTGCCGGGCGACAGGTGGGTGGGGATAGCTATACGGAGCCCCGTCAGGGTGCGAGCACTTCCAGCGTGGTGACATAAGAGGCGCGACGCTGAGGTGGGGTAGCGGGGCGCGCCGCCTGCGGGCCGCTCGCGCTGGGCTGGCCAGCACCCGGGCTGCCTTCGCCGCCTTCGCGCCCGCCCCCGATGCTGGCGTTCAGCCAATACATGCCGGGCTGCGGCCAAGTGATGGAGAGCTTGCCGTCCTTGCCGGTGGTCAGGTCCTGCTGCCCAAGCGCGTCGCGATAGCGGATGCCCCCGGGAATGACGGTGACCTTGAGGCCGGCGGCAGGCTTGCCATCCAGCAGGAACTGGAAGGTCGCCGCTTCGCCCGAGACAAGGTCATTGGGATGAGTGACGGGCACCAGTTCGATGCCGACGCCGGTGGACTTGAAGATAGTGGCAGTAGGTGCGCCTAGGGTCAGGAAAATCTCGTTCCGGTTGGACGCTTCGGCGGTCTGGACGTTGGTAGCGCCTGCGGGAATGGCGGCGGCGAGATTGTCCTTGGTGGTTCCGCGGGGCAGGCGCTTGATCTCGCCATTCAGCGTGTAGCTGCCCATGACGCCAGTGGAGACGCTGGCCACGCGGTAGGTGCCGGGCTGTGTCAGATGGACATCGAAGGTTGAGCGGTACTTGCCGGTGGCGGCGTTCTCAATCTTGCCGTCCGAGCCGTCAGGTTGCGTAACGGTGACATTGTCGATGCGCATCGGCATATGTTCGAAGTAGAAAAGATCGTTCGACACCGCTGCATCGACGGTGACCCAGCTGTCGGTTCCCGACAATGTCGTGGAAGAGGGAAGCATCCATTGGCGGTGCGCCTGAGCGGCTCCGGAAGCCATCAGGGCGGCGAGGGCGCCTGCGATCAGATATTTGGCTTTCATGATAATCCCCTTTATTTGCCGAAGCTGAGGCTGACCGCCCCCAATTCAGTGCTGCCCTTGGCGCGGATAACGGCGCCGGGCTTGGGCGGCCAGTTGAAGGGCAGGCGGACCAGTTCGCGGCCGCCGACTTCGCGGGCGGCTTCGACGACGAGTGTGTAGCTGCCCGGCGACAGCGGACCCAACGGACCTTTTCCTGCGGTGAAGGCGATCTTCTGGTCGCCGGGCGCGCGCGTGGCGCCGGTGATGCCGTCGGCGGGGAAGCTCATGGAACGGCCCGAGGTCCGCCACCATTGGCGGACGTCGCGGAGCCATTTGGTGCCTTCGCCCTTCGCCTTATCGACATCGTACCAGACCGACAGGGTGCGAGGCGTTGCGCCTTCCTTTTCGAGCCAGATTGCGACGTAGGGGCGGTGATATTCGGCGACCGGCAAGCGGGGAATGGCGACGCTGACACTGAGTGTCTGGGCGGTGGCTGGCATGGCTGCGCCGAGCGCTGCGCCGGTGCCGAGGATGAGTTTATAGCCACTTGGCATCGCTGCTGTTCCCCTGAATTAATGAATGAAAAGAAGAATTAAAATGGTTGGGATGATGAAGCCCGCCCCGACCAGGGGCCAGGTGCTGCGGCGCTTGGCGGCGTGGAGCTGGAGGAGGAGCAGGCCGGTCATTGCGAATAGGAAACAAGCGGCGGCGAAAATGTCGATGAACCATTTCCAGGCGGCGCCGGTATTGCGGCCCTTGTGGAGGTCGTTGAGATAGCTGATCCAACCACGGCTTGTGCTTTCGCTGGTGAGCTGGCCGCTCTGCCGGTCGATCGAGACCCAGCCGTCGCCGCCGGGGCGAGGGAGGGCGAGGTAGATTTCGTCCGCGGACCATTCGGCCTCGCCAGCGACGCGAGCGCCGATTTCCTTTTCAACCCAGGCGGCGATAGGAGCGGGAAGGGGCTTCTTGCTGTCGGGAGCGTTATCCGGCGCGACCTGCGTGCGCAGGGCAGCGGGCAGGGTTGCGGACTTTTCAACCGTCTGCGGAGAGCCCTCCACATCGGCGGCATGGTTGAGGGTGATGCCGGTGAAAGCGAAGAGCAGCAGGCCGATAAGGCTGATCGCGGAGCTGATCCAATGCCAGCTGTGCAGTTGCTTCAGCCAGAAGGCTTTCTTCTTTTTCTTGGGCTGAACGCGAACGGGAGCGTGCATGGGTTGGATCGGTCCTGGCAATGACGCGTCCGCATAACGCGAACGACTCGCAATTGCAAACCGAGGCGCCGGGAAAATTGTATCAAAATGTATGGGGTGATGCCTTGTGGGGACTGTTTTGAGGCCCTTGTCGGATCGGCTCTTATTGAGGAGAGGAGCCCTTCGACAGGCTCGGGGCGAACCGAGGTGAGGAGCGGGGTCTGTAATGCCCTGCCTAGAGTTCGCGGTCGAACCGTCATTCCAGCTTTTGCTGGGATGACGGGTGGGCGTTATTTGGCGAGGAGCCCTCTTGCCTGCCCCGCTATTTCGGCGAGCATGGCCACATTGGGGGCTGCGGCGGTCTTGGCGCGTTGAACCAAGGCGCGGAATTGATGGATGCGGGGCTGCTTTTCGGCGAGCCAGGCGTCCACATGGGCGATGATATCCTTGCCATGGCCTTTGCCGCCCTGCTCCAGAAAGTCGAGCCGGACCTGCTGCATGTCGCGGGCGACACCTGAGATGAGCAGTCTTTCCCAAGGATCGGAGGGGGTCATTCGCGCGGCGGTGGATTGGACCCAGTCGATGCCGACCGCTTCGCCCAGATGGGTGAAGGCGCGCGTCAGCGCGACTTCATCGACCTTCAGCCGTCCGGCAAGGGCGGCGATGCCGACCGCGCCATCGAGCTTGAACAGGCCCGCCGTGCGGCGGACGAGATCTTCCGGCGCGCCGAGGATGAGCAGGCGATCAACCACGGCGTTGGTTCGACGCAAGGCTTCGCTGGTGAGCAGGTCATCGACTTGCGTAGCGAGCTTTTCGACGCCCTTCGCCAGCATGGCATGGCCCGCGCCGGGAAGCGTGCCAGCGGGCAGGCTGCGCAATATATCGGCGATCTGCGCCCGGACGCCGCTCGCTATATCGGCGAACAGCGCAAGCCGCGCGGCTTCGGACATATCGGCGGCGTCGATCGCCGCCCAGAGCGTGCCGATGTCATAGAGCCGTTCGGCAATCAGGAAGGCGCTGGCGAGGTCGGCGAGCGAGCAGCCTTCCTCTTCCGTCAGTTCGAATGGGTGGATGAGGCCGAGGCGGTTGACGATACGGTTGGCGACCTTTGTTGCGACGATCTCCTTCGCAAGCGCATGGCCGGCGATCGCGTCTGCCTCTTTCTTCCGCATCGCAGGCGGGAAAGCGGCGGCCAGTTCGGCAACCATGGTGGGATCGGAGGCAGGCGCGCCATGTTCGATGGCGTCCTGCAGTGCGAGTTTGGCGGTCGAGAGCAGCACCGCGAGCTCGGGGCGGGTGAGGCCAAGGCCGTCTTGCCCGCGGCGGAGCAACTGGTCGTTGGAGGAAAGTCCTTCGACCTGACGGTCCAGCCTGCCGCTTTCTTCAAAGGTTTCGATAAGACGAACATAGCTGGCGAGGTCGGCAGCGCCGCCTGTTTCGGCGATGGACAGGCCCAGAACCTGGAGGCGATTATCCTCCAATACGATATCGGCGACGGCGTCGGTCATGCTGTCGAGCAGCTTGTTGCGCGCGTCGAAGCTCAGCCGCCCTTCGATCATTTCCTTGTTGAGGGCGATCTTGATGTTCACTTCATTATCCGAGCAATCGACGCCCGCCGAATTGTCGATGAAGTCGGTGTTGATGCGGCCGCCGCGCAGCGAAAAGGCGATGCGCGCGGCCTGGGTGACGCCCAGATTGGCGCCTTCACCCACGACCTTGACGCGCAAGTCCTCGGCATTGACGCGCAGGCGGTCATTGGCGGGGTCGCCGACGTCGCCCTGGCTTTGGGAAGCGGCCTTTACATAAGTGCCGATGCCGCCGAACCAGAGGAGATCGACGGGGCTTTTGAGGATCGCGCCGATGAGCGCTGCGGGCTCCATTTCCGTGTCGGTCACGCCGAGGATGGATTGGACCTGCGGGGTGAGCGGGATGCTCTTCAGCGTGCGCGGATAGACGCCGCCGCCTTTGGAGATCAGCGATTTGTCATAATCTTCCCAGCTCGACCGGGGGAGTTGGAACAGGCGATTGCGTTCTTCCCAGCTCTTGGCCGGATCGGGATCGGGATCGAGGAAGATGTGGCGATGGTCGAAGGCCGCAAGCAGCCGGATCGACTTGGACAGCAGCATGCCATTGCCGAACACGTCACCCGACATGTCGCCGCAGCCGACGACGGTGACCGGCTCGCTTTGCACGTCGATGCCCATTTCGGCGAAATGGCGGCGGACGCTGATCCACGCCCCGCGCGCGGTGATTCCCATCGCCTTATGGTCATAGCCGTGCGAGCCGCCGCTGGCGAAGGCATCGCCCAGCCAGAAGTCCTGATCGAGCGCGATGGCGTTGGCGACGTCGCTGAAAGAGGCCGTGCCCTTGTCGGCGGCGACGACGAAATAGGGGTCATCGCCGTCATGGATGACGGTTTGCGCGGGATGCCGCACCTTGCCGCCGACAAGATTGTCGGTCACCGACAGCAGGGCGCGGATGAAGATGCGGTAGCTTTCCGTTCCTTCCGCCATCCACGCGTCGCGATCGATCTGCGGGCTGATCAGCTGCTTGGGATAAAAGCCGCCCTTGGCCCCGGTGGGAACGATGACGGCGTTCTTGACGCGCTGCGCCTTCATGAGGCCGAGAATTTCTGTGCGGAAGTCGTCGCGACGGTCGGACCAACGGATGCCGCCGCGCGCGATCGGCCCGGCGCGCAGGTGGATGCCTTCGACCCGAGGCGAATAGACCCAGATTTCGCGCCAGGGCAGCGGCGCAGGCAGACCGGGGATTTGCGCACTGTCGAGTTTGAAGGCGAGCGCCTCGGCCGCGGCGTTGCTGAAGAAATTGGTGCGTAGCGTGGCGGTGATGACGGCGCGCAGCAGGCGCAGCACGCGGTCCTCGTCGATGGCGCTGACCTTTTCCAGGCCGGCGTTGATCGCGGCCTGCGCCTGCTCGGCGCGGGCGGAGCCATCCTTGCCGGCGGGATCGTGCAGCGCTTCGAACAAAGTGATGAGCTGACGCGCGATTTCCTGCTCGCGCCGCAGCGTTTCGGCGAAGGTCGCCATGCCATAGGCCATGCCGGTCTGGCGCAGATAGCGGAAGAGAGCGCGGAACAGAACGACCGCCCGAGGAGCGAGGCCCGCGGTCACGATCAGTTCGTTGAAGCGGTCATTTTCCGCCCGGCCTTCCAGCACCTGGGCGATGGCTTCGGTGACGACGGAAGCGCGCGAGACCACGGCTTCCCCATCACCGCCAGCAGGCAGTTCCAGGACGAAGCGCTGGACGTGGCCCTGCGCGCCATTGTCGATCGCCGTCGTCATTTCATCGATGACGCGGAAACCGAAATTCTCGAACGCCGGGACGACTTCCGAAAGGGCGATTACGTGTTGGCTGTAGAGTTTCAGCCGCAATTGTTCGGGCGTGTCTTCGCCATTCCGATAGATGCGGATCGATTTGTCGCCGGGGCCTGCAAGACCGTGCAGCAGGCGAATGTCGATCGCGGCTTCGGCGGGGCCTGCGCCGTTGCGGTAGGCCATGGGGAAGCCGGGTGCGTAACGCTGGGCAAGGGCGGCGGCGCGGCCAGCTTCTTCTGTTTCCGCAAGCGCCTCCTCTACGGCGGGGAGCCAGCCGCGCACCATCTGCTTGAGCTGCCGGTCGAGCGGCGCTTCGTCGGGCACCACGCCGCCGTCGCGCAGGTCGAGCGTTATGCGGAGCAGCGCAAGGCCGCTTTCCTCCAGTGCAATGGACCAGCTGAGCACCGGCGCCTTGGCGGCGTGGGAGAGCATGTCCTGAACGGCGACGCGGCGGGCGGTGGTCAACTCTTCGCGGGGAAGCCAGGCGAAGGCGTAGAGGTGGCGGGCGAGCGCGCTGGTGCCGAGCGCCAGCTTCGGACGCGGCCGATCGGTGAGCGACATGAAGGTGAGCGCCAGCCGCTCCAGCGTTTCATGATCGAAGCCGATCAATATGTCGTGGGGCAGGGCGGTGAGCGCATGGGCGAGGACCTTGCCCGCATGGCCGCCGGGGTCGAAGCCGAACTTGTCCATCAGCGCAGACAGGGCCGAGCGTAGCAGCGGCACCTTGTCGGGGCTGGCGGCGAGTGCGGCGCTGGTCCACATGCCGGTATGGATCGACAGGGCGGTGACTTCCTTGCCCTCCCGCACGGGCACGATGATGAGGTCGAGCAGCACGGCGCGGTGGACGCGCGACAGATGGTTCGATTTGATGATGAGCGGGTTGCGCTTACCCTCCTCGAACCAGGCGAAGGCGGCTTCGAGCGAGGCGGGGGACAGCAGCGGGGCTTCCTCCAGCTTGCAGATGCCGAGCTGATCCTCCGCGGAGCCGTCGCGGCGGCGGCGTTCATGGCCGGTCTGGGTGAAATGACGGGCGAGGAACCAGCGGAGCAGGGCGGCGCCTTCGCCATCAGGGATGGCGTCGGCATCGCGGGCCATGGCGTCACGCATCTTCGGCCAGTCGGCGACCGCGACGCGGACGTCGGCCAAGGTTTCGCGCAGCGCCTTTTCCAGTGCGCGGCGGCCCCTGGCATCGGCGCGGTCCGCCTCGATATAGATCAGGGATTCACGCCGGGCACCGGGGGCTTCATCGTCGAGGATGGCGGTAAGCGTGCCGTTCTCGCCGCGATCGACCGACAGGACGGGATGCAGCAGGCGATGGATGGTGATGTCCTGAGCGGCGAAGACATTCGCGATCGAATCCACCAGGAACGGCATGTCGTCATTGATGATCGCGACCCGCATGTAGCGGCCGGTTGCGCCTTCCCCCAAAGTTTCGATAGCGATGGCGAGTTGGCCGGGTTTACGCGCGCTGGCGGTGCGGCCCAGGAAAGCGGCGGCGGCCGATGCGGCGTCATGATCGAAATCGTCGCTCTCGCCTGGAAGCGCGCCTCGCTCAAGCGCCGCCTCCAGCGCCTGGCGGATCGATGCATCGACTTTCTTGGTCTTGGGCTCAGCCAGTGCCGTCATGCGTAACCTTCTCCCGGTGCGGGATTTTCCCGCTTCTGCTTGAACGGAGAAGACGCTGGAACGCCGCCATGCGACTCCTCGGCTATACCGTTTCTTATGCGCTACCGCCCGATAAGGCTCAACATGGAGTTGGAAATAAAGTTACGTATGATCGAAATAAAATGATGGGGCGCGGCATGAGAAGCGGTTCTCATGGCGTAACAGCCGAGCCCGGAGGATGATCCCGTTCTGGCGCGGCGCGGCGGCCGTTCCTGCCGATCCGGCGGGGATCAGCCTGCGGCGGCGGCGATGACGCGCTGGCCGAGGTCCGAACCGTCGGGCAGGGCGCCTACGATCGCGATCGTGCCGTCGGCTTCACGCCGGGCGATGACGACGGCCAGGCCATCGATGTCGGTGGGAATGGCCGCGGGGTCGATCGGCGCGGCAGCCTTCAGCGCGGCGCGGGCGCTCTGGCGCGGGTCCGGGCGGTCGGGCAAGGCGGCGCGGCGCTGAGCGCGCTCATCGCGCACAAGGGCCTTTAGACCGCCGGGATATTGGTCCAGATAATCGCCCAGCGCGCCGAGGCCTAGTTCGGCAGCCTTCGCATGTTCGAGTGCGGTCGCATATTCGGTGATGCGCGTCTTGTCATAGGTTGAGCCGAAAACCAGCTTCACCACGGCGGTCAGCGGGCTGCGTGCCTGCGCCTTGATCCCGGCGTCGGCCAGCATCTCAGAATAGTCATCAGGGGCGGCTTCGGTCATCAGCGCGAAGTCATAAGCGAGGCCGATGGCACGGTAGAGCGCGCTGTGGGTGCGCGCTTCGCTGGTGCGGGCCTGTTCGGCGCCGTCGCGGGCAAGAGCCAGCCAGTCGGCAAGCGGGGCGTCTTCTGCTGGGCTTTCCATGCCGGCAAGATCCAGCGTATCGCCATCTTCACCTGCAGCCGGACCGTCTGCCCAGATCGGCGCGACATCGCGTGGCTGAGCGCTGCTGCGCAGGGCGGCATCCACCTCACGGCCAAGTTCGTCCGCTACCGCCTGGCTCGCCAATTCCTTCCAACTGATGACGCCGAAAACGAAATCGATCGTCTCCCCATCGGAGGAGAAGGGCATCAGGATGCCGCGATAGAGGATATCCGCGCCGCGTTGGTTGACGAATCCAGCCTCGAAGCCGATCGGCGCGGCGTTGGCAATGATCTGGAGATAATGGTCGGTCAGTCGCGACAGCAGCGAGCGGGAGGGCACATCGTTGATGAACTGGATGGCCCCGGTAACTTCGCACTCGCGGCGCAGCGCCGTGCCGAGATAGACGACCGCAGGATTGTCGAGACCGGTGCTGAAGTCGAGGAGGACGCTGTTGGGACCGAAATCTTCCAGCTGATCGGGAGACAGGTCCTCGATCGAGGGAAGCGCGCGGTCGCTGAGCAGGGACGCCCAATAATTATAGGCGCGGACCTGCATGCGCCGCTCGTCGGAGCCGACACTGGGCGGCGCTTCGATCGCCCCGTTATCGGCATAATCGAAATCATCCTGTTCGTTGGAGATTTCCTGCCCCCGCAGAGTGTCCATCCGGCCGGTCCTTAACCCAGTAGAAAAGCTTTCCTGAGAATCGACACTGCCATGGGATGGTAAACATGCTGTGAAGAAGCGATCGCGCGAATGACGGCGCTTGGCGAGGGCTTCGCGAAAGTGATGCGCGAGGATGCATTGCCCGCTTGTCCTGCGCATCAACCGCTGTTATCTGGCCCCCGAGCGCCGCTTTAGCTCAGTTGGTAGAGCATCGCATTCGTAATGCGGGGGTCACAGGTTCGAGTCCTGTAAGCGGCACCACGCATATTTCATTTCCGCCTTGTCGTGGGTGGATGATTTTGGACCTCTCCAGAATCGCGCAGTTCCCCGCGCTTTGGCAGGTGGTGCCCAAAATCCGTGGTCGCTGAGACGCAATTCCCCGGCCAGAACTCAAAAAAACGGCCTCGCGTCTCACGAGGCCCTTTTGAGTGGCACACGATTCTTGAGATCTGAATCAGAAGCCAAGTGCCTTTCGCTGGCTTTTCCAGTCAAGCGGGATAGCAGCCATGCGATCGGTCCTTGGCAAGCATGAACTGGATGAAGCCGCAACCGAGGATGAACCTGTCCGGCAAGCCGCGTGATCGAGTCGATGGCGGGCGGCGGTGGTCCGTCGCCTGCCTTTTTGCGGAACGTGCCAGTCAATACCCCTTTCGGGGGTGGTTTTTGACATCTGGCCTCATCGCTGGGTGCGAGGTGGTTGGGCCAGCGGCGGCGCGTCATGGCTGACGTCCCTCATGATCCCGATGGCTGGCTGAATGGATTGTGGAGCGCTGCGGTAGGCAGCGCGAAGATTCTGGCTGCGGTCATCGCGCGGGGCGCGATGGCGTCTGTTTGATGTCTTGTCGGCCTCCGGCGCGGCGGAGGTGGGCGTCGCTGCCCTCTAGTCCCACCGCGGCAGGCCGCAAGTCGGGGCTTCGCCCCAACTCCTCCTCTTCGTTGCGGCCCTGCGGGTGCGGCCCGCCTCGATCGGTGGGACTGCCGGTCCGCTCCTGCCGCCCACCCCCGCCGTTCCGGCGGCCGGTGCGATGCGGGAAGGAGAAAGGAAATGGGATATCAGGATAAGGGACGGACCGGCGCTACCCTCTACAGCGAGGTGACGGAGCGGATCATCGCCCAGATCGAGGAAGGCACTCTGCCATGGGTGCGGCCATGGGATGATGGCAGGGCGGCATTGGGCCTGCCCCGCAATGCGGGGACCGACAGGCGCTATTCGGGGATCAATGTGCTGATCCTGTGGAGCCGCCTGTTCGAGGAAGGTTATGGGTCGCAGCGCTGGCTGACCTATGCCCAAGCGCAGGCGATGGGCGGCAATGTCCGCAAGGGGGAACGGGGGACGACGGTCTGCTATGCGGATCGGTTCACCCCCAAGGAGGGAGACACCGTTCCGACCGGCCCGGATGGCGAACCGCGACAGATTGCGTTCTTGAAGCGCTTTACCGTCTTCAACATCGACCAGTGCGATGGATTGGGCGACCGGGCCATGGCCGCTGTCACGACATGGAATGAGGCGTTGACCCTTCCCCTTGCACAGATGCTTATAGAGGCGACGGGGGCGGACATTCGGATCGGCGGCGGGGAAGCCTATTACGCCCCGCAGGATGACTATATCCGGGTGCCCCGGCCCGAACATTTCCATGAGCCGATCAACTGGTATCGCACTGCGCTCCATGAGCTGGGGCGCTGGACCGGGCATCGCTCGCGGCTGGACCGTCTCCCTGATACCGGCTTTGGCAGTCCCGCCTATGCGCGCGAGGAACTGATCGCCGAAATGGCCAGCGCCTTCCTTTGCGCGGAATTGGGCATCGTGCCGACCGTGCGCCATGCTGACTATCTGGGCGCATGGCTCTCGGTGCTGCGCGAAGACAGCAAGGCGATCTTTCGCGCCGCCAGTCAGGCAAGCAAGGCCGCCGACTATCTGCTCGCCTTCCGTGAGGAGGAAAATCACGGGACGGAAGATCAGGGGGAGGAAGCGGCATGACCCATGATCCCCATGCCGCCGAGCGCCAGCGCTATCGTGCGGCGCTGGCCGGGCTTCCCACCATCCCCCGGATCGTCTTCCTGCTGCACAGCCTCGATTGCCTGAACTACGAGCAGATCGCCTTCCGCATCGGGGAGGATGTGGGCGCGGTGGAGCGGCATTTCGCCACCGCGCTCAAGCATCTGGTGCGGGAGATAGACGGGCCTCTGCAATGAATCGCCATTTTGGCGATAGTTGGCCAAGGGCGTCCGAACATCTTCATTTGGTGGACGGGCGCTGTCTGGTTAGGAGGGGTGCGATGCGCACCGACCTCGACCATCTGCCGCCCGCCAAACAGCGCGAACTTGAGCGCGTGGTGCAGATCATCTTCGAGGAATTCGGGGACGCCAACAATCTCGCCACCGGCAAGCGCAAGGCGGGCCGTATCCACAAGATCATCCTCTATGGCAGCTATGCGCGGGGTGGCTGGGTGGACGAGCCGCACACCGCCAAGGGCTACAAGTCCGACTATGACCTGCTCATCATCGTCAACCAGAAGGAGCTGACCGACCGGGTCCAATATTGGGAGAAGACCGACGAGCGGTTGATGCGCGAACTGGCCATCACCCAGACGCTCAAGACCCCGGTGAACTTCATCGTCCACACCTTGCAGGAGGTGAACGATGGGCTCGCCCATGGGCGTTATTTCTTCATGGACGTTGCCGGTGAGGGGATCGCGCTCTACCAAGCCGACGCCAGCGAATTGCACAAGCCGAGGCCGAAAACGCCAGCGCAAGCGCTGGCTATGGCAAAGGAATATTTTGAAGAATGGATGCCGATGGCGCTCAGCGCGCAAAAGGGCTTTCTGTTTTTTATGTCCCAGCACGAGGTGAAGGATGCCGCGTTCATCCTCCACCAAGCCGCCGAGCGGCTTTACCATTGTGTCCTTCTCGTCTCGACCTTTTACACCCCGCACGTCCACAATCTCAACTTTCTGCGCACACAGGCCGAGCGTCTCGATTTCCGCCTGTTCAACGTCTGGCCGCGCGACACGCGGGCCGAGCGGGCGATGTTCGAGAAGCTGAAGGACGCCTATGTGAAGGCGCGCTACTCCAAACATTACACCATCAGCGAGGAAGAGCTGACCTGGCTTGGAACCCAGGTCGAGGAACTGGGCCGGATCGTCCATATCGTCTGTAGCGAGAAGATCGCCGCCCTTGAGGCAGCCCTCTAGCCGGTGATGAAATTCTTGAGCGCCCGCAGGTCGCGGGTGATCCACTTGGCATCCCGCGCGAACATTTCATCATCCATGCCGGGCTGACGGAACAGCGTCAGCATCACCTCCGCCCCGTCGCCATTCTGGATGACGCGAAGGGGGACATGGACTTCCTTTCCGTCCCCTGTATCGACGAAATGATCCATCACCCCATGGTCGTTATGGGGCGTGAATCGGATCGTGCCTTGTCGCGCGCTTTACGGCGCTCAGCGCCTGATGATATAAGCTCTTTCCTGGCGGACAGATCATTACGAAAGTAATTGTCATGCCAATTATCACCATACGTCTCGATGAAGAGCTTCACCGGCGCGTCAAAGGCCGGGCAGCCAACGCTCATCTTTCCATTTCAGACTTTCTTCGCCCCTTGCTGGAGGACGTCGCCTTCCCCGGCGGCCGTTACGCCTACACCGGCCAGGACGAACTTCTGGGCATCGCCATTCAGACCTATGCTCTGATCGTCGAGATCGCTTCGGTGCAGCAATCCCCCCTCCTCGTGGAGCGCGCGATTGCCAATGCCGGAACTCTGATGCGAGAAAGGGGGCTGATCGATCCCGCCGCCGAAACGCTCGCCGGCGGGCGGTCAGCCCTGTTCGGAAATCGGGAGGAAGATCGATGAGTATCTTCCGCAACGACACGCTGGGCTCCTGGACCAGAGGTGGTCAGGCGACCGTCCATAACGTCCGCATGACCACGCAGGTCTTCAAACAGACGACCCTTGCCGGTCTGGTTCTCTGGGTCATGCTGACCGTCTGGTTCGTGTATCTGAGCAAAAAAATGGCACTTGTATTCCGGTGGCAACTGACAGGTCTGCATCAACGTATACGGCATAGCGGCGGAGCCGTTGCCAAGATGGAGAGCCGCACGCCCCAGGCCTCATAAAACTGCGAAGTGGCCAGACGCCTCACGACAATCCCTGGAGTCGGCGCTCTCAACGCCACAGCCCTCGTCGCCGCGGTTGGCCGAGCAGAAGCCTTTGGCCAAGCGAGAGATCTTGGAGCTTGGCTAGGCCTTGTGCCGCGACAGCATACAACCGGTGGGAAACCGCGGCTGCTGGGGATCAGCAAACGAGGCAATACCTATCTCCGGACGCTTCTGATCCACGGTGCCAGGGCCGCGCTGCCGAGCCTGGCCAAGGCGGATACGGCGCTTGGGAGCTGGCTGCGCGGCTTACAGGCGCGATGCCATCCCAACACGGTGGTTGACGCTCTCGCCAACAAGCTGGCGAGGATCGCCTGGGTCCTCATCCGGCGAGAGACTGTGTTCTCAGTTCAGCGAACAGCGACCGCTTAGTGAAATCGGTCGGCGGCGTGATCACCGCTTGACCTACGAAATGTCTGCGGGAGGATTTTGAAGATGGCCTGACGGTATAAAACCCCTTGCGGACAGGGCGGGCCATACGTTTTTTTAGGGGCCTCGCCAGGGGCTTTTGTAGCCTTTGCCAAGAATTTAATTCGTATTTTGAATATGAGACGCTTCATGATTCTACTCGCACGCTGCTCGGCAAGATGCTGGAAGCGTGGATACAGCTTTACGTGGTCGGCAGTCCGGCCAGCCGCGCCGTAAGTTTGAGAAGGCGCTGGATGAGATGTTGGCTGACGACACTTTGCTGGCTTCCAGTCGTATCCGCGACCTTCTGGCCGACATGCGGGCAGAATGGGCTGCTCTCGACCGCCGCATTGACGCCTTGGACCAGGAGTTTGCCCAGCTCGCCCGCACGGACGAAGCAGGCTGTTGGGGCGCCGGTATATGCTGGGACGGTTTTGTGAGTCCTGTAAGCCACCACGATTTCTGACATTTCGGAACGGAATGAGGCAGGCCTACCCATGCGGTGCGGCATGCTTCGCCGCGCATTCAAATCCTGATGGTGAATGTACGGCCGCCAGAAGGGCCGCTTTCCTGCTTGATTTGCTCCAGCCGCTGGCGAATTTGACGGCGACGGCTGAACGCGCGGAGTGCTTTTCTTACCAAGCTTGTCACGACCCCTCCTTTTGATTTGGAGGGAATTTAGCGGCAGCTTTGGCCGCTGCAATATGTCGTTCGGCATGCGGAATCAGTGAGAGGTAGAATCCGTCGAAAGATGGATTTGGCCCCCGAGTGTAGGGGAACGTCCTACTTCTTTAGAAGAAAACCGTCGCTGCGGCGGCCTTGTTATGAACAGCGCAAGGCAGGTACCGAGCAGAGAAACTTCTCGCTCAAGGCCGACGTGAATGAGAGGTCGAGAGAAATCTGGATGCCCGACAAGGATTCGAACCTTGATTGACGGAGTCAGAGTCCGCTCTCTTACCATTAGAGGATCGGGCACCAAGGCGGGTGTCACCCGCATCGGAAGCGCGCAGATAGGCTGGTTGGACCGGCTGGTCAAGGGGCTTGCGCCGGAAAAATCCGCCCCTTGGGCCATGAAAAAGCCCGCCGGACATGCTGTCGCGTCCGGCGGGCTCTTTCATCTTCCCATGCAGGATCGATGGGCTTGGGAGCCGCCCCTGATGTAGGGAGCGGCGCCCTTTATTTCAAAGGTCTCAGTCGAGGTCCTGGGTGGTGAAGTCCTCACCCTGGACAACGCCCAACGGATCGTCGCCGATCGCCGCTTCCGGACCCTGCGCCAGTTCGGCGGCATGCTCTTCAGCGGCCGTCTTGGGCGCGATCAAATCGACCTGGCTGGAAGCCCGCAGAGCGGCCCGCATGGCGGCATCACGCGACGAGGCGGCGACGCGCATGCGGTTCATGCCAGCGCCGGTGCCCGCCGGGATGAGGCGGCCGACGATGACGTTCTCCTTGAGACCGACCAGCGTGTCCTTCTTGCCCTGAACCGCCGCTTCCGTAAGGACGCGGGTGGTTTCCTGGAAGGACGCGGCCGAGATGAACGAACGGGTCTGGAGCGAAGCCTTGGTGATGCCGAGCAGCACCGGCTTGCCCGCAGCAGGCTGGTAGCCGGCGGGAAGCTTGGCGTTGATCTCGTCCATTTCCTCGCGATCGACCTGCTCGCCCACCAGCAAGGTGGTGTCGCCGGACTCGATGATCTCGACCTTTTGCAGCATCTGGCGAACGATCGTTTCGATGTGCTTGTCGTTGATCTTCACGCCCTGCAAGCGATAGACTTCCTGGATTTCCGCGACCAGATATTCGGCCAGCGGCTCGATGCCGAGCACTTCCAGAATGTCATGCGGGTCGGGCGAACCACCGATCAGGTTGTCGCCGCGCTTGACATAGTCGCCTTCCTGAACGTCGATCACCTTGCTCTTGGGGATCAGATATTCGACCGGCTCGCCGCCATCCTCGGGATTGATGGCGATCTTGCGCTTCGCCTTGTAATCCTTGAGGAACTGCACGCGGCCCGAGACCTTGGCAATGATAGCATTGTCCTTGGGCTTGCGGGCTTCGAACAGCTCGGCGACGCGCGGCAGACCGCCGGTGATGTCGCGGGTCTTCGCAGCTTCGCGAGAGACACGCGCCAGCACGTCACCAGCCTGAACCTGCGCACCGTCATCGACCGACAGGGTCGCACCCACCGCCAGCATGTAGCGAGCGGCTTCGCCCGACTGATCGTCAAGCAGGGTGAGGCGGGGACGCAGATCCTCCTTGGTGCGGGCGGAACCGCGATGCTCGGTGACGACGCGCTGGGCGATGCCGGTCGCTTCGTCGGTCTGCTCGGTCAGCGTCTTGCCGTCGATCAGGTCCTGATACTTCACGATACCGGGCTTTTCAGTGATCACCGGCATGGTGAAGGGGTCCCACTCGGCGAAGCGGTCGCCCTTCTTAACCGCGTCGCCATCCGCGAACAGGATGGTGGCGCCGTAAGGCAGGCGGTGCGTTTCGCGTTCGCGGCCTTCGCTGTCGATGATCGCGATCTCGCCGTTGCGGGCGAGCGACAGACGACGGCCGTTCTTGTCGGTGATGGTCGGCATGTCGCGCAGTTCGATCGTGCCGTCAGCCAGCGCTTCCAGGTTCGACGTTTCGTTGAAGTTCGCCGCGCCGCCGATGTGGAAGGTACGCATGGTGAGCTGCGTACCCGGTTCACCGATGGACTGCGCCGCGATAACGCCGACCGCTTCACCGATATTGACCGGCGTACCACGGGCAAGGTCACGGCCGTAGCACTTGCCGCACACGCCCATCCGGCTTTCACAGATCAGCGGGCTGCGGATCTTCACGGCCTGCGTCCCGATCGCTTCGATCTGGGCGATCATCGGCTCGTCCAGCAGGGTACCAATCGGGATGATGACGGTACCGTCCTTGCTATCGACGATGTCCTGAGCCGTGGTGCGGCCCAGGATACGTTCGCCGAGCGAGGCGATGACCGAACCACCCTGGACGATGGCCTTCATCTCCAGCGCCTTGTCGGTGCCGCAATCTTCCTCGACGACGGTGCAGTCCTGCGACACATCGACCAGACGACGGGTCAGGTAACCCGAGTTCGCCGTCTTGAGCGCGGTGTCGGCCAGACCCTTACGGGCGCCATGGGTCGAGTTGAAGTACTCGAGAACCGTCAAGCCTTCCTTGAAGTTCGAGATGATCGGCGTTTCGATGATCTCGCCGCTCGGCTTGGCCATCAGGCCGCGCATGCCGGCGAGCTGCTTCATCTGGGCCTGCGAACCACGGGCACCGGAGTGCGCCATCATGTAGATCGAGTTGATCTGGGCCATGCGGCCGGTCTGCGGGTCCTTGGGCTGCGCGCGGATTTCGTCCATCATGGCGTTCGCCACGACGTCGCCGCAACGGCTCCAGGCGTCGATGACCTTGTTGTACTTTTCCTGCTGGGTGATCAGGCCGTCCTGATATTGCTGCTCATAGTCGGCCACCAGCGCCTTGGTTTCCGCGACAGTCCCTTCCTTTGAGTCGGGGATGACCATGTCGTCCTTGCCGAACGAAATGCCGGCCTGGAAGGCGTGGCGGAAGCCCAGCGCCATGATGGCGTCGGCGAACAGCACCGTGTCCTTCTGGCCGGTGTGCCGGTAGACTTGGTCGATGACGTCCCCAATTTCCTTCTTGGTGAGAAGGCGGTTGACGACGTCGAAGGGCACCTTGTGGCTCTTGGGCAGACATTCGCCCAGCAGCATGCGGCCCGGCGTGGTCTCGAAGCGCTTCATATACTGATTGCCGGCTTCGTCGGTCTGCGGCACGCGGCTGGTGATCTTCGAGTGCAGCGTCACGGCCTTGGCATAGAGGGCCTGGTGGACCTCCTGCATGTCAGCCAGCAGCATGCCTTCGCCCGGCTCGCCTTCGCGCTCCATGGACAGGTAATAGATACCCAATACCATGTCCTGCGAGGGGACGATGATTGGTTTGCCGTTGGCGGGCGAGAGGATGTTGTTGGTGGACATCATCAGCACGCGCGCTTCCAGCTGGGCCTCAAGGCTCAGCGGGACGTGGACCGCCATCTGGTCACCGTCGAAGTCGGCGTTGAAGGCCGAGCAGACGAGCGGGTGCAGCTGGATCGCCTTGCCTTCGATCAGCACGGGTTCAAACGCTTGGATGCCGAGGCGGTGAAGCGTCGGCGCGCGGTTCAGCATGACCGGATGCTCGCGGATCACCTCGTCCAGGATGTCCCAGACTTCCTTGCGCTCCTTCTCGACCCACTTCTTCGCCTGCTTGAGGGTCATCGAGAGCCCCTTGGCGTCGAGACGGGCGTAAATGAAGGGCTTGAACAGTTCGAGCGCCATCTTCTTGGGCAGGCCGCACTGGTGCAGCTTGAGTTCCGGCCCGGTCACGATGACCGAACGGCCCGAATAATCGACGCGCTTGCCGAGCAGGTTCTGACGGAAGCGGCCCTGCTTGCCCTTGAGCATGTCGGACAGCGACTTGAGCGGACGCTTGTTCGCGCCAGTGATGACGCGGCCGCGGCGGCCGTTGTCGAACAGGGCGTCGACGGCTTCCTGCAACATGCGCTTTTCGTTGCGGACGATGATGTCCGGCGCGCGCAGCTCCATGAGGCGCTTCAGGCGGTTGTTACGGTTGATGACGCGACGATAGAGGTCGTTGAGGTCCGACGTCGCGAAACGACCGCCGTCCAGCGGCACCAGCGGGCGCAGTTCCGGCGGAATGACGGGGACGACGTCCAGGATCATCCATTCCGGACGGTTACCCGATTCCAGGAAGCTCTCGACGACCTTCAGCCGTTTGATGATCTTCTTGGGCTTCAGTTCCGACTTGGTGACGGCCAGTTCGTCGAGCAGCGCCTGCTTCTCGCCCTCAAGGTCGAGGTCCATCAGCATCTGCTTGACCGCTTCCGCGCCGATGCCGGCGGAGAAGGCGTCCTCGCCATATTCGTCCTGCGCGTCGAGCAGCTCGTCTTCATTGAGCAGCTGGAACTTCTCCAGCGGGGTCAGACCCGGCTCGGTAACGATGTAGCTTTCGAAGTAAAGGACGCGCTCTAGCTGCTTGAGCTGCATGTCGAGCAGCAGGCCGATGCGCGAGGGCAGCGACTTCAGGAACCAGATGTGCGCGACGGGCGCCGCCAGTTCGATATGGCCCATGCGCTCGCGGCGGACCTTTGACACGGTCACTTCCACGCCGCACTTTTCGCAGACGATGCCCTTGTACTTCATGCGCTTGTACTTGCCGCACAGGCACTCATAATCCTTGATCGGACCGAAGATGCGCGCGCAGAACAGGCCGTCACGCTCGGGCTTGAACGTGCGATAGTTGATGGTTTCCGGCTTCTTGATCTCGCCGAAGGACCAGCTGCGGATGCGCTCGGGCGAGGCGAGGCCGATCTGGATCTGGTCGAAGGTTTCCGCCTTCTGGACGGGGTTCGCGAAGTTGGTCAGTTCGTTCATCTTGTCATTCCCTCTAGAGGGTAAAATTTTTGGGGCGAAGGAGGAGGGCACTGCCGAAGCAGCGCCCCGCAACTCTTATTCCGCCGCCTGCGCGAAGCCGTCGTCGTCCTCGATCTCGTCCATAGCGGCGAGTTCGACGTTAAGGCCCAGCGAGCGCATTTCCTTGACCAGCACGTTGAAGCTTTCGGGGATGCCGGCTTCGAAGGTGTCGTCGCCCTTGACGATCGCTTCATAGACCTTGGTACGGCCTACGACGTCGTCCGACTTCACCGTCAGCATTTCCTGCAAGGTATAGGCAGCACCATATGCCTGGAGCGCCCACACCTCCATTTCACCGAAGCGCTGGCCACCGAACTGCGCCTTACCGCCCAGCGGCTGCTGGGTGACGAGGCTGTAGGGGCCGATGGAACGTGCGTGGATCTTGTCATCGACCAAGTGGTGCAGCTTCAGCATGTAAATGATGCCGACAGTCACCTTGCGGTCGAAACGGTCGCCGGTGCGGCCGTCATAAAGATCCGACTGGCCCGAAGAGTGCAGGCCCGCCAGTTCCAGCATCGCCGATACGTCGGCTTCGCGGGCGCCGTCGAACACCGGGGTCGCCATCGGCACGCCGCGCGCAAGATGCTCGGCGAGATCGACGATCTGATCCGCGGTGCGGCCTTCGATCTGGTCGGCATATTGCGGACCATAGGTCTCCAGCAGGCGGGTCTTGACCGCGTCCGGCATCTCGCCGCCCTGCGCGTTCGGATTGGCCTCACGCCATTCCTCCAGTGCATGCTTGAGCTGCTGGCCAAGGCCGCGCGCGGCCCAGCCGAGATGCGTTTCGAAGATCTGCCCGACGTTCATGCGCGATGGCACGCCCAGCGGATTGAGCACGATATCGACATGGGTGCCGTCTTCGAGGAATGGCATGTCCTCGATCGGCAGGATGCGCGAGATGACGCCCTTGTTGCCGTGACGGCCGGCCATCTTGTCACCCGGCTGCAGCTTGCGCTTCACCGCGACGAAGACCTTGACCATCTTCAGCACGCCCGGGGGCAGCTCGTCGCCGCGCTGCAGCTTATCGACGCGATCTTCGAACTTCTCGACGATCAGCTTCACCGCTTCGTCATACTGCGCCTTGACGGCTTCGATGCCAGCCTGACGCTGGTCGTCCGCAACCGCGAACTTCCACCATTCATGACGCTCAACCTCGCCCAGCAGGGCGTCGTCGATTTCGACGCCCTTCTTGACGCCCTTGGGAGCAGCCGTGGCCGTCTGGCCGAGCAGCATTTCCTGGAGGCGGTTGAAGGTCGCCCGGTTGAGGATGGCGCGTTCGTCCTCACGGTCCTTGGCGAGACGGTCGATTTCCTCCCGCTCAATCGCCATGGCGCGCTCGTCCTTGTCGATGCCGTGACGGTTGAACACGCGCACTTCAACGACCGTGCCGGCGACGCCCGGCGGCAGACGCAGCGAAGTGTCGCGCACGTCGCTCGCCTTTTCACCGAAGATCGCGCGGAGCAGCTTTTCTTCCGGGGTCATCGGCGATTCACCCTTGGGGGTGATCTTGCCGACCAAGATGTCGCCCGGCTCCACTTCGGCGCCGATATAGACGATGCCCGCCTCGTCGAGGTTGCGCAGCGCTTCTTCACCGACGTTCGGGATGTCGCGGGTAATGTCCTCCGGCCCCAGCTTGGTGTCGCGGGCCATGACCTCGAACTCTTCGATATGGATCGAGGTGAAGACGTCATCCTTCACGATCCGCTCGGAGATCAGGATGGAGTCTTCATAGTTGTAGCCGTTCCAGGGCATGAACGCGACGAGCGTGTTGCGGCCCAACGCCAACTCGCCGAACTCGGTCGACGGGCCGTCGGCGATCACGTCGCCGCCTTCGATCAGGTCGCCCACCTTCACCAGCGGACGCTGGTTGATGCAGGTATCCTGGTTCGAACGCTGGAACTTCTGCAGCGTGTAGATGTCGACGCCCGACTGGCCGGGCTCGATATCGCCCGTCGCGCGGATGACGATACGGGTCGCATCGACCTGATCCACGATGCCAGCGCGCTTGGCGGCGATGGCGGCACCGGAATCCCGAGCCACCGTGCCTTCCATGCCGGTACCGACGAACGGCGCCTCGGCACTGACCAGCGGCACCGCCTGGCGCTGCATGTTCGAACCCATGAGCGCGCGGTTTGCGTCATCGTTTTCCAAGAATGGAATCAGCGACGCCGCGACCGACACCAGCTGCTTGGGGCTGACGTCCATCAGGGTGATGTGGTCGCGGGGCGCCATCAGGAATTCGCCCGCTTCACGCGCCGAGATCAGGTCTTCAGCCAGCGTGCCATCTTCGTTCAGCTCGGCGTTGGCCTGCGCGATCGTGTGCTTGGCCTCTTCCATCGCCGACAGATAGACGACTTCGTTGGTCACCTTGCCGTCGATCACCTTGCGGTAAGGCGTCTCGATGAAGCCATACTTGTTGACGCGGCTGAAGGTGGCGAGCGAGTTGATCAGACCGATGTTCGGGCCTTCCGGCGTTTCAATCGGGCAGATACGGCCATAGTGCGTCGGGTGAACGTCGCGGACTTCGAAGCCCGCGCGCTCACGGGTCAGACCGCCCGGCCCGAGCGCCGATACGCGGCGCTTGTGGGTGACTTCCGACAGCGGGTTGGTCTGGTCCATGAACTGCGAGAGCTGCGAGGAGCCGAAGAACTCGCGCACCGCGGCCACGGCGGGCTTCGCGTTGATGAGGTCGTTCGGCATGACCGTCGACACATCGACGCTCGACATGCGCTCCTTGACGGCGCGCTCCATGCGGAGAAGGCCGACGCGATACTGGTTTTCCAGCAGTTCGCCCACCGAGCGGACGCGGCGGTTGCCGAGATTGTCGATATCGTCGATCTCGCCCTTGCCGTCCTTAAGGTTCACCAGTTCCTTGACGACGGCGAGGATGTCCTCGACGCGCAGGGTGGTGACTGTATCCTCGGCATCGAGGTCGAGGCGCATGTTGAGCTTCACGCGACCCACGGCCGAAAGATCGTAGCGCTCCGGATCAAAGAACAGACCGGCAAACAGCGATTCCGCCGTTTCCTTCGTCGGCGGTTCGCCAGGGCGCATGACGCGATAGATGTCGGAAAGCGCCTGGTCACGCTCTTCCGCCTTGTCAGCCTTGAGCGTGTTGCGGATCCAGGGGCCCGTGGTGACATGGTCGATATCGAGCAGTTCGAGACGGTCGATGCCCGCCTTGTCCAGCTTTTCGAGATTTTCCGGCGACACTTCGTCACCAGCCTCGATGTAGATTTCGCCCGTCTTCTCGTTGATGAGGTCATAGGCGCTGTAGCGGCCATAGACTTCCTCGGTCGGGATCAGCAGCGTCTCAAGCCCGTCCTTCTCCGCCTTGTTGGCGGCGCGGGGCGAGATCTTGTGACCGGCGGCGAATACGACTTCGCCCGATTTGGCATCGACGATGTCGAAAGCGGGCTTCTGACCGCGCCAGGCTTCGGCGGTGTAGGGGATCTGCCAGCCGCCTTCGCCACGGACGAAGGTCACCTTGTTATAGAAATAGCCCAGCATGTCCTCAGCCGTCAGGCCGAGCGCATAGAGCAGGGCCGTAACCGGCAGCTTGCGCTTGCGGTCGATACGGACGTTCACGATGTCCTTGGCGTCGAATTCGAAGTCGAGCCAGGAACCGCGATAGGGGATCACGCGCGCGGCGAACAGATATTTGCCTGAGGAGTGGGTCTTGCCACGGTCATGGTCGAACAGCACGCCCGGCGAGCGGTGCATCTGCGACACGATGACGCGCTCGGTTCCGTTGACGATGAAGGTGCCGTTCTGCGTCATGAGCGGCATGTCGCCCATGTAAACGTCCTGCTCCTTGATATCGAGCACGGAACGGGTTTCGGTGTCCTGATCGACTTCGAACACGATCAGGCGCAGCGTGACGCGCATCGGCGCCGCATAGGTGATGCCGCGCTGACGGCATTCCTCAACGTCGTACTTCGGCTCTTCCAACTCATAATGGACAAAGTCCATCTCGGCGGTGCCGGCGAAATCGCGGATCGGGAAGACCGAGCGCAGGGTCTTTTCCAGGCCCGAGACATAGCCGATCGACGGGTCGGAGCGAAGGAACTGCTCATAGCTCTCCCGCTGGACTTCGATCAGGTTCGGCATCTGCACCACTTCGTGGATGTCGCCGAACACCTTCCTTATGCGCTTCTTCGCGCCGGTGTTGCTGATCGGGGGGAGAGCTTTGGTCGCCATTGCGTATCCTGCCTGTTGTTCGTCGCATTTTTTCGCATCACAGCGAAATTTCAGCCTGACGGAGCAAGCGGAAGGGGTGATTCGCCCTTCCGCTGCCACGCAAAAAAGTGCGGGCCGGGACTGTCCGATCCGCACTGTCAGCACTTTGTGACCCGCCGTTTTCCGCCCAATCCCGCCGGTTTCGCGCGCTAATCAAAACCGGTCCCCGGGCGATCCGGGGGACGGCGCTCATCATACCGGAAGGATGACGAGTGCCGGATTTCCAAGACGCCATATAGAACTGGCACAGCCCTTTGTGAAGGGGTGTGCCCTCCGATGATTGAGATTGTTGCCGTGCCGCCTGATGGCTCTGGGCCAGCCGGCATCTAGAATTGCAGCCGTCGGTCAGAACAGGCGCGTGAGCCAGTAGAAAGCCGCGCCGATCACGCCAGCGGCGGGTAGCGTCACAACCCAGGCGATAACGATGCTGGAGGCTACGTTCCAGCGCACCGCTGACAAGCGGCGCGACGCGCCGACGCCGACGATAGCGCCGGTGATGGTGTGGGTGGTCGATACCGGTACACCCAGATGCGTCGCCAGGAACAGCGTCATCGCTCCGCCGGTTTCCGCGCAGAAGCCCTGCGCCGGGGTGAGCCGGGTGATCTTCGATCCCATCGTATGGACGATCTTCCAGCCGCCGAGCAATGTGCCGAGGCCCATCGCCGCCTGACAGGAAATCACAACCCAGAAGGGAACGTGAAAGCCGCCGGTCAGCATGCCCTGGGAATAGAGCAGCACGGCGATGATCCCCATCGTCTTTTGTGCGTCATTGCCGCCATGGCCGAGCGAATAAAGTGACGCCGAGACGAGCTGGAGCTTACGGAAGACGCGGTCGGCGCCTTGCGGCGTGAAGCGGCGAAAGACCCAGCTGATGATCAGCACTAGCAACAGCGCCAGGACAAGGCCGATGGCAGGCGAGAGGACGATGGCGGCGCTGGTCTTGAAGACTCCGGTCCACACGACGGCGCTAAGGCCCGCCTTGGCGGTGCCCGCGCCCAGCAGCCCGCCGATGAGCGCATGGCTGGAGGAGGAGGGGATGCCGAGCCCCCAGGTGATGAGGTTCCAGGCGATGGCCCCCATCAGCGCGCCGAAGATCACCTGCGGATCGATGATGCTGGCATCGACAATGCCCTTGCCCACGGTTTCAGCCACATGAAGGCCGAAGAAAAGGAAGGCGATGAAATTGAAGAAAGCCGCCCAAGCCACCGCATATTGCGGCTTCAGCACGCGCGTCGAAACGATCGTCGCGATCGAATTGGCGGCATCATGCAGGCCGTTCAAAAAGTCGAAGGCGAGCGCGATGCCGATCAGGGCGACGAGCAGCGGGAAGGCGAGATGGGCTTCCATAAAACTAATGTCTATCCTTCAAATCCCGTTCGTCCTGAGAGCCGCTGAGTTTGTCGAGGCGGTGTATTGCAAGAGAGGTTGCGCCCACCCTTCGATACGAGCCTTCGTCAGGCTCAGGCCCTACTCAGAGCGAACGGTAAGATGGAAGTCCTGCATCAAGCGTGGTCGATGACCAGGCCGGAGATTTCGTTGGCGACGTCTTCGAAACGGTCGGTCACCTTCTCCAGATGGGCGTAGATTTCATTGCCAACGACGAAGTCCATGGGGTTGCCCTGACGCGCCTGATTGTAGAGCGCCTTAAGGCCCGCTTCGTGCAGGATGTCGGCATGGCCTTCCAGCTTCACCAGCCGTTCGGTGAGGTCATGGAGACGCACGGAATTGAGATTGAGCGAACGCAGCAGCGGCATGGCTTCGGCGGTGATGCGGGCGCATTCGACGATCAGCGCGCTCATGTCCTGCATTTGCGGCGCAAATTCCTTGACCTCGAACAGCGCGATGGCTTTGGCGGTCTGGTTCATCTGGTCGATGGCGTCGTCCATGACGCCGATCAGGCCGGTGATGGCGCTGCGGTCAAAGGGGGTAACGAAGATGCGGCGAACGTCCTGCAGCACTTCGCGGATGATGTCGTCCGCCTCATGTTCGCGCGCGGAAATCTCCTGAATGTGCGCATCCATGTCCGGGCCGCCCTTCAGCAGCTTGGCAAGCGCATCAGCGCCCGCAACAAGGGTGTCTGCATGATCTTCGAACTGTTCGAAGAAGCGCCCCTGCTTGGGCATCAGCGCGTGAAACCACCGCAGCATTCCAGTCCTTTCGCTTTGCCATTCCTTGACCCGCAGCAGCATTCGGATGAACCAGCCGGGATCACGCGGCGGTTCGCGAAAGGCCGCGATAATGGTCTGAAGATCGGGTTCATCGACCGCCTTCGCGGCCTCTGAGACCGGAAACCAGCGCAGTTCCCTCTGCCCCTGCTCGGGCCATTGCGACAACTGGCCGGTGACTGCAAGGGGGAAAACTTCGACCGTGGCTTCGCGAGAGCCGCCCTTCCGGCGGCGCTTGTCATAACGGTAGCGTCCCAACGGAGCAGGGCAGGCGATGCCGTGAATGCCCGCTTCTTCAAAGGCTTCGACTTCGGCGGCGCGGTGACCGGCCAGGCCCTTGATACGGTTGCCTTTCGGGATCACCCAGCGCCGTGTTTCACGCGACGTGATCAGCAGGATCCGCATCGAACCATCGGGGCCGGTGGCATAGGGCAGCGCGGCGATCTGGCGCATTACCAGTCCGCCCCCACAGCCCCGCTTGTTGTCGATCGCCCCTGATCCATGAGCGCCTTGTAACGAAAACGTCACATGGCGCAATCAACAAGGTTGATCAGATCGATAGGCGCGCGGTCACTCGAATGTCCCGCCCAGCCAGCGACGCATAATCCTTGAGGAAGCTGGCGTGCCGCCGCGCCTCCACATCGAAGATATTGTTGGCCGACAGGCTGATGGTCGTGCGGTCATTCCCCTTGAGCGGTTTGAACGACAGCGATGCGTTGACCAGAGTGAAGCCGTCAGTGCGGGTCTCGGTGGCGGCCGTCCGGTCCTGCGCGAAACTATGTTCGATCTCACTGCGAAGCGTCAGCCGATCGCCCTGGGCCTCGATCCCGCCCAGCAGGCGGAGCGGCGGGATGCGCGGGGCGGGTCCGGAACCGGTGATGGTGGCGCGGACATAATCGGCCATGCCGTCCAGATTGACCTTGTATCCACCGACCTCGCCCAGCTTGATCGAGGCTTCGGCCTCGAACCCAAGATAGCGCGCGTCCGCCTGGGCATATTGGAAGCAGGGGAAGTCGAGTGGCTCGCCGCCATTCGCCGCCATGCAGGCGGAGTCATTGACGAGGGCGTCATAGATATAGCCGTTGAACCAGTTGTGATAGGCGGACAGGGAGAAGTTGTATCCGGTGCCTTGGCCCCGCAGCGTTGCTTCGACGCCCCAGCTTTTTTCAAGGCCGAAGTCGGGGTTGCCGAGTTCGAACGCCTGGGTGCCCGCATGATTGCCGCGCGCGAACAATTCTTCGGCAGAGGGCGCGCGTTCGGTCCGGGCCAGGTTCAGGCCCAGCCGCCAGCCGGGCGTGATTTCCTGGCTCGCGCCGATGGAGGCCGAAAAGGCGTCGAAGCTGCGATGATAGGCGGGGTTGAACAGTGTCGCGTCGGCATCCGCTTCCACCTGGCTATGTTCATATCGGCCGCCCAGTTCGATCCGCGTGGAGCCGAAGTCCAGCGATTGCAGCGTGAAGAAGCCAAGCTGCTCGGTTCGGTTGCGCGGCAGGAACTTTTCCTCGCCCTCAACATGGAAATTGCGTGCGAAAAATTGAGCGCCGACCGCTCCGTCCCAACCGCCGCGTTTTGCCTGCACCAGTTCAAGCCGGGATTCGATCGACTGATTGTAGAAGGTGGTGCCGACCGCGCCGGATTCTTCGATTTCCTGATGTTGATAATCAGCGAAGCCGGCGCGCAGACGGATGGATTCGAGGATGCCGCCGTTGACCGGCAATTCAGCGCGCAGGTCGGCGCGGTCTTGCTTCATGTGCAGCCGGACCTGCTCGGTTTCCGATCCGGGCTCCAGTGAATAGCGCGCGGGAACGCCATAAAGATTGTCGGTATGGGCCACCGAAAAGCCGAGGTTACCCCCGTCGGTGACCAGCGCGGCACCGCCGGCCACTTCCCAACTGCGAGCGGCGCTGTTGGGCAGCTTGCTGCGTAGGTCAGCCAGAGCAGCGATAGCGGGGTCGCCGCTCGCCGCCGCCTGGGCGCGCAGGGCTGGGGTTAGGATGTAGGCGCCGGTGTCGAGATCAGCGCTCCTGGAATAGCTGCCGTCGAAATGGACGACCAGCTTGTCCGTGATCGGAGCCTCGATCTCCGCCGATCCGGTGCGCTCGTTGGCGGCGCTGCCATAGGTGGCGATTCCGTCGATATGGACAGGCTCATCGGGCGCGCGGCGAGGGATGCGGCTGTCGATCACATTGACTACGCCGCCGATCGCGGACGAACCGTATAGGAGCGCAGCGGGGCCGCGCAGCACCTCGATCCGGTCGGCGGTGAGCGGGTTGATCGCGACCGCGTGGTCCACCGAGGTATTGGATACGTCGAAACTGCCGATGCCGTCGGTCAAGATGCGCACCCGCTCGCCCTGAAAACCGCGCAGGACTGGACGGGAGGCGTTAGGGCCGAAGGAGGTGGCCGAAACGCCGGGCTGATGCGCTAGCGTATCGCCGATCGTCGGGCGTAGCGCGCGGGTCAGTTCTGCTCCCGCGATGACGGAGGTGCCTGACAGGATGTCGCCTTGACGGCGCGGAACGATGGCGGTGACGATGATGTCGGATTGTTGGTCATGATAGCCCTGGAGCTGTGTCGCGGTTGCCTGTGCGGCGGCGGGGAAGGCGAGGCAGAGCGCGGCGAAAGCGCAACCGGCGCGGAGCAGCGGCAGAGGCGAAATCATGAAGAAAATCCTTGAATGAAAGAGATTGGCCCTCCCGTAACCAAAATGATATATCATAACAATATATTTTGTATGCGGTGTTGCTCCGGGCGCCGTGGTCGAGGCTCGCTTTGTCGTGGGGAGTGAGGCTGCTCTAGCTCAGAGAAAGAGGAATTCGGCTAGGGCAGCGACGGCCGAGTTCGCCTCTGCCTGGGGCGCGATGGCTTGGCGAACCTCGATCGCGGGCAGGGGCTGTTCCAGCGCTAGGCGGCGAATGCCGGTCATTCGGCCAAGGTCGCGCGCCAGCGGGCCGAAAGCCGCGAAACAGCCAGCGCCTTCGCGAAGAATGGTCATGATATCGAACATATTGTCGGTTTCGATGACCGGCGCGCCTATGCTGATCCCGTCCCGTTCGAACGCCGCGTCAATGATGCGGCGCAGGGCGTTGTGCGGCTCCATCGCGAGCGTGGGGCTGATCCGCAATTCTTCGGGCGTGACGCAGTCGCGGCGGGCCAGGGGATGATCGGTTCCCGCATACAGATTGATCTGCTCCGACCAGCCATAGCGGGAGGGAAGTTCGGGCGGTTCGCCCAGGGCATAGAAATAGGCGATATCAACGCGCCCCTGATCCAGCGCGCGCCGTGCTTCCTCGGCCAGGTGAATGGAGAGGTCGAGCGTGATGGCGACGTCATCGTTCGCCGCCTCGAAGGCTGCAAGCGCCTCCTGAAAATGCCCGAAAACCGGAGCGGGAGCGGCGAGCGTGATGGATTGGCGCGGGGCGGAGCGCTCAATGGCGGGCGGCGGCTCGCTGGCCTCTGGCGCTGGCTCATCCAGGCTCCAGCTTTCCGGCTGGTCTTGGGACAGCAGGGTCATGGCCTCGGCCGTCTTGCGGCCCGCAGGGGTCAGCCGCTTGCGTTCGGGAAGATCCTCAAACAGGCGATAGCCCAGGCGCATTTCCAACGACGCAATATCTTGTGCGATCTCCTCGACCGGCAGACCGAGGTCGCGCGCGCAGCGCGAGATGCCGCCAGCCACCACCATCTGGGCGAATATGTCCAGTTGGCGCAGAGAGGGTTTGGCCATGCCGGGGTGATAGTGCAATTACCGCGCCGGGTTAAGCGCCATCTTCGCGCTCGCGACATTGCTGATATTGCCGAAGCCGGTAAAATGCTTGCAGGCGTTCAATCTGGAGATCAGGCATCGCTCCATCGTGAGCACTGGCTGTCTCACCTTGCGGGGCGGGCTCGATGCCCGCTACCCGCTCACCGTCCTTTTAGCAGGACTGCTGCATAAGGGAGCAGGCATGGCCGACATCATCAACTTCAGGCAGGCACGAAAAGCGAAGGTGCGGGCGGATAAGGAGCAGGCGGCTGCGGCCAATCGCGCGAAGTTCGGGCGGACGAAGCCGGAGCGGCAGGCAAGCCTTCAGGAAGAAGCACGGCTGGAGCGGCAGCTTAAGGGTGCTCGTCGCGAATTGGGAAAAGACGAAACTGAATAATGGTGGTGTCAGTAAGCAGACCTGACTGGCCTATGGCTATATCGGTAGATTAACAGCCATTCATATAGATTTTGTGGGAAACGATCCGCCGGACTGCTGCGTCGGTTTATCTCAAAGACTAGCATGAGTTTGAGGTGGATTGCCCGCTTCGTCGGTTAAGCTCTGACTATGAGAAGATATAGCCAATATATTCGTCCGGCCTGTGCCGCGATTGCCGCTGTTCTGGCCATTGGTCCCACCTATTCTTACGCGCAGGAAGCGGCCGCTCCAGCAGCATCTGCCCCGGCGGAAGTCATGGCCGCATCGCCGCCTGCGTCAGCGCCTGTGATCGTCCCGTCACAGCCGGTGGTTCAGCCGACCCAATCGGTTGATGAGACGATCGCTGCGGCGGTTGCAGCGTCGCAAGCTGAAACCGCGTCTGAGCCAACGAAGGCACCAGTAAAACGCGCCGAGCGCCGTGCGGTGCCTCAGCGGCAGCAGCCGACCGACAGCCCGACAGCCCGTGTGCTGCGTGAGGCGGCAACGCCCGCTCCGCCAGCGCGAAGAGAGCAGGCTAATCCTGCTCCCGCGCCGGCAGTGGCGGCGAAACTGAACACACGCGAAGCTGTGCCGGTAGCGCCTTCAGTGGTGGAGCGGCCTGCGACGGCCAGCAATGCGCCGAACGAGGCGCTTTATTGGGCGCTGGGCGGTGGCGCTTTGCTGCTATTGGGCTTGGGAGGCGCGGCCGCCTTCCGCCGCCGCCGCACCGATGAGGAGGTTTTGGCTGTTGCACCGACCGCTCCTGTCGCTGCCGAGCCGGTGGTGACGGAGCGAGTTCCAGTGGTGGAGCCTGGGGTACATTGCGCTCCGGCTACTGCTTATACGCCGACTATGCCGGCGCCGCAGATTGGCAGTTTGGAAGCCATGGCTGCCGCGCCGCCAAGTCCGGAAAATCCCTTCCTCACGCACAGCAAACGCATGCGGCGGGCGCGCTTCCTGCTCGCTCAGGCGGAACGGCGGGATGCCGCGCTGCATACGCCAACCGTCGCGCCCGAACCGCCGCAGACGATCCATGCCGAGCCGAAGATGCAGACGGTTTACAGGCTGGGCGGCGACCGGGGCCGTCAGATGGGGTTCAAGCCGCAGACGCGCTGAACGCCACGGCCTTGGCCATCAACGAGTGAACGGGCGGCGGCTTTCACCGTCGCCTTTTTGCTCGCCTGCTTTTTCTCGACTCGGTTGCACTTGGAGCCCACCCCTGATACCGGCGCGCCGGTAATTTCGCGCCAGTTTGAAGGAAGGCCGCTCCACCATGTCCGATAAGATCAACCGCATTGTCCTTGCCTTCTCAGGAGGGCTCGACACAAGCGTGATCCTGAAGTGGCTGCAGCAGACCTATAATTGTGAGGTCGTGACCTTCACCGCCGATTTGGGTCAGGGCGAGGAGCTGGAGCCCGCGCGGCAGAAGGCCAAGCTGATGGGCGTCAGGGATGAGCATATCTTCATCGACGACCTGCGCGAAGAGTTCGTCAAGGACTATGTGTTCCCGATGATGCGTTCCAACGCGCTGTATGAGGGACTGTATCTGCTCGGCACATCGATCGCGCGGCCGTTGATCGCCAAGCGGCAGATCGAGATCGCGAAGATGGTGGGCGCTGACGCCGTGTCGCATGGCGCGACCGGCAAGGGCAATGACCAGGTCCGCTTCGAACTGGGCTATTATGCGCTGTCGCCCGACATCAAGGTGATCGCACCGTGGCGTCAGTGGGATTTGGCCAGCCGTACCAAGCTGATCGAGTTCGCGGAGCAGCACCAGATTCCGATTCCCCGGGACAAGCGCGGTGAAAGCCCCTTCTCGACCGATGCGAACATGCTGCATACCTCGTCGGAGGGGAAGGTGCTGGAAGATCCGTGGGAAGAAACCCCGGATTATGTCTATTCGCGCACCGTCAACCCGGAGGATGCGCCGGACGCCCCCGAATATATCACGATCGATTTCGAGCGGGGCGATGGCCTGGCGATCAACGGCGTGGGCATGAGCCCGGCGACGCTGCTGGAAACGCTCAATGAATATGGCCGCAAGCATGGCATCGGGCGGCTCGATCTGGTCGAGAATCGCTTCGTCGGAATGAAGTCGCGCGGCATGTATGAGACGCCGGGTGGCACCATCTATCACCTCGCGCACCGGGGCATCGAGCAGCTGACGCTCGATCGCGGCGCGGCCCATCTGAAGGATGAACTGGCGCCCAGATATGCCGAGCTGATCTATAACGGCTTCTGGTTCTCGCCCGAGCGCGAGATGTTGCAGGCGGCGATCGATCATAGCCAGGAGAAGGTGACGGGCACCGTCCGGCTGAAGCTGTACAAGGGCGGCGTGTATGTCGTCGGGCGCAAGTCGCCCTATTCGCTCTACAGCGAGAAGGTCGTGACGTTCGAGGACGATGCGGGCGCCTATGACCAGCGCGATGCAGCCGGGTTCATCAAGCTGAATGCGCTGCGGCTGCGCTTGCTGGGGCGGCGGGACGGCTGAGGCTGGTCCGTCATCCTGGCGCGAGCCTGATGTCCTGGGCGATGTTGTCTCCCGAGATCCCAGCTTCCGCTGGGATGACGGGGGAGGGCGTTACAAATTGCGACACAATCCTGCGTGACATGACAAAGTTGCGGGACAAGTCTTCCTCATAAGGGCTCCAAGGACGGCGCTGCCGTTCGTCACCCTTGGAAGGAAGATATTAGATGATCCGCAAATATATGGGCACGGTTGCCCTAGGCGCGCTGTTCGTGGGCGGGCTGGCCGCGTCCCATCTGGCGCTGGCGCAGCCGGGCGATCGTGGGCCTCATGACCGCAACGGCGGTCTGATCGCGATGGCCGATGCGAACAAGGACGGGAAGGTCAGCAAGGCGGAGCTGACCACCGCGCTCGATGCGCGCTTCGCCAAGATGGATGCGAATCGCGACGGTAAGCTAACCAAGGAAGATCGTGAGATCCGCCGTCAGGCGCGGCTGGACGAGCGTTTCGCTGCGCTCGACAGTGACCGCAATGGCCAGATCAGCAAGGCGGAGTTCGCTGCCGGACATCAGGGTCGCCCGGATGGAGATGGGCCGCGAGGACGCGACGGGCATCGTTTCGGGCGCGGCGGCGACCATGGCTTTGGCGGCGGGATGATGTTCCGCGGCCGCGGCGGCGCAAGGGGCGAGGCGATGCAGGATGGCGTGGTGACCCGCGCGGAGTTCCTGGCGCGACCGCTCGCCATGTTCGACAAGGCCGATGCGAACAAGGATGGCTTTGTTGCCGCCGACGAGATGAAGGCCGCGCGGGACGCCATGCGTGATGCGTGGCAGGCCCGCCGTGGGTCCGACGCAAGCCCGAAGAACTGACCGCAAGCGAAGGGTGGGGGACATGTCCTTCACCCTTCCAAGCTGCTGATAGTCGTGACAGATATCCTTTATGAGTGAAAAACCCCATCTGCTGCTTGTCGATGATGAGCGTTCGATCCGCGAGCCGCTGGCGCAATATCTCTCGCGCAACGGCTTTCGCGTGACTGCGGTCGAAAGCGCGGCCGAGGCGCGGATGCGGCTCAACGCCAATGCGATCGACCTCGTGATCCTGGACATCATGATGCCGGGCGAGGATGGGCTGTCGTTGTGCCGTCACATCCGCGAGACCAGCGAAATCCCGGTGATCCTGCTCACCGCCAAGTCCGAGGAGACGGACCGGATCGTGGGGCTGGAGATGGGGGCGGACGATTATGTGCTGAAGCCCTTTTCCCCGCGCGAGCTGGTTGCGCGGATCAAGGTGATCTTCCGCCGGGTGGCGACGGGCGGCCAGCGCGTGACGGCTCCGGACGGTGCGACCTACGCCTTCGCCGGCTGGCTCCTGAAAACGCAGGAGCGCGTGCTGGTGGATCAGGAAGGCGTGGTGCTGCCGCTGTCCACGGCCGAATATAATCTGATGCTGGCCTTTGCGACGCGGCCGAACCAGGTGTTGAGCCGCGACCAGCTGCTCGACATCACCCAGGGGCGGGAGGCCAATGCGTTCGACCGGGCGATCGACAACCAGATCAGCCGGTTGCGCAAGAAGATCGAACCGGACCCGAAGAACCCGACGCTGATCAAGACGGTGTGGGGTGGAGGCTATACGCTGTCCGCGGATGTGAGAAAGCTGTGAGGCGGTTTCGCCTTTGGCCCCAAAGCCTGGTCGGCCAGATCATCATGCTGGTCGCGATTGCTCTGTTCGTGGCGCAGGCAATCAATTTCGGCCTATTGCTGCAGGAGCGCAACCGGCTGACGCTGACGGCGCAGACCGCCCCGGGCGTCTATCGCATCGTCGATGCGCTGGACAATCGGGGAGAGCCGCCCGCAGGCAACCGCCCGCCTAGAGCCCGCTTTTTCAATGCGCCGCCGGTGCTGAAGGGCGACAGGCGGCCCGAGATCGAGCGGCGCGCCCTCGCGATGTTTGCCGATGTCGGCATCCCCGTTCGTTCGGTGCAGGTAGTGGAGCAGAGCCAGACCGTGCCGATGCGCCGGTGGGAACGGGCGCGCATGCGGTCGCTGGACGACCCCCGTGGACCCAGGGGCAGAAGGCTGACTATGGCCGCGCAATATCAGCCGGGCAAATGGGTCGTGGCGCAATCGCGCATGGGCGACCGGCCGCCGCGCTTTGGCGGCTGGCTGATCGCGCAGACGCTGATCCTCTACGCGATCGTGCTGCTGCCGCTGTTGTGGGTGGGGCGCAGGCTGGCGCGGCCGCTGGGACAGCTGACCCGATCGGCTCAGCAATTTGCGCGGACCGGATCGGCCGATGCGGTCGAGGAGCGGGGGCCGGGCGATGTGCGCGACCTGACCACCGCCTTCAACGCGATGCGCAGTCGCATTATCGCGATGTTGGATGAAAAGGACCGCATGCTGGGCGCGATCGGCCATGACCTGCGCACGCCGCTGGCGTCGCTGCGGGTGCGTGCCGAATCGGTCGAGGATGACGGCGAGCGCGCACGCATTTCGCAGACGATCGACGAGATGAATCGGATGCTGGAGGATATCCTCTCGCTGGCGCGGGCAGGGCGGAGCAGCGAGGCGGCGCAGAAAGTGGATATCGCAGCGCTGGCCGATGCGGTGGTGGAGGATTTCATCGAACTCGGATCGCCCGCAGAGATGGCGGACAGTGAGCGTGCGGTGGCGTCGGTAAGGCCGCAGCAGATCCGCCGCGCGCTGCGCAACCTGATCGAAAATGCGATCGTCTATGGCGATCGCGCGCATGTTTCCGTGGCCCGCGAGGACGGCGCGATCCGACTGATCGTCGCGGATGACGGGCCGGGCATCGCCGAAGAGCGGATGGAAGAGATGATGGAGCCCTTTACCCGGCTGGAAGGGTCCCGCAATCGGGAGACGGGCGGCGCGGGCCTCGGGCTGGCGCTGGTCCGCGCGATTATGGCGGAGCATGGCGGCGCGCTGAAGCTGGTCAACCGGGCTGGCGGGGGTCTGGAGGCGAGCCTGGTGCTGCCGGTTTGACGGTTGGGAGATGCCGGAAAACGGCCATTTTCGGTCGAAGTTCACACCATATGCGCGCGCGTGCGCGACCGCGCGTAGGCGTCGTGGAAAGCAGGTTGGACATTTCAAAGACGGGCCGGAGTAGGCAGGCCGGAGGAATGTAGGACAGCAAAAAGTGGAGGCCGGTCGGAAAATAGGATGTTTTTTGCGTCGGTCGTGGCTTGGAGGTTACAATTGGCCGCGTGATTTCGGCTAACGGGTCGCCGTCTTCGTCATCCGGACTAGATCCGGGGCCCCGCTTAACTTTGCTGATCAGAAGAAGCGGGATGCCGGCTCAAGGCCGGCATGACGGTAAGGTGTCGGCTAACGGCCGTTAGCGGACGTTGCGCAAGCCCACCCCTCGATCAGAGTCACGTGCCTCTGATCGACCCTCCCGCAAGCGGGAGGGGAGCGAGACTTGCCGAACCGCAGGTGAGGTTTAGTCGCAGCGGGGTGGGCTGTGCGGCATCCGCAATCCCCCATCCGTGTCGTAATCAGAGAAAGCAGGCTCGGCAGAGGATAGCATGCGGGGCGGCCCCCCGCTCAATGCTTGCCCGGCTTGCTCGACGTACCCGGCGCTGTGGGGTTTAGCAGTTGCACGCCGGCGGGGAGGCCGGTGCCGCCCATGTCGATCCTGGTCGCTTCGACGCGGGCGACGCGGGCCGGATCGTCGCGTTCGCGGATGGCGGCCTTGGTTTCCTCGTCCACGCCCGGCTCCTCGCCGCCGCTGCTGCCGCCCTGGCTCCAGCCGAGGATGATCGACATGCGGCGGTTGCGCGGGTCATAGACATTGCCCTTGGCGAAGGGTTCGCGGTCGGCGACGCCTTCGATCCGGGCGAAACGATCATTGCCGATGCCGCTGGCCGCGAGCGTCTTACGCGTGGCTTCGGCGCGGGCGGAGGAGAGCATCCAATTGTTCATGCTCTGACCCGCGCTATAGGGCAGGCCATCGGTATGGCCGCGCACGATCAGCGGATTAGGCATGCCGCGCACAACGCCTGCCACTTCGCTTACCAGGTCGCGGGCCTGGGGCAGCAGCCGGTCAGTGCCCATCGCGAACATCGCGAAATTGGCCTCGTCGATGAGGTCGATGCGCAGCCCTTCGCGCGTTTCGGTGAAGCGGACGTTGCGGCGTAGCTTGTCCATGCCCTTCTTGCGGGCCATGCGCGCTTCCAATTCCTTCTTCACCGCCTCGAACTTGGCGCGGTCGGCGGCGCGGGTGGCCTTGCCGCCCTGGTCCTTCGTGCCGGTCGCGTCGCGGGGGATGGTGATGGCGAGATTGCCCTGGCCGCCGGTCGTCGGGTAATTTTCCTTGCTGACCATGGAGTCGCCGCCGAACAGGCCGCTTGAGCCAGCCGAAGCCATCTTCAGTTCGACCAGCGTCGGCGTGAAATAGTCCGCCAGGCCCTTGCGCTGCTTTTCCGTGGTCGCGCCCAGCAGCCACATCAGCAGGAAGAAAGCCATCATTGCCGTCACGAAGTCGGCATAGGCGACCTTCCACGCGCCGCCATGATGGCCGCCATGGCCATCGACGATGATCTTCTTGACGATGATCGGCCGGGGTTCGGGCTCGTTCGCGCCGCGCTTCTTGTCCGACATGGCTTATTTGCCCCGCATGCCGTCGAAGACTTCGGCGAAGGCCGGCTGATTCGCATGAGTGAGGCTGGAGCGCGCGGCTTCGATGACGAGCGGCTGCGGATGGCCGTGCAGCGAGGCGATGATGATCTGCTTGACGACGTGGTACATCGACCCGTCGGCTTCGATCACCGCCCGGCAACGATTGGCGAAGGGGTTGACCATGCCATAGGCGAGCAGCACGCCGAGGAAGGTGCCGACCAGCGCCGACCCGATCATGCCGCCCAGGATCGCGGGCGGCTGGTCGATCGAGCCCATGGTCTTCACAACGCCTAGAACCGCCGCGACGATGCCCAGCGCAGGAAGGGCATCAGCAAGGCCCTGGAGGTTGTCGGCGGGCTTCAGCGATTCGTGATGATGCGTTTTTAGGGCGTTATCCATGACCTCTTCGACCGCGTGCGGATCGAGCGTGCCGGAGGAGACGACCACCAGGCGCAGCGTGTCGCTGATCAGGTGGATCAGCGTCTTATCGCCCATCAGGCGCGGATATTCGGAGAAGATGGTCGAGCTGGCCGGGTCCTCGATATGGGGCTCCAGCGCAACCGGACCTTCGACACGCAGCGTCTTCATGAGGCGCGAGACGAGGAAGATGCAGTCGAGAAAATCCTGCTTCTTATATTTAGGACCCTTGAACACCTTGCCCAGGCCACCGCCCAGCGCCTTCAGATCCGCGCCGGAGTTTCCGATGATGAGCGCGCCTACAGCCGCGCCGCCGATGATGATCATTTCATGGGGCAAGGCGTGAAGAACGGGGCCGATGTCGCCGCCCGTGAAGATGAAGCCGCCGAAAACCATGGCGAGCAGCACGACGAGGCCAATGATTGCGAACATGTGTATCCCCGAAAATTCCGCCCGTGGGCATTCATTCGACAGCGCCGGCGCGACGCTTTCGTCAGATGGTTAATGTGGAATGGTTAGCGCGAGGTTTAGGACGAGCGATTTTTTCGCCGTTTTCGTTTCATTGGGAGGAGCTTCCCCCCGTTCCGTTCGTGTCGAGCGACGTCGAGACACTTATGCGAGGCTTCTCGACTTCGCTCGAAGCCAACGGAGGGAATAAGTCGCTTCAACCCCGGACTTACCGGATCAGATCGAACAAGGTCTGCTGGTTGATCCGCGCGAAAGCTGATTGGGCGGCTTCGAGCTGGAGCAGCTTGCTCTTCACGGAAGAGATGACTTCGGAAAGATCGGTTGATTCGAGGTCCTGTCGGCGCTCCGTCAGGTCCAGATCGATGGTCGTCAGCCGCTCGCCGATTACATCGAGCCGGTCGCCGCGCACGCCTTGCTTGGCCTGTTCGATGGCGACATGGGCCTGGCCGATCTTGATGCTGCCAAGGGCGGTGACAAGATCGGCGTCGGTGCCGCTCTGCAGGGCGGTAAGGCCCTGGCCCAGAATATCGTCGATCGACATGGGCGTGCCGCCTACGTCGATGCCTTCGGACACTTCCTGACGCGTGCCGACCACCGCGAGATTGAGCCCGCGGCTGACCGGGACAAGCACGCTCTGCGTGTCGTCGAATACCGGCACGCCCTGATAGTCGGTCTGGTTCAGCAGCGATGCGACGGTCGCGCGGATCGTGCTCATTTCCTCAACGATCGCCGTGCGGTTCGAATCGTTAAGCGACCCGTTGCGCGCGGAGGTCACAAGTTCCTGGGCGCGGACCAGCAAGGTGTTGACCTGCTCCAGATTGGCTTCGGCATTGGCGGCGCGGCTTGCGCCATAGCTGACATTGGCCTGCCACGCCGATTGTTGCGCCTGTGCCTTGCCGACTTCCGACACCTCCACCCAAGCGAGCGCATTGTCGGAAGGCTTGTTGAGCGTGATGCCGGTCGAAATGGCGGTCTGCCCTTCGACGATGCTTTGCGAAAGCTGCTGCTGCCGGCGGATTTCGGCGATCAGCGTCTTGTTGGTGATGCCTACCATGGGTCAGCCCTTTTCAGATGATCTGCAGGATCGCATCGACGGTTTCCTTGGCGATCTGCAATATTTTCGCCGAACCCGAATATGCCTGCTGCAAGCGGAGAAGCTCGGCGGCTTCCATGTCGAGATCGACGCCGCTGACTGCCTCGCGAGCGGCGATCGCCTGGTCGCTGCGGCTCTGCGCGGTGGATTGCTCGGCCTTCACGGAAGCCAGCAGATTGGCCTGGGTGGCGATCAGCGATGTCCAACCCTGCTCGACGCTGCCATTGCCGCGCAGCACGGTGCTGGCGGTCAGCAGATTGCCGTTGAGCGTGCCGTCCGCCGATTTGGTCGCCAGCGCGGCAGGATCGGTGATGAGCGCCGTGACGCTTGCCGCGCTCGTGCCGGACAGGAGCGCGCCGCCCGCCGCATTGGCGTCGGTGCGGCCCTGTGCATGCCAGGCGTTAATGTCTGTGACGAATTGCTGCGCCAATGTGTCGAGGCTGGTGCGGCGCTGCGCGGTGGTGGAGGCGGCGGAAAACAGGCCGCCCAACGTGCCGTTGGCAGGCGCGGTGAGGGCGGTGCCGCCGCTGGTGGCCAGCGCCAGCGTGCCGTTGGCGTTGACGGTCAGGGCAACGGTCGTCGCCGCATTGCCCTGGACCAGGCTCTGGCCGTTGAAGCTGATCTGCGCCTGATCATGCGCGCCGAAGCTGATATCCACGTTGAGATTGGCCGAAAGCGTGTTGAGCGCCGCGTCCCGGCTGTCGAGCAGCTGAGCATAAGCGGAGGTGCCCGGCTGCGAGCGCAGCAGGCTGTTGTTGATGTCGGCAAGCTGCGACAGCGAGCGATTGATGCTTTCGACCGACGCCTGCGCTTCTGTGCCGATGCCGGCGGAGACCTGGGCGAGGTCGGCCGAGGTGCGCTGAAAGGCTTCGGCGACGCGGCTGATGCTGTCCAATGTGGTGACGCGCAACGACCGGTCGTTGGGGCTGGCCGCGAGCTTGTCGATATTCTGGAACATGCCCGTCATCAGCTTGCCGATGCCGGTATCCGTATCGTTGAGCGCGCCTTCGATGTCGCTCATCCAGCGCAGGCGCGCCGTCGAATTGCTGAGCGCCATGCCGGTGTAGCGAACCGTTGCGTCCAGATAGGGATCGGCGGCGCGGACGACGCCCGATACTTCGGTGCCGCCGAAATTCGCGCGCGAGATATAGGTCGCCATCGTGGCGGTGGACGAACCGGATTCGACGGTGGTCAGGGACCGGCGCGAATAGCCGTCGGTGCTGGCATTGGCGATATTCTCGGAAATCGCCGCCATTGCTTGCCGATAAGCGCGCGTGCCCGACGCGCCGATGATGAAGAGATCGCTCATGCGCTCTTGCCCGGCGCGGGAGCGGCGGGCGCGGCAGGCGAGCGGCTTTCATATTGGCGCAACAGCATCTCCGCGATGCCGAGAGCGCCTTTTTCGGCCATCGTATCGGCCGTGCGCGCGTCGGACATGTCGCGGAACTGATCGGTCGCGCTGGAATCGAAGACGCCTTCGCCCCCGCCCGACTGGCGCATGGTGCCGATCATCTGGCGCAGGAAGATCGCCTCGAACTGTTTGGCGACCTTTTCCAGTTGCGCCTTTTCCGGCGATGCGGTGGGCTGCGCGCCCAGGGAAACCGAGTTGATCTGCATCACAACACCACCAGTTCAGCCTTCATCGCGCCTGCCTGCTTCAAGGCTTCGAGGATCGCGACCATGTCGGCGGGAGAAGCCCCGATGGCGTTCACCGCTTTGACTATATCGGCCAAAGAGGCTCCACCTTTAAAATTAACCATTGGTTTCTTTTCCTGCTCGATCGAAATCGAGCTGGACGGTTCCATGGCGGTGCGGCCTTGCGAGAAGGGGGCAGGCTGGACCACGCGCGGGGATTCGTTGACGCTGACGGTCAATTTGCCGTGCGCGACGGCGGCCGGATGGATCTTGACCGCGCCGTTGATGACGACGGTGCCGGTGCGGGCGTTGACGATGACCTTTGCCGGAGCATCGGCGGGCTTGATCTCGATATTCTCGATCATGCCCATCATCATGATGCGGTCTTCAGCGCCGGGGGCGGCGGTGATGTTCACCGAGACCGCGTCGGTAGCGCGGGCGCGCTGGTCGCCGAAGGTGCGGTTGATGCCGTCCGCCACGCGGAGGGCGGTCGTGAGGTCGGCCTCTGCGAGGTTGAAAGTGAGGGTGGGCGCAGTGTCGAAGCCGGTCGCAACCGCGCGCTCCACCGTGGCACCACCGGGGATGCGGCCCGCAGACGGGATGTTGACCGACACCTGGCTGCCGTCGGCGCCGGAAACGCCGAGGCCGCCCACTGCCAGATTACCCTGCGACATGGCGTAGATTTCGTTATCCGCGCCGCGCAGGGGCGTCATGATCAGCGTCCCGCCGCGCAGCGACTTGGCCTTGCCAAGTGCGGAGACGGTGACGTCGAGCCGCTGGCCGGGCTTGGAGAAAGCGGGAAGGTCGGCCGTCACCAGCACGGCGGCGGCGTTCTTGAGCGCGGGATTGATCCCCTGCGGCAGCGTGAGGCCGAAGCGCGAAACGACGCCCTTCATGCCCTGCGTCGCATAGTCGAGGCTGTCGTCGCCTGTCCCTGCGAGGCCGACGACGATGCCGTAGCCGGTCAGCTGGTTGGGGCGCACGCCCTGGAACGTGCCGAGGTCCTTGATCCGCTCGGCATGGGCGGGGGAGGCGAAGGCGAGGAGGGCCGCGACGGCGAGAACCGCGCGGCGTGCAAAATCCTCCCCTGCACGGGGAGATGGCGGCGCGAAGCGCTGACGGAGGGGTGTACGCCCCGTCGAGAGGGCGCTACCCCTCCCCTTGAAGGGGCGGATCTGGGAGATGCGATTGAAGATGTTCATGGCAATCTCCATCAGAAGGGGCTGATCATCGAGAAGAAGCGCTGCAGCCAGCCCTGGCGGCTTGCGCGGGCGATTTCGCCCTTGCCGGAGTAGATGATCTTGGCGTCGGCCACGCGGGTCGATGCGATGCGGTTGTCCGGGCTGATGTCGGCCTGGCGGACGAGGCCGCTGATCTGGATGAACTCGTCGCCGCGGTTGAGCGTCAGGGCCTTTTCGCCCCTCACCAGCATCGTGCCGTTGGGATAGACCGCCGCGATCGTGACGGTGATTTCGCCGGAGAGCGCGTTGGACTGGGTCGCGTTGCCCTTGCCGGTAAAGCCTTGCTCTCCGCTGGCGGCAATGTCGCTGGCGGAGAAGAGCTTGGACAGAGGACCGGTGCTGGGCGGTGTCAGGCCGATGCTGCCGCTGCGGCTGGTGTCGGCGCTGTTGCTCTTGGTCGCCTGCGTGCGTTCGACCAGGACGATGGTGATGATGTCGCCGACGCTTTGCGCGCGCGCTCCGCTGGTGAGGGGGGTGTAGCCCATGGACGCCTGGAAGATCGAACCGTTCGCTTGCGGAGCGGCAGGGGCGGCAATCACGGTGGGGGCATAAAATTGCCGCTCGGCATCGCGCTTTTTGCCGGCCATTGCCGGGGTGGCGGTGAGGGCGATGAGCCCCATGCCAAAGAAGATGGCAGGGAGGGGCTTCGACAAGCTCAGCCCGAACGGAGTATGGGGCGCGATCATCGTCAACCTCACAGCTGCTGGTTGACGTACTGGAGCATTTCGTCGGTCGCCTTGATCATCTTGGAATTGACCTCATAGGCGCGCTGGGTTTCGATCATATCGACCAGCTCTTCGACGACATTGACGTTGGATGTTTCCAGATTGCCCGCTCGGATGGCGCCACGGCCGTCCAAGCCAGCAACGCCGACCTGAGGCGTGCCGCTGGCGGCGCTTTCGGCGAGCAGGTTGCCGCCGATCGGCTGGAGGCCCGCCGGGTTCATGAAGCTTGCCAGTTCGATCTGGCCGAGCTGAGTCGGTTCGCTCTGGCCCTGCAGCGTCGCGGTGACAGTGCCGTCATTGCCGATGGTGACCCCGGTCGCGCCCTGGGGCACGGTGATCTGGGGGACGAGCGGCATGCCGTCGCTGGTGACGATGGCGCCTTCCGCCGTGGTGCTGAAATTGCCCGCGCGGGTATAGGCGATGGTGCCGTCCGGGCGCTGGACCTGGAAGAAGCCGGAACCTTCGATCGCCATGTCGAGCGCGTTGCCGGTCTGCTGCAGCGTGCCCTGCGTATTGATCTTGCTGGTGCCCTGCATCGACACGCCCGAGCCCAGGTTCAGGCCGGTTGCGAATTTGTTTTCTGCGTCAGAATTGGCGCCCGCCGCGATCATCTGCTGATAGGCGAGCGTTTCGAAATCGGCGCGGTCGCGCTTGAAGCCGGTCGTGTTGACGTTCGCCAGGTTGTTGGCGATCACGCGCATCTTCGTGTTCTGCGCGTCGAGGCCGGTGCGGGCGACGTGAAGGGCTGCGTTGCTCATGGTCTAACTCCGTGATGCCGTTAGGCTTGCACAACGAAAAGCAAGGTTCGTGCCAAATTAACCATCAAGCCGCATGAGCGACGCGCCGCCGTCGTCCAGCTGCTTGGCGGTGTCGATCAGCTTGACCTGCGTTTCCCATGCCCGGCTGGCCTCGATCATCTGAACGAGGGCCGAGGTCGCGTTGACGTTCGACCCTTCGATCGAACCGCCGGTCACGGTCGCCAGCGGGTCCTGCGGCAGCGCGCCGCCGTTGGTTTCCCGGAACAGGCCGTCTGTGCCCTTGGAAATGCTGGAGCCGACCGGACGGACAAGCTTCAGCTTGTCCACCTGCTGCGGATTGGCGGGATCGCCGCCCTGGGGCACGCCCCAGATGCTGCCATCCTGCGCGATGGAGATGCTGTCCATGGCGGGCAGGGTGATGGGGCCGCCTTCGCCCAGGACGGGCAGGCCGTCGCCTGTGGTCAGCAGGCCGCTGTCGCTGACCTTGAGATCGCCCCGGCGCGTATAGGCTTCGCTGCCGTCGGCGGCCTGAACGGCGAGCAGAGCATCGCCGTTCATGGCCACGTCCAGCGGATTGCCGGTTTCGGTGACCGCGCCTTGCGCCATGTCGGCGGCGATCACCTGTTCGGACTGCTGCGCCCGCGTGTCGAAGCCGTCGCCCTTGATCCAGCGCGTCTCGGCATTGGCGATTTCCGCCCGGAAGCCAACGGTGTTGACGTTCGCGAGATTGTTGGAAATTGCCGCCTGCCGCGCCATCGCGCCGCGCATCGCGGTGAGAGCCGTGTTGACGAGCCGGTCCATGGGTTTGTCCTGTCTGTGCGGGTGCCGAAACAATTTCCGTTAGCCCCGCGAAAGCAGGGATGACGGTTTATGGTCAGGTGCGCATATTGACGATGGTGGTCGACAGCGTGTTGGCCGCCTCGATCGCCTTCGAGTTCGCCTGGAAATTGCGCTGGGCCGAGATCAGGCTGACCAGTTCTTCGGTGATGTCGACGTTGGAGCGTTCCAGCGCGCCCGAGCGGACGGCGCCGTAAAGGCCGCTATTGCCGGTGCCGAACATCGGCGTGCCGCTGGCCGAGGTCGAGGTCCAGTGGGCGTCGCCGCCCTGGCGCAGACCTTCCTGGCTGTTGAAGGCGGCGATGGCGGTCGCGCCCAGATAGACGGTCGAACCATCGGCATAGACGCCGGTGATCATGCCATTCTGGCCGACGCCGACGCTGGTAAGCTGGTTGGTGGTGCCGCCGGCCGGCCAGTTGGTCGGGACCTGCAGATCGACCAGCGAGGCGGAAGTGAGGCTGTTGTTGACCGTCACGGTGGGAATGCCCGTGGCCGGATTGACTGGGATCACCTGAAGGTGGGCGCCGGTGGTATCGACGACGTTGCGGTTTTCATCCACCGAGAAGGCGCCGTTGCGGGTGAAGCTGACCTGGTTGTCGCCCACGCGCTTGACGGTGAAGAAACCTTCGCCGGTGATGGCCAGGTCGAGGGTCTTGTCGGTGGTTTCGATCGTCCCTTGAGTGAACTGCTGGCTGATGCCCTGTACGCGCACGCCCTGGCCGGCGACCTGGGTGGTCGTCTGCATCGGCGCGGCGGCGAAGATGTCACCGAACACGGCATTGCTCTTCTTGAAGGCGGTCGAGTTCACGTTTGAGACGTTGTTCGCGATGGTCGACAGGTCGGCCTGGGCGGCCTTGAGGCCGGAAAGCGAGATGTAGAAGGACATGGCGTTGCTCCTTGGGTGAAAAGGATGGGTTGGTTGAGGTCAGGAGAGTGAAAGGGCGTCGGACGGGCTGTAGGTGCCGAGCGCGGTGATGAGTTTGGAGGCGCTGCCGTCGGCGGGTGACTGGACGGCGGCGATGGTGGCCCAACTGGCGACGCGGGTCGGCGTGGCGCCGTTGACGCGAATCTTGAGCGCGTCGGTAGCGACGGTGTTGCCGCTCTCGTCCTTGCCGTCCCAGTAGAAGTTGACGTCGCCAGCTTCCTGATTGCCCAGATTTATGGTCTTCAGGACATTGCCGTTGCCGTCCAGCAGATCGACGGTCGCGCCGCTGGTGGCATCCTTGAACGTCACCTGGCCGGTATATTGGCCGTAGGCGTCGGGTGCGATGATGTTGCTCTGCACCAGCATCGACTTGCCGATCCAGCTGGCCGCATCGCCAAGGCGGGAGCCGGTGAGCGACGACGCCAGCCCCTTTAGCGTCTGGTTCATTTCCGCGATGCCGCTGGAGTTGGTGATGGTCGCCATCTGCGAGACCATCTGCGCATTATCCATCGGTTCGAACGGGTCCTGCGTCTGCATCTGCGTCGTGAGCAAGCGCAGGAAATCCGCCTGGCCCATTTCCGACTTGCCGGTCCCGACATTCTTGTAGGGATTATAGACGGACAGGCCCGCGCTGTCGGTGACAGTGGAGGTCGTGCTCATTTGCCGATCCTTATGGTTTCGAGCATGAGGGATTTGGCGGTGTTCAGCACCTGCACATTGTTCTGATACATGCGGGCGGTCTCGATCATGTCGACCAGCTCGGCGCTGCTATCGACGGCCGCTTCCCAGACGTCGCCATTCTTGTCGGCGAGCGGATGGTTGGGGTCGTGGCGCTTGGTCGGTTTGGCGTCGGTGGTGAGGACATTGGCGACCTTCACCGTGGACACGCCGGGCTTGTCGGTGACCGACTGGAATACGGGCTTGATGGCGCGATAGGCTTCCGCCTCGCTGCCGGTGACATTGCCAGCATTCGCCATGTTGGAGGCGGTGGCGTTGAGGCGCACCAGCTGCGCGCTCATGGCGCGGCCGGCGATATCGAAGACGTTCATGGGACCCGAGCCGCTCATGCTCATTCTCCCTTCAGCGCGCGAGTGATGGTGTTGATACGGCCCTCCAGAAAGGAGAGGGTCGTGCGATATTTGACGGCGTTTTCGGCGAACAGCGTCTGTTCGGTGCTGAGTTCGACGGTGTTGCCATCAAGGCTGGGCTGCAGCGGGACGCGATAGCCCATGCTGTCATCGACGGCTTTGGACACGTCCGCGATGGACCTGTTCTGTTGAGCCGAGGCTTCCTTGAGCGCGGACTCGAAGTCGATGTCCCGCGCCTTGTAGCCGGGGGTCGAGGCGTTCGCGATGTTGGACGCGAGCAGGGACAGGCGCTGCGAGCGAAGTGCCAGCGCCTTCCCATGTATCCCGAACAATCCGTCTTCCAGCGACATTGTCTCTTTTCCGTCTTTTTGCCCGAGGGCCTAAAAGTTGCGGTTCAATCGCCGTTCTGATGCCTGAAGGCGTGAACCGCGGGTGATCCGAACGGGTATTCGCAAGAGCCGTGCCAATTTGCGTGGGTGACGCATCGGCAAAGGCAGGAATGGCGAAAACCCCCGTGTTGCGTGAGCGGGACGGCATGGACGGCAAGATTTTGCCGCCTGCTGGCAAGGCTTTGCCGCCGCTCTTTTGGGTGAATGGGGGATTGTCGATGATCGCGATATTGGCGCAGCTATTTGATCCCCTGACCCTGATCGTGATGATCGCGGGTGTGGGCGCAGTCGCGCTGTTCCAGAATGGCGTGTCGGCTCTAGGAAGCGCGTTCGCCGCCCTGCCGCTGCTATTCCGTGCCGATCCGGACAGGGATCAGACCGCAGCGCGTGCAGCCATGCTGAAGATCGATCAGGTCGCGCAATTGCGCGGGCTTGCCTGCACGGACCGGGTGAAGACCGCCAACCCCTTCCTGGCGGAAGCGGCGCGGCGGCTTGCCAATAGCGAGCGGACCGAACAGTTCGAAAGCTGGGCGGCGCAGGCGCTGGCCGATCGCGCGCGGCGTCATGCAAGCGCGCGCAATGTCTGGCTGTCGATCGCCGACGCTGCGCCTGCACTGGGCATGGCCGGGACCATCCTTGGCCTGATAGGCATGTTCGCGGCGATGGATGATCCGGCGGCATTGGGTCCGTCCATGGCGCTGGCGCTGCTGACGACGCTTTATGGCGTGGTCATCGCTAATCTGGTGGCGGCTCCCATCGCAGCGCGGCTCGCCGATCTGTCGGAGCGGGAACTCGCCTGGCAGAAGGAAGCCGCTGGGCGCATGCTGGCGATCGCTCGGCGGGAAAATGTGCCGATGCGCCGGGCGTCGATCCGCGAGGTCGCATGATGACGGCCATCACATCCCAGGCCCGGCGCAATCGCTGGGCGGTCAGCTTCGCCGACCTGCTGATGCTGCTGCTCGGCTTTTTCATATTGTTGCAGGCGAGCGGGCAGAAGCGGGACGCGATGCTGGCGCAGGTGCGTCAGCAATTTGGCGGGCGCGCGATCGCCAAAGACATGGAATTGCACGCGGCGGAGCTGTTCCTGCCGGGCGAAGCGCTGCTGTCCGATGTGGGCAGGGTGCAGCTGGCGCGGGTGGCCGCGGGATTGCGGCCAGGCGGCGATGTGCTGGATCTCACCAGTGAGGGGACCGATCCCGTGCGGGAGCGGTTCGACGAGTGGGACTTGGCGGCTGCGCGGCTGGGCGCGGTGGCGCGTGAGTTGAAGGGCCAGGGGTTAAGGGGCGATCGCTTGCGCATCCGCGGGCTCGACCAGATGGACGGCGCGAGCGGCAAGGGGCAGGTCATCCGCATCGGCCGCGCCGCCGCGCGCCCCCGTTAACGACTTATTAGGCATGAAGCGGGCTTAATGGATGGCATGAATCTGTCCGTATGCGGAGATCTGCCGTGAACAAGCTGCCCTTGATTGCCCTTATCCTGCTGTCAGCAGCGGGTGCCGAGCCTGTGCTGGCGCAGCAGAAGTTCGAGAATCTGGATCGCATCGACAGCCTGGTCGCCATGACCGTGGGCGCCAATATCGGCGAACCGGGCGGGCCCGTGGCTCCGGTCGATCGGCGGTTGCGCCTAGCGGCTTGTCCGGGAACGCCGAGCATCGAAGGGCCGGTATTCGGCGCGGCGATCGTGAAGTGCGACGCAGTGGGCTGGCGCATTCGCGTGCCTTTGGCGGGCGGCGGCGCTGCTGCGGCAGCGCCGGCAGCGCGTTATGGCGCTGTGGCTCGGCCAGTCCAGCGCGACATGGTGGTAAAGCGGGGCGACCCGGTCCAACTGGTCGCGGGTAATGCGGACTTCAGCGTTTCGCGGATGATGGTCGCGGACGAGGATGGCGCGGTCGGCGACACGATCCGCGTGCGTGAAGACAAGAAAGCTGCGCCTGTTCTGGCTCAGGTTGTGGGAATGGGCACGGTCCGCATTCCGGGATTTAATGATTTTTGAACCCTGCCGTTATAGGGTGAGCGGGACGAGTGAAGGATTTAAGCCATGATCAAATCTGTCGGCCAGAATATCAGCGCCGCCATTGAGGCTTCCCGCTTGCGGGAAAGCGGCAAGACGCGGACCTTTTCCGACAAGGGGTCGGCTGGCGTTTCGACGTCTGGAGCATCGGCGAGCCCCGCTGCACGCATGGCGGCCGAAGGCGCGCCGGTCGATATGGACCGGGTCGCTGCGATCAAGGCAGCCATCGCATCAGGCAATTATCCGGTCGATCCGGCCGCGATTGCCGACAAGATGCTCGCGCTCGACCTGCCGGTTAACGGATAACTTTTCCTATGTCGCTCGGGCTTGCAGCGCTGGATGATCTCTTCTCGGCCTTCGAGGAGCTGCGCGTTGCGCTTGACGGCACCGATGTGGAGGCCATCGACGCCGCCGCTGCCCATGTGAGCAGCAGCGCCGCAGCCGTGCGCGCGATCGGCGCCTGGCGTGCCGACGAGGCCATTCGCGACCGAGTGACCGCGCTGCTGCCGCTGATTGAAGCGGCGCGGGTGCGAATCAATCTGTTGACCGATCATGCGGGGCAGCGCTTGTCGTTGCTCGCGGCGCATGGATCGACCCAGGCGCCTTTGGTTTACGGGCGCTAGAGCGCGAATAAATTCGATGGCTGTGTGTGAGAAGGGCGCCGCGAGGCGCCTTTTTTCTTTCATGCTGAACGCGCCATCAACATTTATGGAGCTCGCGTTAACCAAATCTTGGCATAAGCCTTGCTCTAATGCTCCCCGGTACCAACGGGGATTTTTCTTTGTCGGCTTTTGCAGACATATCAGCGACAGGCGCATCGGCCGGCAACCGCGTGACCAACGCGATCGCCATGGCGAGCCGCAGGACGGGCGTGGATTTCGCCTATCTGCTCGGCCAGGCCAAGATCGAGAGCAGCCTCAATCCCACGGCGCGCGCGACGACCTCGTCCGCGACGGGCCTCTATCAATTCGTCGATCAAAGCTGGCTTGCCGTCATCGACAAGCATGGCAGCGAATATGGCCTTGGCTGGGCGGCAGAGTCGATTAGCCGGGGCAGCAACGGCCGCTATTATGTCGCCGATCCCGAGCTGCGGCAGCAGATACTCGACCTGCGCAAGCATCCCGAGACCGCCTCCGTCATGGCCGCCCAGCATGCGGCCGACAACAAGGCTTATCTGGAACAGCGCCTGGGCCGCGAGGCCGAGCCGGTCGATCTGTATCTCGCGCATTTCCTGGGCGTCGGCGGGGCGAGTAAGTTCCTGTCCGTCCATGATCGCGCCCCTGACGCGACGGCGGCTTCGATGTTCCCGGCGGCGGCGCGGGCCAACCGCTCGATTTTCTACGACCGTTCGGGAAGCCCGCGCAGCTTCGCGGAAATCCGCGATCGCTTTGCCGCCAAGCTCCAGCGCGGCGTCGATTCGCTTGATACCGGCCCCATCCAATATGCCGCCGCCTCGCTGCCGGAAGGCGCAAAGACGGTGCAGCCCGCCGACTATGTGCGGATCGAAACCCAGCGCCTTGCGACCGCCGCCGACGTCTCCGTCCGGCCGGACCCGCAGACCGCGCGCCTCGCCTATCTCATGCTCGCCACCCTCGGAAGGTAACGGCCCGATATGACTCCCGCCCAAGTCAAAGCGAAGATCTGGACGAACGCCGCCAAGGGGGCGGTGCTGCCCATCGCGACGCTGATGGTCGTGCTGTTCATGATGGTGCCGGTGCCCGCGTTCATGCTGGACGTCGGGTTCATCACCAATATCATGATTTCGCTCGCGGTGCTGATGGTGGCGCTCAATGCCGCCAAGCCGCTCGACTTCTCCAGCTTCCCGACCGTGCTGCTGTTCGCGACCCTGCTGCGGCTGGCGCTAAACGTCGCCTCGACGCGCGTCGTGTTGGTACAGGGGCATGAAGGATCGGACGCGGCGGGGCATGTCATCGAAGCCTTTGGCCACTTCCTGATCGGTGGCGACTATGTCGTCGGCATCTTTGTCTTCGCGATCCTGATGATCATCAACCTGGTGGTCATCACCAAGGGCGCGGGCCGTGTGTCCGAAGTCAGCGCGCGCTTCACCCTGGACGCCTTGCCCGGCAAGCAGATGGCGATCGACGCCGATCTCAACGCGGGCCTGATGACGCCGGAAGAAGCCAAGATTCGCCGCCGCGAAGTCGCGACCGAGGCGGATTTCTACGGATCGATGGACGGCGCCAGCAAGTTCGTGAAGGGCGATGCGGTCGCGGGCATCCTGATCCTGGCGATCAACATCGTCGGCGGCATCATCCTGGGCGTGGTCAGCCACGGCCTGGCGATCGGTGAGGCCGCGCAAACCTATATCGTTCTGGCGATCGGTGACGCTCTGGTGGCGCAGGTTCCGGCGCTGCTGCTCTCGATCGCGGCGGCTGCCATCGTGACCCGCGTCGGCAGCGAGGACGATCTGGGCAACCAGATCACCAATCAGTTCGGATCGGGCCGCGCCTGGGTTCCGGTCGCCGCAATCCTCGGCTTCCTCGGCATCCTGCCGGGCATGCCGCACTTCATCATCCTGACGGCGGCGGCCGTGGCCGGTGCGATCGCCTGGCATTTGCGCAAGACAGCGAAGGCCAAGGCCGCCGAACCGGCCCCAATGCCCGAACCCGCCAATCCCGCGGTCATCGAATGGAATGATGTGTCGGACGGCGCGATCCTGGGACTGGAGATCGGCTATGGTCTCATCAGCCTGGTCGATGAGCGCAAGGGTGCGCCGCTGATGGCCCGCATCACCGGCATTCGTCGCCAGCTGTCGAAGGAATTGGGCTTCGTCGTGCCGATGGTCCGCGTGAAGGACAATCTGGCGCTCGAACCCAATCAGTATCGCATCACCATCGCCGGCGTCGTCGTCGGCGAGGACGAGATTTATCCCGAAGACCTGCTGGCGCTCGACAGTGGCGCGCTGGAAGGGGTCGTGTCCGGTCGCGAGGCCAAGGACCCGACGTTCGGCCTCGACGCCGTCTGGATTTCGCCTGCCAAGCGCAGCGAGGCGGTGGTTGCGGGCTATACCGTCGTCGATCCGCCGACGGTAGTCGCGACGCACCTCAACCAGTTGATCGCCATGAACGCCAGCGAGATGTTCGGCCTGGACGAAGCGCGCAAGCTGCTCGACAACCTCAAGGACGCCGCGCCGCAACTGGTCGATGGCCTGACGCCCGGCACGCTCAGCCTGACGCAGATTTCCGCCCTCTGCCGTGCGCTGCTGTCTGAAGGGATCGCGCTCAAGGACTTCCGCCGCATCTGCGAGGCGATGGTCGATGCCGCGCGGCCCGACATGAGCCATGAACAACTGGTCGAAGCCGTTCGCCAGCGGATCGGCGCTCTGATCATCCAGGGTCTTGTGCCGGTCAAGATGCCGCTGCCGGTCATCACGCTGGATGGCGACCTGGAGGCGCTGCTCGCCCAGGCCATGCGGGTGGCAGGGGACGCCAAGCATCCGATCGAACCCGCGCTCGCCAACCGGATCATCGAATCGGTGGTGCAGGCTGCGCGGCCGATCATGGGGCAGGCGCGCAACTTCGCCATCGTTACCTCGCCAGTGGCGCGCCGTGCGCTCGCCCGCCTGTTCAAGCCGCACCTGCCGGAAACGCCGGTACTCTCCTTCCTGGAAATCCCCGATGGCAAGGGCGTGGAAGTCGTCGCTGTGGTCGGTGGCGAGCAGCGGCCCGCGCCCCGCCACGATCCGCTTCCCACTCGCGAACGCGTCGCCTGAGGATAACTGACCCATGTTCATGAAGAAGGTCGTCGCCGGTTCCGATGCCAATACTTACGGCCGGTCGAACAACAGTCCCGAACAACTGGCGCGGCGCTACATGCCGCTGGTGCGCAAGATCGCCTGGCATGTGCATGGGCGGGTGTCGAGCGCTGTGGAGGTTGAGGACCTGCTGCAGATCGGGATGGTCGCGCTGGTCGAGGCGGCCAACGCTTTTGAAGATCGCGGCCTTGGCTTTGCCTCCTATGCGCAACTGCGCGTGCGCGGCGCGATGATCGATCATCTGCGCCGAGGTGCGACACTGGCCCGGTCAGCCATGGCGAACCGCAAGCAACTGGCGGCGGTGCGGAGCAGGCTGGAGCAGCAGCTCCGCCGCGCCCCGTTGGAAGCAGAGATGGCGGTCGAGATGGAGATGGACGCCGCGACCTACCGCGAATTGGCGGACGGTTGCGAGATGGTCCAGCACACGAGCATGGATGAGGTCTATTCCGACCAGTCCATGTGGTTCGCCGATGTCGAGGATCGCGCGGACGATGCGATGGAGCGGGAGTCGCTTAAGGCCGCACTCGCCAAATGCATTGGAGAGTTGCCGCAGCGCGAGGCGCTGGTGTTGCAGCTCTATTTCGTCGAGGAACTCAATCTGGAGGAAATCGGGCAGGCGCTGGACATCGGCGCCGCGCGGGTGTGCCAGATCAAGAAGGCGGCGCTCGAGAAGCTGCGCGAGAAGCTGCGGGAGTGGGATTGACCCGGTCCGTTCGTGTCGAGCACAGTCGAGACACGCTATGTACGGCTTCTCGACTTCGTTCGAAGCGAACGGAGGTTAAGAGCAGTTTCTCACAATCTCGGTGTCACGCTGTACTTGGCCAAGGTCCATTTCTACGGATCGGTCTCGGTCGGTGAGGCGAAATGCATGCCGAAACGAGATCAGCATGACGAGCCTGTCTACCGATCGTTCGCGACCGCCTGCTGAAGCGCGGGCCGTCCCCGCACCTGTTCGGGATAATGCGGCGGGCGATAGCTTTGCGCGCGCCACCAGGGCTCGGCGACTTGAAACAGCCCGCTCTGTTCGGCCTTGTGGCCAAGATCCTTCCGCGCCGTGAAGGCGGCAAGGACGGGCGACAGCACAAGTCCCGCCACCACTGGAATGATCCAGCCAACTGACGTGCCGCCTCTTATCGCCAGGGCCGTCAGCGCGCCGCCCAGCATGATATGATATTTGAATAGCCAGATGGCGCTTGTCATCGCCATGCCGTCGCGGTCACGGATCTGGCCGCTCCAACTGCTCTTTCGGCCCATCAATATCCCGAACAGGTTGATTGTCTGCGTCAGCATGCTGACCGGCGCCATCAGGATCGACAGCGCGATGTCGGCGATCACGCCCCGGCTCATGCGCGCCGCCCCACCGAAACCGATGCGGCGGGCGGGGTCGGCCATTGCCCATAGCATCGCCAGCAACTTAGGGCCGAACAACAGCACCGCCGTGAGCGCCAGCAGCCCGCCCGACGGCAGGATGGCGCTGGGCGGCCACACGCCCGCGAGCGCCCCGCCAAGCACCACCAGCATCAGCGCGAGCCACAACGGCGATGTGCAATAGGCTGACGCCCCGACGAGCAATTGGAAGCGGCTGACCGGATGCAGTCCCTTGATCTTCGGGATCAACGGCACATGCTGGATATTGCCCTGGCACCAGCGCCGGTCGCGGGTGGCGAGGTCGGGCAGGGAAGGGGGAAATTCCTCAAAACTGTCGTCCGCCATGACCATGTGCACGTCCCAGCCGCGGCGGCGCAGCAGCGCGGCTTCGATCATGTCATGGCTCATGATATGCCCGCCAAAGGGCGCGCGGCCCGGCAGTTCGGGCAGGCCGCAGCTCTGCGCGAACGCCTTCGTACGTAAGATGGCGTTATGGCCCCAGAACATGCCTTCCGAGCCGGCCCACCAGATCATTCCGGCAGCCGAAATTGGGCCGAACAACCTGCTCGCAAACTGCTGCCAGCGGGCGAAGAAGGTGGCTGCGCCGACGATGGTCGGCACGGTCTGGATCAGGCCGACATGCGGGTGCCGTTCCATGTCGAGCGCCAGGCGCGCCATGGTCTGGCCGCTCATGACGCTGTCGGCGTCCAGCACGATCATATAGTCATAGCCGCCGCCGAAGCGCTGCACCCATTCAGCGATATTGCCGGGCTTGCGGCCGATATTGAGCGCGCGCCGCCGGTAGTGCACCGGGCGCGAAAAGCCCTTCCGCATCTTGAGATAGGCTTCGCGCTCAATCTCGCCATTGGCCGGATTGGAATCGCTCAGGATGAAGAATTCGAACCGCTCATGGCCCATCACCTGCGCCAGCGACCGTTCCATGATCGACAGGCGGCCCATTACGCCCAGGAAATCTTCGTTGCAAACGGGCAGGAGGACAGCCGTGCGGCCGCGAAGGGGTGCTGCGAATGGCCCCCGATAGGGGCGCACCCCCGGACCTTTGCCCATGGTCAGCGTTAGAAAACCAATAAGGCTGGTGGCGAAGCCGAAAGCGATCCAGGCGAAAAGGGGGATGAACAGGGCGAGATAGACGCCTTCCCAAAGTGAAATGCCATCCAGCCCGATCGACCGCCGCATCTCGTGCGCGGCCATGGAGGCGGGCAGCAGCGCCAGCAGCACGACCAGCAAGCGCCGCGCCCATTGGTCGATGTTCAGCGGCCGGTGCGGGAAGTCGCGGGGATGCTCGCGGAAATCCTGCTCGGGCATGACGAGCGGCATCTCAGCGGGCACATGCTCGAACCCGCGCGCAGGCGCTGGCGCCTCCGCCTGGTCGTCCATCTGCCCGTCACTGATCACCGTCATGTTCGGTCCGTTCTGAAGTCGTAACGGACGCGACAATGCGCCCGGTCATCGCCGGTTCCCTCAAGCACCGAGCGGATAATGCACATATTCGCTGAACGGCCGATTGCCGCTACGGAGTTGGACGCGGATATCAGCCGGTTGGCCGCTATCGCGCCGGATATCGAGCGCGACGCGGTACAGCCCGGACTGATGGAGAACCGGATAGCCGCCTTTCTGGACCACCGTTCCCCCCGCCACATCCACCCAAATATCAGGCTTCACCTCGGAGGAAACGCCGGAAAAGTCCAGGATCAGGCGGTCCACGCCTGCTTCGCTCGCACGGCCGGTCCAGATATTGTCCAATATCGCGCCAGCCTTGGCTGGCCCACCCGCAGAAGACCAGTCAAGGCGGTAGCTCGCATTGATCCTGCCGCCCGCCCGCACCGCAGCGGCGGGGGTCCAGTAGGCGCAGACATTATCGACATATTCGCTGGTGGTAGGAAAGGCATATAGCCGGACCTGGCCCCCGCCAAAGGGCTTGAGCGGGCTTGCCCAAAGCGACGGTCGGCGTTCGTAGAATACGCCGTCATCCTGATAATGGTCGAAATTCCGATCGCGCTGCATCAGGCCGAAGCCCAATGGATTGCGCTCGGTGAACGCATCGACGCGGGGGGCGGCAGGATTTATCAACGGGCGGGCATGGACCGTTCCATCGGCGCTGCCGATCGCCAGCAGATCGGAATCGTGGATTTCCGGTCGCCAGTCCGTGCGGGACGATCGGCTGGCCTGATCATACCAGAACATGCTGGTCATCGGCATCAGCCCCAGTTCCGCAATGGCGCGGCGGGGGAAAAGTACCGTATCGACATCCTGCCGTACGCCCTGCGGTGTCCGTTCGCTCACGAAGCGATAGGCTCCGGTGATGGAGGCGCCGTCGAGCAGGGCATAGATGGTGATGCTGCTGCGCCCGGTGCGCTCAAGCCAGAAATGGGTGAAAAGGGGGAATTCCTCCTTGCCCTGGATACTGGTGTTGATCGCGATCGCGCGCGCGGACAGGCCGAACTGCTTGGTGGCGCCGGGCGAGCGGAAATAGGTGGCCCCCAGAAAGGAGAGCCAGTCACCGTCACGCGCCGCATTCATGATGCGAAACCCGGCATAGCCCGCGTTCGGCCCAAGCTTGCGCACGGCGTTGTCGGCAGGCGCGTCGAAGATGTTGGGGTCGTAGCGCAGCGGGGTGGCGCGGCCATTTTCGACCAGCGCGATTTCGACCGGCTGTTCGGCCGAGGCGCTCAGCGGGAAAAGCTGGATCCCCGTGTCGCCGGGCAGGTCGCCCCAGATTGTCCGGTCCTCCCGAAAACGCGCCTGATAAAGTGCGTCGTAATTGACGTTCCGCGCTCCGGGATGATGAGGCGTTTCCTTATAAGGCTGGCGGGCCAAGCGCTGGGCGCTTGCAATTACCGTTTCCCATGAGAAGCGTTCGGCTCTCGGCTGGGCCAGGGCCGATCGGGGGAAGAGGAGCGTTGCGCCTGAAACGGCGATCACCGCGCGCCGGTCAATCTTCATCATGCCGCCATGATGGGCGCATGGAGGCACATTGCAAGCCTTGTACCCCCAAAAAGCGGTGAAGCCTCCGCCCGGGGGGACGGAGGCTTCTGATATGCTGGCCGTTCGATCGAAGTGTTTCCCCCGGCGCGGTGGGGACTGTTGATGCGCCGGGGGCTACATGACCGTCTGCAAGGTGACCAATACCTCAGCCGGTCAATTTGGTTGGCTGGTCCGGATTACTGGATCAGCTTCAGGACGTTCTGCTGGCTCTGGTTCGCCTGGGCGAGCATCGCGGTCGAAGCCTGGCTCAGGATCTGCGCCTTGGCGAGAGCGGTCGTTTCGGCCGAGAAGTCGGCGTCTTCGATGCGGCTGCGGGCGTCGCTGAGGTTGGTGATGTTGTTGGTCAGGCTGTTGATCGTCGAGTCCAGGCGGTTCTGCGCGGCACCCAGCTGAGCACGGGCGGTCGCAACGGCCGTCAGGGTGGTATCGACGTTGCCCATCGCCGTGGCGGCGTTGGCGGCGGTATCGACTGCCGTCGCGGCGGCCAGGTCGGTCAGCGAGCTGAAGGTGATCGTCACCACGTCGCTGGCGTTGGCGCCTGCCTGGATGTCGATGGAGCCAGCCTGAGCCGTGTAGGTGGTGCCGGTCGCGGCGCTGTTGAAGATGCGGACGCCGTTGAACTCGGTCGTGGCGAGGACATTGGTGATCTGCGACTTCAGCGCGGTGACTTCAGCGTTCAGGTTGGTGCGGTCGCTGGCGGCGTAGGTTTCCGAAGCCGACTGGACGGCCAGTTCGCGGATACGCTGCAGCATGTTGGTGACTTCGCCGAGCGCGCCTTCCGCTGTCTGGGCCAGCGACAGGCCGTCATTGGCGTTGCGGATGCCCTGGGTCATGCCCTTGATCTGCGAAGTCATCTGCGAGGAGATGGCGAGGCCGGCAGCGTCGTCCTTGGCGCTGTTGATGCGCTTGCCGCTCGACAGGCGCTCCATCGCGGTGGTCAGCGACTTGCCTGCGAGAGCCGAAGCGTTGGCGGCGCGCAGAGCGGAGGAGTTGGTTCCGATAACAGTCATGATATTCCCTTTCTATGTCCTATCAGGTCGCTGCCATCAGGCTGCTTGCGGCCTCGAAAGGGGATAACGGCAGGCGGAAAAAAGCTTTTAGGGCAGGGCGCGATTTTTTTCAGAAAAACTCAAAAAGCACGCAAATCCGCGGCTTTCACACGCGCGCATGTTTAGGAAGCATCATCGGCATGGCGGCAATGCGGAAGAAAATTGCCGCCCGGCGACATGGTAATTGCCGCATTAACTAGATGATAACCACGCGAAGGCATTTTCAGGACCATCGAAGGGGGTTGGAACGTGCGGGGGCACAATCCGGCCAAAATGATTGGGGACTATCATGTCGTCGCTTGACGTGAGCCGAGGTGTCTGTGCGCTCGTTCCGGGCCTGCAGCATTGGCTGGAAAACGCCTTCTATCTGGTGCGCATCGTCGATGCGCAAAGCCCGCGCGAGCGAGATGATCGCCGCGTCCTTCTGGCCACCGAGATCGGTCATGCCACTCATCGCGACATATTGATCAACCTGATCGAGGGCACGCCTTCGCTGGTTCCGGCGGCCAATGGCCTGCCAGCCCGCGTCGCTTTCGGCCTTGAAGACATGGCCTTCGCCTTCGCCCTGATCGCAGAGCTCATCCGCCCGGCAAGCATTCCGGCGGTTGGCGACGCCGCCAGCACTCGTCTGATGACGTTGGCCGGGCGTGTCGCCCGCAGCGACGCCACTGTCCTGATCCAGGGCGACACCGGCACGGGCAAGGAAGGCATGGCGCGCTTCCTTCACGCGCAGTCGGGCCGTACTTCGCACGACTTCATCGCGGTCAATTGCGCCGCGCTTCCTGAAACGATGATGGAAGCGATGCTCTTCGGTCACAAGAAGGGAAGCTTCACCGGCGCGGCCAACGCGTCGGAAGGGCTGTTCCTGGCGGCCGACGGCGGCACCCTGTTCCTCGACGAGATTGCCGAACTGCCGCTGGCGCTGCAGGCCAAGCTGCTCCGCGCGCTGCAGGAAGGCGAAATCCTCCCCGTCGGTGCCACCCATCCGGTGCCGGTCAATGTCCGCATCATCGCGGCCTGCAACCGCAACCTCGCTGCCGAAGTCGCCGCTGGCCGCTTCCGCGAAGATCTTTACTGGCGTCTGAACGTCATGCCGCTGGAGCTGCGTCCGCTCTCGGAGCGTCCGGGCGATGTCACCGCCATCGCCGCCGCCATGCTGCTGCGCCATCAGGATTTCGTCTGGCCGACCACCGCCGCGCTTTCCAAGCTTGCCGACCATATCTGGCCCGGTAACGCCCGTGAACTCGGCAATGTGCTTCAGCGCGCGGTCGTTTTGCGGGACGGCGACCGGATCGACGCGGACGACCTGCATATCGCCGGTGCGCCGCAATTGCGCGTGGTGGGGGTGGAACCCGCGCCTGCCGCCGAGCCGGTCCGTCTGCGCGATGTCGCCCGCCAGTCGAAGCTCGATGCGATCCGCGCCGCGCTGCGCGAGACGGACGGCCACCGCGCCGCCGCCGCCCGCAAGCTCGGCATTTCAGAACGCACCTTGCGCTATCGGCTCGCCGAGATGCGCGAACTTGCAGCGGCTTGAGGGAGGTAAGGCATGACCGGCATTTCCCCAACTGACAGCGTGATGGCCATCCGCAACGCCATCCTCCAGAAGAACGCCGCCCTGCGCGACGTCGCACAGACCGGGACGGTCGGCGGTGGCGCGGGTATCGGCGGGGCCGAGGGCACCAAGCCCGGCGGCTTTACCGAGGCGCTCAACTCCGCGCTGCAACAGGTCAACGGCCTGCAATCCCAAGCGGGCGAGGCGGCTTCCGCCTTCGAGCGTGGCGAAACGACCGACATCGCCGCCGTCATGCTGGCCAAGCAGCAGGCGTCGGTCAGCTTCGAAGCGACCCTCCAGGTCCGCAACAAACTCCTGTCCGCTTACAAGGACATCATGAGCATGCCGGTGTAATATGAGCGAGAACGCACTCACCACCAATGTCGGCGGCGCGGCCGCTCTCCCCGCAACCAGCGGCTCCTCTTTCGGCGGCACCGATGCGCTGAAGGCGCGCTTCACCGGCTTCATCAAGCAGCCTGCGGTGGCAAAAAGCCTGCCGCTGCTCGGCCTGCTCGGCGTCGTCGCGACGGCGGGCGCGGCTTGGCTCGCCCTGCGCGAGCCGCCGCAGCGCGACCTGTTCCGCGGCCTGCCCGATGCTGACAAGTCGGCGGTGGCGCAGGTGCTGGACCAGAACGGCATGCGCTATGACTTCGACAATTCGGGCGCGATGACCGTGGCCGAGGATGATTATTTCAAGGCGAAGATGATGCTCGCCGCCCAGGGCCTGCCCAAGAGCGCGCCCGACGGCAACAGCATGATCGACAGCCTGCCGATGGGGGCCAGTCGCGCCGTTGAGGGCGAAAAGCTGCGGTCCGCCCGCGAAATGGACCTTGCTCGCACGATCGAGGCGATCGACAGCGTCGAAAGCGCCAAGGTGCATCTCGCCGTCGAACCGCCGAGCGTCTTCCTGCGCGAACGGGCCAAGCCGTCCGCCTCGGTGATGCTGCGCCTCGCTTCGGGCCGCACGCTGACCGACGCACAGGTCAGCGCGATCGTTCACCTGGTCGCCTCGTCGGTCCCGGAACTTAGCCCCGACCAGATTTCGCTGGTGGATCAGAATGGACGGTTGCTCAGCAACAATGACGGCAATGCAGCCGACGACCGCCAGCTCGCCGTCCAGTCGAAGATCGAGGATCGCTACCGCCAGTCGGTCATCGCGCTGCTGACGCCGATCCTGGGTGAAGGCAAATTCTCGACCGAAGTCCGCGCCGAACTGAATTTCGCCGAACGCCAGGCGACCCGCGAAACCTATCCGCAGGACGAAGCGCGCCTGCGCACCGAAACCGGCAGCTGGGCTTCCGATCCGCGCGGCCAGGGTGCAGGCGGCGAGGCGGGCGGCGTTCCCGGCGCGCTCAGCAACCAGGCGCCGGTCAACCCGACCGTTACCCAGACCAACCCCAACGGCCAGGCCGTCAGCCAGGGCACGCAGGCCAACCAGCCCGCGACCCCGGCCGGCGCGCCGATGAAAACCGAAGAAACCTTCAACCGCAGCTTTGAGCTGGGCCGCGAAGTCTCGGTGACCAAGGACGCGATCGGCACCGTCAAGCGCCTGTCGGTCGCGGTCGCTTTGGACAATGGCGCGGATGGCAAGCCACGCAGCGCGCAGGAGATCGCAGCCCTTGAAGCGCTGGTGAAGGGCGCGGTCGGCTTCGATCAGGCACGCGGCGACGTGGTCGCTCTGTCCTCGCGCAGTTTCGTGAAAGCCGAAGAAGTGAAGGCTCCCTGGTATGAAGCCGACTGGGTTTCGCCGCTGGTGCGCAATCTCTCGGCTCTCGCTGTCGCTCTGCTGGTGGTCTTCGGCATCGGCCGCCCGCTGCTGAAGCGCCGCGCCGCCGCCCAGGAAGCCGCCGCCGCCGATGTCGCCGCCCAGGGCCAGAAGATCGGCCGCGAAATCTCGACGGAGATCACCAAGCAGGCCGCGATCGCTCCTGATGGCAGCAAGGCCGTCACGCTCGACATGATTTCGTCCACCTATGACTATGCGCAGCGCGCCGACCTCATTCGCAACTTCGTGAAGCAGGACCCGGATCGCGCCGCCCTTGTCGTCCGCGACCTCCTGAAGGAAGGGAAGAAGGACAATGGCTGAGGCCGCTACCGCCCCCGCGATCAAGGGCAGCGCCGCCGCTGCCGTCCTCCTGATGCTCTTCGACGAGGATGAGGCCGCGCAGATCCTCTCCCGCCTGGAGCCCGACGAAGTCCGCCAGCTTGGCTACGCGATGTATGACGTCGCCGACGTTGCGGTCGAGGAAGTGAACGAGGCGCTCGACCATTTCGTCACGAAGGCGAAGAAGCGCACCACCATCGGCTACGGCGCGACCCGTCATATCCGGGGCGCGATGACCAAGGCTTTGGGCGAGGAACGCGCTGAGACGATCCTGGCGCGGATCACGCCGCCCACGCGCTCCACCCAGCTCGAAATGCTCAAGTGGATGGACGCCAAGGAAGTCGCGTCGCTGATCGAAGCGGAGCATCCGCAGATCATGGCGATCGTCTTGGCTCATCTGGAAGCGCCGGTCGCCGCCGACGTGCTGCAATTGCTGCCCGCCGAATATCAGGAAGAGATTGTCTATCGCATCGCGACCCTCGGTCCGGTGTCCAACGAGGCGCTGGACGACCTGGAGCAGCTGCTGCTGCGCGGTTCGACGTCCAAGAAACAGGGCGCTGCGTCGCAGCGCGGCGGCACGATCGAAGCAGCCGCGATCATGAACAATGTCCGCAAGGAAAATGAGCAGCGGATCATCAAGGCGATCGCCAAGCGCGACAAGATGATCGCGCAGACCATCGAAGAAGAGATGTTCGTGTTCGATAACCTGATCGACATGGATGACAAGAATATGGGCACGCTGATGCGCACCATCGACAGCAGCGTGCTGGTCGTGGCGCTGAAGGGTGCGAACGACATGCTGAAGGGCAAGATCTTCGGTTCCATGTCTGCCCGTGCGGCTCAGGCGATCGCCGACGAGATCGAGGAACGCGGCCCCATCCGCCTCGCCGAGGTGATGGACGCGCAGAAACTTATCATCGCGACCGCGCGCCGCATGGCCGATGCGGGCACCATCATGCTGGGCGGCAAGGGGAACGACTTTGTTTAAGGTTCTGGGCTCGATCAGCAGCCATGACGTCGCGAGCATCCCGCTCGGCGGCATGAGCCAGGTGAAGAGCGGCGGTTTTCGCAGCCTGTTCAACGAAGGCCCTATGTCGGCCATGGCTTTGCACGATGCCGCCGCCGCGCCGATGACGGACGAGGATCTTTTGGAACAGGCCCGGATCGAGGCGTTCGCCCAAGGGTTTGACGAAGGGTGCCGCGTGATTGGCGACTCCCAGGCCGCGGAGGCCGAAGCGCGCAACCGCTTGGCCGAGGCGCTCGAATTGTTGTCGCCTGCTCCCAGCGGGATGCTTTCCACCATGTTGTCGGCCACTGTCGTCCGGCTGGTCGAGCAGATCGTCGGCGAGGTCGAGATCGATATCGAACGGCTGCTGCAGCGTTGCGATACCGTCGCCGCCTTTATCGAGGATAATGACCCTAAGGGCGCGCTGCACCTGCATCCCGACGATATCGCCCTGTTGCAGGATGAGACGATCGGCGTGCGGCTGGTTCCTGACGAGGCGATGCATCGCGGTTGCGTGCGGCTGGAAACCGCTGACGGCTGGGTCGAGGACGGCCCGGATGTGCGCCTTGCGCGCCTGCGCGCGCTGATGGACGACATGGAAGGCCGTTCATGAAGGGGGGTTGGGCATGATCCGCGCCTCGCTCGCTCAGGCGGAAAGCCTGTTCGACCATCTTCAAGTACAGAACCGCCAGCCGCGCCATGTCGGCCGGCTGGTCAGTCATGACGCCGGGATGCTGGAAGTCACCGGCTTCCGCAAGCCGATCGGCGCGGGCGCACGGGTGATCGCGTCGGACGGAACCGTCTGCCGCGCCGAAGTCGTGGGCTTTCGCGGCGACAAGACTTTGCTGGTGCCATTGGACGCCGACGCGCCGCTGGAAAATGGCGCGCGGGTCGAGCCGGACAGCCAGGCGACCATGGTGCAGGTGGGCGATGGCCTCATCGGTCGCGTCATCGACGCCATGGGCCAACCGCTGGACCGTAAGGGACCTATCATCGGCGGGGGCAGCTGGCCGCTCAATGGCGTCAAGGGAAATGTGCTCGATCGTGGCCGCGTCACCGAGCCCTTCGACCTCGGCGTGCGCGCGGTCAATGCACTGCTGACCGCCGGGCGTGGCCAGCGTATCGCCATCATCGCAGGGTCTGGCGTCGGCAAGTCGGTCCTGATGGGCCAGATGATCGCGGGCGCCGAAGCCGACATCGTTGTTGCGGGCCTGATCGGCGAACGCGGCCGCGAGGTCAGCGATTTCCTCGAAACCAAGCTCAAGGGCGCGATGCACAAGTCGATCGTCGTCGCCGTACCCGCCGACCATCCCCCGGTGCTGCGCCTGCGCGCCGCCGCCCGCGCCACCGCCATCGCCGAATATTTCCGCGCCCGTGGCAAAAAGGTGCTGCTGCTGATCGACAGCCTGACCCGCTGCGCCCACGCTCAACGTGAGATCGGCCTGGCGCTGGGCGAACCCCCCGCGATGAAGGGCTATCCGCCCTCCGCACTGGCCCTTATCCCCCGTCTGGTGGAGCGGGCAGGGGTGGACAGCCGCACTGGCGGCTCGATCACCGCGCTTTATACCGTGTTGGCCGATGGCGACGATACCGACGATCCGATCGTCGATGCCGCGCGCGCCATCGTGGACGGCCATTTCGTCCTGTCGCGCCATCTGTCCGAACAGGCGATCTTCCCGGCGATCGACATCGGCAAGTCCCTCTCGCGAGTCATGGCGGACGTGGTGCCGGACGAGCATCGCTTTGCCGCTGCTTCCTATCGCCGCCTCTGGGCCGCTTATGAGGAAAATCGTGACCTCATCCTGATGGGCGCCTACCGCCCCGGCAATGATCCGGTGATCGACGAAGCGGTGCAGCGCCGTCAGGAGATACTCGACTTCATCCGGCAGGATCAGAAAAGCCATATCGACCTCAACACCAGCGCCGGTGCGCTGATCGCTGAGTTCGGCGCATGAAGGGCGCGCTCAAGACCCGCCAGCGCGTCTTACGCGTCCGCCATGTTCAGCATGCCATGGCCGTGGCCGAAACCGCGCGCGCCCGTGACGAGGCGGATGGCATCGAACGCAATGCAGAGCGGCTACGCAGGGTGCGCGGCGATCTTTTTTCCAACCCCGGCACGGCAACTGGCGCGAATTTTGCAGCGATGCAGGAACTTGCGGGTCGTCTTGAACAGGCGGGCCGTCAGTTGGACGGCGCGCTTTATGATGCGCGCCGGAAGGTTGAAGTGAAGGAAGGCCTCAGTCTCGTGACCAATCGGGATCGTGAAATCGCCGAAAAGCTGAAGGATCGCGCGCGTGCGCACCTTGAAGAATGGCGCGAGAATAAACTGGCGGCCTTGCCGCGCTATCGCCGGATGCAGCGGACAGGAGATGTCTGACATGAACATGCTTTCCAGCCTCAAGGCAATGCTCTTCTCCTCGGCCCTGCCGGGGACTGCTGCCGTGGCGGCGACGGGGCAGGAAACGGCCGACTTCGCCGCGATGCTGAGCGGGTCGATCGCGGGCGCGGCGACCAACGATGTCGCCTCCCCACCCACTCTGCCGCCAGTCGAGGCGGCGGCGACAGTTCCGGATTTTCGGACAGACGGCGACCAGCATGTCGATGCTCCAGGCCATGACCATGTGCCTGCCGGGCTCGCAGTCGCGGTAGCAGCGGGCAAGGGTACGCCCGCTTCGCTGCCGCCCGGCCTTGCCCTGGGATTGGTCAAGCATGACACGGCCCTTACGCCTGCGCCGGAGGGGGAGGCTGAACCGGAAGGTGAGGGAGCTATTGCCACGCTGCCTAGCCCTGAAATGCCGGACGAAGCCATTGAGACCAAGGCGACTGCCAAAGTGCATCCGACGCCTCACAAGCAGGAAATCGCGCCAGAGGCCCCCTTCATTCCGGTGCAAGCTGAAATCGACGTAGAGGTCGCGGTTGAGGCGGAGAGCGAAGGAGACGCCGATAGCCAAGACCGCACCAACGTCGCGGTCTCCCTGGCGGATATGCCCGATGCTGCACCGCTGCTGACGCCCGCAATCCCTGTTGCGCCGACGCCTGTGGCGATCGAAATTTGGCGTGGCGAGGCCGATAAGCCGCCTGTCGCTTCGCAGGGCATAGCGCCTGCACCAGCGGCGGTGGGAGCCCAGCGTGGCGAAGCCGATAAGCCGCTTGCCGCGGCGCAGGAAACTGCGCCCGCCGTTCAGCCGGTTATCGCGCGCATGCCCACGCCTGCGGCTCCAGTAGAAGAGGGTGCCCCTCGCATAGCTCCAATATCGACGCCCGTTGAACAAACGCGAACCGAGTCACCCAGCGTCACGGCCAAGCAGGATCAACCCTCAGTGGATAGCCCTGCAATCCCGGCCCAAATTCAGCAATCTGCTGCACCGGTCCTCAACGGCAAGCCGGTTAAGGCAGAGGCGATTTCTCTCCTGCAACTGGTGCGCGATCAGGTCTCCGCGCGCCAGTCCGGCCTATCCGTGCGGGTTGGCGCGCAAGTTTCTGCCGTCGCGTCCGCAAAGGATGATCCTGTCCCAATGAAGGCCGATCCGCCGCCCAGCCTTTCCGTGACGGGGCAGCCGCTCGACGCCGCGCCCGTGACGTCCAGCGCCGCTTCCTCGCCCATGGCCACGCTGCCCTCCGCACCATCGGCTCCGGCCGTGGACCTGTCCGCCAGCCTTGGCGCGCAGATGGTCGATATGGGCGTGTCGGGCCAGTGGATCGACGGCCTCACCCGCGACATTGCAGGGCTGTCCGCCAATGGCGCGCAGGGCCGGTTCCAGATCGACACCCACCATTTGGGCGCCGTGCAGGTGGATATCCGCCAAGGCAGCGAGGGCGCGGCCGTCAGCCTGACGGTCGCCAGCGAGGCGGCCGAGGCTGCCCTGCGGCAGGATAGCGACCGGCTGAAGCTGGACGCGGGTCTGGCTGCCGTGCGCATTTCTGACGTCCGGGTCGAGCGAGCCGCGCCGGTGGCCGAAGCCCACCGCGCGGACATGGGCAACCAATCCTCCTCGCAGCAGCAACAGCCTCAGCAGCACGGTTCCCAGACCGCTTCAGCCTGGCAGCAGAACAACCAGAATATGGGTCAGCCCCAAGGCCAGCAGGGCCGCTGGCAAAGTCGTGAAAATAACGCTTTTGGTCCTAAAGGCTCCGCTGATCCTGCCGTTCTTAACCATGCGGATGCACAGCCGCGCGCCCAGGACGCGGTGCGCGCGCGCTACGCCTAAATTCCAGGATATTCGGGGGACCAGCAGATGAGTGACGAGGCGAAGGCGAAGAAAAAGAAGGGGGGAGGCATGAAGATGATCCTCCTGATCGTCGTCGCGCTGGTCCTAGGTGGTGCTGGCACGGCTGGCGGGCTTTATGCCGCCGGTTTCTTCAGTGCTAAGGAAGAAGGCCCGAAGGAAGATCCGAACAAGCCGGTTCTCGTTCTGGCGGGCGAGAGTGCTGAGGAAGTCGCCAAGGCCCATGGCATGGGCGGCGAAGGGCATGGCGAAGGTGGCGGCGGCGCGCATGCGCCTGCCCACCCGGGCAAGGGCATCGACCTGCCCACGCCCGCCAATCCGGCGGCCTATCAGGCGACATATTTCCAGCTTCAGGCGCCCTTCACGTCCAACATGTCGGACACGGACGCCTTCGCGCAGATTTCGGTCGCCGTATCGACCTATTACGACCTGCGCGTGATCGAGGCGATCAAGACGCATGAGATGGCGATTCGCAGCCAGGTGCTGATGCTGCTCGCCCAGCAGCCCGAGACGATGCTCGCGACGCCAGAGGGCAAACGCCAGCTTCAGGGCCGGATCAAGGGCGTCATCAACGATGTTTTGAAGCAAAAGACCGGTTATGGCGGCGTAGATAACGTTTATTTTACCAATTTCGTTATTCAATAGGGATGCCTGAAAGGTCGGGAAGTCCCCTGACCCGCTCGGGCAGGGGACTATCATGAACGACGTTCAGACCTACGCCTTCGGGCGAGGGGAATCGCAGACACCACAGATGCTGTCGGGGCTGGACCGGCTGGGCGAAAAGCTCGGCCGGCGTTTGCGCGCCCTCATCGAGCCGATCTCCGGCGTCCGCCCGCATGTCGGCGTGGCCGATGCGCGGGTGCTGGACTTCGCCACCTGGTCGGCTGACGTCCCGGCCTTCACCAGCATCGGCGTCTATCGCATCGCGCCGCTCAAGGGGCAGATGCTGCTGCGCATCGATGCGGCCATGATCTCGACCCTTGTCGATTGCTTTTATGGCGGCCTTGGTAACCGGCCGCTGCCCGCGCGCGGCGAGTTCACGCCGACCGAAGATCGGCTGATCAGTCGCATCTCCGAAGGGCTGATTGCCCGCCTCGTCGATAGCTGGGCCGACATCCTGCCGCTGGAGCCGGGGCTCATCATCCGTGAAGCCGGCATCGGTTTCGCCTCTGCGGCTCAACCCGGCGAGCAGATGGTGCTGCAACGCTTCATGCTGAGCATCGCGCGCGATCAGGAATGGCCCATCGACCTGCTGTTCCCGCTGTCCTCGCTGCGCGCCGTCGAGCCGCTGATGGGGGCCAAGGCTCCAGCCGATGAGGAGCGCACCGATCCGATCTGGCAAGCCCGCGTCGCCAACCGCATGCGCGACATCCGCCTGCCCGCCCGCACCGTGCTGGCGCGGCCCAATCTCTCGCTCGCCGACCTTATGCAGTTGAAGGCCGGCGATATCATTCCGGTGACCATCAGCCGCAGCCTGCCGCTAATCGTGGGGGACCGCATCGTCGCCCATGGATCGATCGGCGACCAGGACGGCCGCGCCGCATTCCAAATAGAAAAGCTTTCACAAGGACCTGAACAATGAGCGACATGAGCGAAGCGCCCCGTATCGACGGCTTCGGCGATGAAGGTGGCAGCCGGATGGCGAACAACCGCCAGTTCCGCCTGCTGGCGGACATTCCCGTCCGCATGTCCGTGGAGGTCGGCTCCACTTCGCTCCGTCTGGCGGAGGTCATGGATCTGGCGGAAGGCAGCATCGTGGAACTGGATCGCCAGGCCGACGATCTGCTCGACATCATGGTCAATGGCGCGCTCATCGCGAAGGGTGAAGTGGTGACGGTGAATGGCCGCTATGGCGTCCGCATCGTCGATATCGCCGCCGCCGAAAGCCGCCTTGCCGGGGTCGAACGGCGCGGTTGATCGCGCGGTTCGCGCTTTTCCCTTGCTGCGCGCCGATCTTTCTGATTCGGAAAGACGATTAACCATCATTGCGGACTGCGCCCCATGTTCTGGTATTTCGTCAAACTGCTGATCCTGTTGCCGCTTGTTGGCGGAATGGCCTTCGGCGCGCTCTGGCTGTGGCGCAAATATCAGCCCGGCATGATGGCGGGCCAGGACGGCCGGTCGCTCAAAATGCTGGAGGCGCTGCCGCTCGGCACCTTCGGCAAGCTCGCCGTCGTCGAGTTCGAGGGCAAGAAGATCCTCCTGTCCGTCACCCGCGGCCGGATCGAAAAGATCGCGGAAGGCGATCCCTATCGTGCCGGTCGCTGAGATTTTCCCGTCCGTTCGGCCTGTTCGAATGAGCCACTTGTCTCGTTCGAATGTCGAAGGGCCAGTATCGCGCTTGCTTCGACAGGCTCAGCACGAACGGCTGTCGGGGCGGGCGGTGATCGTCCTGTTGGTCGCAGCGCTGCTTTCCTGCCTCCTTCATGCCACGCCCGCTCTGGCCCAGGCGGCCGCGCAGGCTGCTCCTGCCGCACCTGTCGATAATGGCGGCGCGCTGACCCGCGCCATGGGCCAGATTTCGGGCGACGGCCGTTCGCTGTCGCTGTCCTTGCAGATACTCGTCCTCATGAGCTTGCTGTCGGTTCTGCCGTCGCTCGTGCTCATGATGACCAGCTTCACCCGTATCATCATCGTCCTGTCGCTGCTGCGCCAGGCGCTCGGCCTGCAACAGACGCCGCCCAATCAGGTGCTGGTAGGCCTCTCGCTGTTCCTGTCGCTGTTCGTGATGCGGCCGGCCATCGACCAGATCAACGCGCAGGCATTCGATCCCTATGGAAAGGGTCAGATCAGTGTCGAGGAAGCGGTCGGCCGGTCGGGTAAGGTGCTGCACGGCTTCATGACCAAGCAGACACGCGAGACGGACCTCAAGCTGTTCGCCAACCTCGCCGAAGCGCCCGCCTTCCGCTCGCCTGCCGACATTCCCTTCTCGATCCTGCTGCCCGCCTTCGTGACCAGTGAGCTGAAGACCGCCTTCCAGATCGGCTTCATGATCTTCCTGCCATTCCTCATCATCGACCTTGTCGTCGCCTCCACGCTGATGGCGCTAGGCATGATGATGTTGTCGCCGACGATCATTTCCATGCCGTTCAAGCTGCTGCTGTTCGTGCTGGTGGATGGATGGGCGCTGACGATGGGGTCGCTGGCTGGGTCGTTTGCGACATGATGGGAAACCGACCCTCCACCCTCGTTCGTGCTGTTCGAATGAGCAACTTGTCTCTTTCGAATGTCGAAGCACGCGCGCGCCGTTGGCTTCGCCGCCCTGACGGGTCGATGGGCTTAGGGCGAACGGGGCGAGGCGTTTAGCCTATGGACAATGCCGACTTCTTCATGGGCCTCGCCCAGCAGGCGCTCTGGATCACGGCGCTCGCTGCGGCGCCCATCCTGATCCCTGCGCTGATCGCGGGCGTACTCATCGGCATGGTGCAGGCCGCCACCTCGATCAACGAACAGACGTTGAGCTTCATTCCCAAGATCATCGTCGTGGGCGCGATGCTGGTGCTGTTCGGCGGATCGATCCTGGTCCTGATCGCCGATTTCACCCGCGAGATATTCGAACGCATCCCGGACCTGCTCCAATGATCGCACCGGGCTTCGCGAATGTGGAGACGCAGCTGTGGATCTGGCTAATCGCCATGATCCGTCCCGGCGCGGCCTTCATCGCGGCGCCCGTATTCGGCGCGCCCGCCGTGCCGCTGCCGTTGCGCTTCATCCTCTCGCTCGCCCTTGGCCTTGCCGCGCTCAACAGCGTCACCATCCAGCTGCCGCATGACGGCGTCGCCAGCTTTGAGGGCATCATGATGGTGGCGGGCGAAGTGCTGGCCGGGCTCGCAATGGGCTTTGCGGTGCAGATCGGCTATGCCGCCGCCTTCGTCGCGGGGGAGACTATCGGCAACGCCATGGGTTTGAACTTCGCCGCGATGGTCGATCCGTCATCGGGTCAGGCGACGCAGGCGGTGGGGACCTTCCTCTCCATTCTCGCCACCTTCCTGCTGCTGGGCATGGACGGCCATCTGATGCTCGCCAGCTTCGTGGTGCAAAGCTACAAGGCGATGCCCCCCGGCGGCGCAATGATGAGCAACGATGCGGTGTGGCATCTGGTCCAGTTTGGCGGTTCGCTCCTCGGCGCGGGCGTCACCGTGGCGCTGCCCGTCGGCTTTGCGCTGGTGCTGGTGCAGATCATCATGGGCATGCTTGCGCGTAGCGCGCCCTCGCTCAACCTCTTCGCGGTGGGCATGCCCGTCGCGGTGATGGCGGGCCTCATTTTGCTGGCCATTGCCGCGCCAGTGATGGGGGAGGGACTGACCGCCGCGCTCAAGGCTGGGCTCGACCAGGCTCAGTCAATCGCGGAAGGGCGCTGAACCATGTCCGGTAGCAACGGTGGCGGCGAAAAGACCGAAAAGCCGACCCAGAAGAAATTGCAGGATGCCGCCAAGAAAGGCGACATCCTCCAATCCAAGGAACTGGCGACGGCGCTCGTCGTCATGGCGGGCATCGGCTGGATCGCGGTCACCGGACCGTCGGTCGTCGAATCGCTGTCCCAGATGCTGATCGAAGCGCTGCGGTTCCGGCGCGAGGACATCATGGATTTCGCCCCGGCTGCGCGTGGCATGAGCCTGCTGACCGGCATTGCCTTGCCGGTTGGCGGCATATTGCTGGCGACCACGCTCGCGGCGATCGCCGGGCCGGCGATCCTGGGCTCGTTCGGTTTCCGTCCCGGCGCCTTTGCGCCCAAGGCATCGAAGCTCAATCCAGCCGCTGGCCTCAAGCGCATCTTCGGCGTTCAGGGCCTGATCGAACTGATGAAATCCATCGCCAAGGTGGCGCTGTTGGGATCGATCGGGGTCTGGCTGATCTGGGACCGGCTGACCGCCATCATCGGCCTGGGGTCGTCGGGCCTTGCCCCGGCCATGTCCGACCTCGGCAATATGTTCATCATGACCTGCCTGATCATGGCGGGGGGGCTGTTCCTGATCGCCGGTATCGATGTGCCCGCGCAAATCATGCAGAGGTCCAAGCGGCTCGCCATGAGCAAGCAGGACATCAAGGACGAAAATAAGGAAAGCGAAGGCTCGCCCGAACTGAAGGGCCATATCCGACGGCGCCAGTTCGAGGTGCTGAGCGGATCGACGCGCAAGGCGGTGGCCGAAGCCAGCGTCATCATCACCAACCCGACCCATTTCGCCGTCGCCCTGCGCTACAAGCCCGGTCAGGACGCCGCGCCGGTCGTGGTGGCGAAGGGATGCGACGCGATCGCCGCCGCCATCCGCGAACTGGCGGACCAGAATGGCGTTACCGTCCTTCAATATCCCGATCTGGCGCGCGCCATCTACTTCACCTCGCGGGCTGGGCAGATCGTCAATGAAGGGCTCTATATGGCGGTCGCCACCGTGCTGGCCTTCGTCTTCCGGGTCGAAAACCGGATGGCGGGCGAGATGGACCGGCCCTTCATCAATGTGCCCGACGATCTGCGCTTCGACGCGGACGGACGGAAGGTCTGAAAAAAAGTGTCAAGGTGAACTAAATCTTAGGCATCGCTGACCGTAATATCTTCACGGGGACGCATTAGGATGGTGCGTCATGAACGAATATGTTTCGCGGAGCGACTTAACGCAGGGTGATCGGGCTAAGGCCCGTGCGCCTTCGGCCGTGCCCGCGGTCCAGCCGGTAACAGCGCAGCAAGGCGTCGATCCGCATGCGGGCAAGCCCCATGAAGGCGAAATCGGCGCAGATCTTTCGGAAGATGATCTCGCCAGCGCCGCGGAATATGCAAAGGTGCATGCCAAGGTCGCCGATATTCTCGCGGACCTGCGCTCGGCCGCCAGCGCCCCGACCATTGAAGGCGCAGAGGCGGAACTCCAGTCACTGCTACCCGCACCGATCATTCTGGTTCCGTTGCCGCCCGCATCCAGGGAAGCCGTCGAAAGCGCGGTGATGCTGGGCAAGCGTATCGCGGAGCAGGCGAGCTACGCCCATGCGGCGCAGGCGCATCTGAAGCGTGGGACCGTCGATCAGCTGCTTTCGACCGGGAACTGAGTAAGATCGCCTGTGCGGGCGATCTTTCTTAACCATGAAAATCTTTCCTAAAGGTCTTCGCCCTAGAGCCGTTCTCACTTTCGAAAGGACGGATGATGACCTCGGTAAGCGGCAGCATAGCTACGGCCCTCGGCATTGGATCGGGTATCGACACCAGCGCGTTGGTCACCAGCCTGGTAAGCGCCGCGCGCGATCCCAAGCAGAAGGTCATTACCGACCGGCAGACCACCAACAATGCCAGGATTTCGGCGCTGGGGTCTGCCTCCAGCTCGCTCGACACCTTCGCCGATGCGTTGAACAGCCTGCTCGCCGGAACGGGGTTTGCCGGCTCGCCTGCCTCCAATGATCCCAGCATCGCCGCCGTCAGCCTGCTGCCCGGCGGCGTGCCAAAGCTGCCTGCCCAGCTTGAAGTGCGGCAGCTCGCCGCCGCGCAGACGATCTCATCCGCGCCGGTGGTGGGGGCGACTGCTTCCACGCAGCTTGGTGCGGGCAGCTTTTCGCTGAAAGTCGGCGCAGGCGCTGCAGTGCCGATCACGCTTGCGGCCAACGCCACCTATGCCGACCTCGCCGCCGCGATCAACGCAGCCGGGACGGGCGTCACCGCCAGCGTCATCACCGACAACCAAGGCACGCGCCTCGTCATGAAGGGCGCGACCGGCGCGGCAAACAGCTTCACCTTCACCAACACATCGGCGAACACGGCGCTCGACGCCTTCACCTGGGACGGCGCGACCGGCGGCATGACCCGCCAGGTCCAGGCCAAGGACGCGATCATTCTGCTCGACGGCGTCGAGCAACATTATTCCAGCAATACCGTCGATACGGCCATCGCCAACCTGCGCATCGACCTCAACAAGGCTGCGCCCGGCACCAGCGTGACGCTCGCCTCCACCGAGCCGACTACGTCGATGCGCGACCTGATGGTCGAGTTCGTCGATGCCTACAACACGCTGATGAAGGCGCTGAACAGCGCGACGGCGAAAGGCGCGGATTCGTCCAGCGCAGGCGTGCTGAACGGCGAAGCATCGATCCGCGACATGAAGCGACAGCTGTCGCAGATGACCTCCACGGTTCTCGCAACCAGCGGCACTTACAAGACGCTGTCCTCCATAGGGGTGAGCACCAACCGCGACGGCACGCTGAAGCTGGACACTGAAGCGCTCGACAAGGCGCTGGTCGCAGACGCCGCCGGCATCACCCGGATGCTCAATCCGGCGGTCAAGTCGGACACGACGCCGGGCCTTGCGGGCCTCATGGACAGCGTCCGTGACAAGATCCAGCAGAAGGACGGGCCGCTCGCCACGGCGAAGGCAAAATATGAAAAGCTGGGCGACGATCTGAAGGAGCAGCTCGATAAGCTCAATGATCAGATGACCGATTACCAGGCGCAGCTTTCCAAGGTTTATACCGCGATGGAGAAGCGGCTTTCAGCGTTCAAGGCGACACAGACCTATCTTGAGCAGCAGGTCGCCATGTGGACCAAGAGCGATAATTGATAATAGGGGTCAGATAAGATGTTCTACTCTCAGGGTTATGCAGGCGCCAACGCGGCGCGCCGTTATGCGGCGGTGCATTCGGGCAGCCGGATCGAAGGCGCGACGCCCCATGCGCTGGTCAAGGTGCTGTTCGACGAACTGCTGATCGCGCTGGAAGCCACCGCGCTCGCCGAACGGAATAACGACCGCCTCAAGGTTTCCGATAAGCAGGCGCGCGCCATGTCGATCCTGATCGCGCTCGAATCCAGCCTCGACTTCGACAAGGGCGGCGACATCGCCACGGGGCTCGCCCAAATCTACCGCGAAGCCCGCCGTCTGCTGTTGCTGAGCGCCAAGGAGCGTTCGGCCGAACATGCCGAGCAGGCCCGGGACATCATCGCCGAGATTGCCGACGCCTGGAACCAGATCGCGTAGGGGCGCCTCAACCTCCGTTCATTTCGAGCGCAGTCGAGAAATCGGGCGAAACTCTAGAAGGGAAGACAGGCTTTCAGCAGACTTGCACCACCCCGGCGGCGCTAGTATAGGCGACGCTCGCAAAGGGCGGCCCGGCGGGGGCCGCCTTTTTGCGTTTTGGAACTTTTTGCATCAGCCCAGCGAAGGGAGGGCCACCATGTCGATTACGCCGCTCATGCCCGTTTACCCCCGGTGCGATGTCCGCCCGGTGCGAGGCGAGGGCTGCTATCTGATCGGCGAGCGTGGCGAACGCTATCTCGATTTCGCCAGCGGGATCGCGGTCAATCTGCTCGGCCATGGCCATCCCAAGCTGGTGAAGGCGATCGCCGATCAGGCTGCGAGGCTGATGCACACGTCGAACCTCTACGGCATGCCGCTGGGGGAGAAGTTCGCGCAGCGGCTGGTCGATACGACCTTCGCCGACACGGTCTTCTTCACCAATTCGGGCGCGGAGGCGGTCGAGTGCGCGATCAAGACCGCGCGCCGTTACCATTATGCCAATGGGCAGGCGCACCGGCACAAGATCATCAGCTTCGACAATGCCTTCCACGGCCGGACGCTGGGCACGATTTCCGCGACCAGCCAGCCCAAGATGCGCGACGGCTTCGAACCGCTGCTGCCCGGCTTCACCGTGGTGCCGTTCAACGACCTTGAAGCGGCCACCGCGGCGGTCGATGACAACACGGCCGGTTTCCTGGTCGAAACCGTGCAGGGCGAAGGCGGCGTGACGCCCGCAACCCAGGAGTTCCTCTCCGGCCTGCGCAAGCTGTGCGACGAACAGGGCATGCTGCTGATCCTCGACGAAGTGCAGTGCGGCTATGCCCGTACCGGCACCTTCTTCGCCTATGAGCAATATGGCCTGACGCCCGATATCATGGCCGTCGCGAAAGGCATCGGCGCGGGCTTCCCGCTTGGCGCATGCCTCGCGACCGAGGAAGCGGCCAAGGGCATGGTGTTCGGCACTCATGGTTCGACCTATGGCGGCAATCCGCTCGCCATGGCGGTGGGCATGGCCGTGCTGGACGAAGTGCTGGGCGACGGCTTTCTCGACCATGTAAACAGCATCGGCGCGCGCCTGCGCTCGGCGCTGGAGCAGCTCATCCCCAACCACGACATGTTCGAAGATGTGCGTGGGCTTGGCCTGATGCTCGGCGTCAAGCTCAAGGATGATGTGGATTCGCGTAGCTTCGTGGCGCATCTGCGCGACGATCACGGGCTGCTGACGGTCGGGGCGGGCCAGAATGTCGTGCGTATCCTGCCACCGCTCGTCATCGATGAAAGCCATGTCGCCGAATGTATCGAAAAGCTGTCCGCCGGTGCGCGCAGCTTTGCGGAGGCGGCCGCGGCCTGAACAATCGCCGTTCGTCCTGAGTAGCCATTGAGCCTGTCGAAATGGCGTATCGAGAGACTGGGTTTGTGAATGCTTCGATACGGGCCTTCGACAAGCTCAGTCCCCCTCAGCGCGAACGGGGGTGATGAAAGGGGATATCCCTATGACCAGACATTTCCTTAACCTGTCCGACGCCGGCGGCGATGCTCTCGCCGCCATGATCAGCGACGCCATCGACCGCAAAGCCGCGCGCAAGGGTTTGCCCAAGGGCAAGGCCGACGCCGACGCGCCGCTCGCAGGCCATACGCTGGCGATGATCTTCGAGAAGAACTCGACCCGCACCCGCGTCAGCTTCGACATGGCGATCCGCCAGCTTGGCGGCACGTCACTTATCCTCGACGGCGCGACCAGTCAGCTCGGCCGGGGCGAAACCATCGCGGACACCGCGCGCGTCCTCAGCCGCATGTGCGACATGATCATGATCCGCACCGATGATCATGGAAAGATCGAGGAAATGGCTCGCCATGCGACCGTCCCGGTCATCAATGGCCTGACCGACCTGTCGCATCCCTGCCAGATCGCCGCCGACCTTCTGACGGTGGTGGAGCATGGCCTGGCGCTGCCCGGAAGCCAATGGGCATGGCTGGGCGACGGCAATAATGTGCTTCACTCGATCATAGAGGCCGCGGGCCTGTTCAAGTTCGACGTCCGAATCGCCGTGCCCGAAGGCTATGAGCCCGACCACGCCTTCATCAAGGAAGCGCAGGCGCTAGGCGCAGGCATCACGCTCACCCGAGATCCCGTTGCCGCCGTCGCGGGCGCCGATGCGGTCGTTACCGACACATGGATTTCGATGGGCCAGGCGCATGCCGACGAAAAGCTGAAGGCGATGATGCCCTATCAGGTGACGCCCGAATTGATGGCGAAGGCGAAGCCAGGCGCAAAGTTCCTCCACTGCCTGCCCGCCCACCGTGGCGAGGAAGTGGTGCCCGAAGTGATCGATGGCCCGCAATCGGTGATCTGGGACGAGGCGGAAAACCGTATCCATGCGCAAAAGTCGGTTCTGCTCTGGGCTGCGCACCGCCTCGGTTGAGTTTCGGATGACGCGTCTTATCTAGAGCGGCAACTGACGAGACCGCCTATCCGCAGTCGTCATGCTGAACATGTTTCGCTGCGCTGACCTGCGGTTCGGCATGACGGTTCTTCGTAGGATTCTCGCGCCCGATGGATTTTTTACAATCGCCCTTTGCGGGGTTGAATGGAGCCTGACTTGAACTCGACTACTCATATCGACCAGGCCCTGGGTTTCACCATCCCCTCGCGCCATGCGCGCGGCCGCATCCTGCGCTTGGGCCCGGTGCTCGACGATGTGCTGGCCGCGCACAGCTACCCGCCCCCGATTGAGCGGCTGCTCGCCTCAGCGCTGGTTCTCGCGGCATTGCTCGGCTCCACGCTCAAGGATGTGGACGGACAGCTGACGCTCCAGGCGCAGACCGAAAATGGCGTCGTCAGACTGCTCGTCGCTGATTACAAGGGCGGCGAAGTGCGCGGTTATGCCAAGTTCGATGCCGATCGGCTGGCCGAACTTGGCCCCGATCCGACGCTGTTCGGCGTGTTCGGCAAGGGCTATCTGGCCATCACCTTCGACCAGGCGGTGACCGGCGAACGCTATCAAGGCATCGTGCCGCTCGACGGCGATTCGCTGGCTGATGCCGCGGAACATTATTTCTTCCAATCCGAACAGATCCCGAGCGTCGTGCAGATTGCTGTTCGTCACGAAGCTGACCAGGGCTGCTTTGCCGCAGGCATGATGCTCCAGCATTTGCCCGAGGGCGAGGTCGGCCGTGAACGGTTGCACACCCGGCATGATCATCCCGAATGGGAACATGTGCAGGCGCTGGCCGTGACCCTCAAGGACGAGGAACTGACCGACGAAGCCCTGCCGCTAACCGACATCGTCTGGCGCCTGTTCCATGAGGAAGAGGCGGTGCGCGTCACCGAACCTGTTGACCTGACCAAGGGTTGCCGCTGCGACCTTGCCCATATCCGCAGCGTCATCGGCCGCTTCCCGGCGGAAGAACGTGCGCAGATGGCCGATGAGCAGGGCGTCATCGGGGTCGATTGCGCCTTTTGCTCGCGACTCTTCCCGGTTTCGCTGGACAGCTTCGTGCAAGGCTGACAGGAATTTATTGCGATTTCGGAACAGCTTGATGCGTCTGCGGGGGCTGGCGTTATCAAATAGCCGTGATGAGGTGTATGGAGGCTAGGGAAGCTACCATGCATGCGGCAAGCCGCTCCGGAGTTCGCGATGAAAGACGGGGGCTATCGAATGACGACAGGTCTGCACGCCTTGCGCGTGGCCGTTACGATGCTGATCGCCGCATCTCCGACCGCGTCCCAGGCACTCTCCGCGCCACCGCTCAAGGGGCTTGAGCCGGGCGAATGGGAATTGCGTGAACGGCCGGACGAAGGGGAAAGGGGCGGCGTCCGCAATATCTGCCTTGCTGACATGCGCCAGTTGATCCAGCTACGCCATGCCCGCAACAGCTGCAAAAGGCTGACGGTGGACGAAAGCGCGAAACGGCTGGCGATCAGCTATGACTGCGCCGGCGCGGGCGGAGGACGCACTGACATCCGGATCGAAACGCCGCGTCTGGTGCAAATCCGTTCGCAGGGCGTGGCCGACGGCGCGCCTTTCTCCTTCAGCATGGAAGCGCGGCGGATCGGCGCCTGTCACTGACCCGACGACTTGCGCCGAGCCGTTAGGGGCGGTAGCGCGGGCCTATGGCTGCCAATAAAGGGAAATTCGCTGTCGTCCTGTTGTCGGGCGGGCTCGACTCGATGGTCGCGGGCGGGCTCGCCCGCGAGGCGGGCTATCATGTCGTCGCGCTGACGATCGATTATAACCAGCGGCATCGTGTCGAACTGAGCGCGGCGGCCCGTGTCGCCTCGGCACTGGGCGCGATCCGCCACATCGTCCTGCCGCTCGATCTTACCGCTTTCGGCGGCTCTGCGCTGACGGCGGACATGTCAGTGCCCAAGGGCGGCGTCGGCGCGGGAATCCCCAACACCTACGTACCCGCTCGTAACACCATCTTCCTGTCGCTGACGCTCGGTCTTGCCGAAGTGTCGGGCGCCAATGACGTCTTCATCGGCGTCAACGCCCTCGATTATTCGGGCTATCCCGACTGTCGGCCAGAATTTATCGACGCCTTTCAGAAGATGGCCGCGCTCGCGACCAAGGCCGGGGTGGAAGGACATCCTATCCGCATCAATGCGCCGCTCCAGCATATGAGCAAGGCCGATATCGTCCGCGAAGCCCATCGCCTGGGCCTCGATGCCGGGATCAGCTGGTCCTGCTATGATCCTGCCCCGAACGATCAGCATTGCGGCCTGTGCGACAGCTGCCGCCTGCGGTCCAAGGGGTTCGAGGAGGCTGGCCTGCCCGATCCCACCCGCTATGCGGCAAGGCCGTAAGGGGCAGGGCGGATGACCTATGCCGTCAAGGAAATGTTCCTGACCCTTCAGGGCGAAGGAGTGCATAGCGGCCGCCGCGCCGTCTTCCTGCGCTTTGCCGGATGCAATCTCTGGACCGGCCGGGAAGAGGACCGGCGCAAGGCTGTTTGTCAGTTCTGCGACACCGACTTCGTCGGCACCGATGGCGATGGCGGGGGCAAGTTCGCCGATGCTGCATCGCTGGCCGATGCTGCGCTCGCTTTCTGGGGTGAAGGGGAGGAGGGGCGCTATATCGTCCTCACCGGCGGCGAGCCGATGCTGCAGATCGATGACGCCCTAATCGACGCCCTCCATGCCCGCAGCTTCACGATCGCGATCGAAAGCAACGGCACCATCGCCGCGCATCCGGCTATCGATTGGGTCTGCATCAGCCCCAAGGCGGGCAGCGAGGTCGTTCAGCGTAGCGGCAATGAACTCAAGCTGGTCTGGCCGCAGCCGGGCGCAGGGCACAGCCTCGCCGATGTGCAGGCGATGGAAGGCTGGGCCTTCGATCATCTGCTGATCCAGCCGCTCGACGACCCGAACGCCAACGCCAACATGCAGGCCGCCATCGACCTGGTGATGGCCCGCCCGCGCTGGCGCCTAAGCCTTCAATCCCACAAATATCTCGGGCTGCGCTGAAGCCCGCCTGTCCCCGACCTCCGTTCGTTTCGAGCGAAGTCGAGAAACAATATGCAGGTGGACGGTGGTTGAAGAACCACGCAAATGGCCCGAAGCACACCCCGTTCGGGCTGAGCCTGTCGAAGCCCTTCACCACCTCAAGAGAAGAAAAGCCCTTCCACTTCCAACAGCGAGAACGGAGGTAAGGTTTAAGGCGCGGTCCTTACTGCGCCCCAACCTGCTGATTATACGCCACTTGGCATTCCGGCCGCAGCTTGTCCTTCTTCCAGCATTTCTTGTCGAAGGAAGGCAGGACCAGCGAATAGCTCCGCCCCGGATCGCCGTAAAATTGCTCGCCCGCCAGCACCAGCGACTTCTTGATCGAGCCAAGTCCGGTGCGCGCGACATCATGGAGCGAGCCGCGATTGGCGAAGATCGCCTGGCGTCCGACCAGCGCCGCCGCCTGGCAGAAACCGCGCTGCGCCTGCACCGTTGAATAGCCCGAATAGATGCGCGTGCCATATTGGTCCGCCGCCGCCTGGCCCGGCTTGCCCTTGCCCACCGTCCGCTGGAAATAGCCCAGCAGCGCCGCCTGCGCCGCGTCCAGTTCGGCGTCATGGTGCGCGATCATTGCATTATAGTTGCTGATCGACAGCAGCGTCGGCTCAAACTGGCACTGCAGCGCCGCGACGTTCAGCGCCGCGCGCAGGTTCCACACCAGCCCGGCGCGGATTTCCTCCGCCGTGGCGCCCGGTAGGCCCAACGCCGTCGCGGCTTCCGCATCGGTCAGCGGCGGCGTGGAGAAATCAGGCGGCGACCAGAAGAATTGGGCGGCGGCCGGCTGCGCAATGATGGGCGCGGCGGCTAGCATCAGCCCGGAAACGATCCGGCGCAGGGTGGAACAGGATGTCATGGCTTCCCCTTTGTGAACGACGATCGAGCAGGCTTTCTGTTATGATATGCCTTGTCCGCGGCGCCTGTATTGCGCCTGAACGCCTTGCTCCTTCTATTGATCCGACAGCACTTCCGTCTCGCCCGGCGTGGCGTTGGCCGCCGGTTCCGGCTTGGGCGCGGCGGCGGCGCTGTTATTTCCCCCAGCGGACGGCAAAGACGCGGCGGGCACTTCGCTCTGCACGCCGTCCAAGTCCGTCATGGCGTCGGTGGTAGTGCCGTCCACGACCTCCAGATCCTTCATCTGCACCGCGTTGCTGCTCTTGTCGTCCTTGCCGCACCCCGCCAGAGCCGCGCAGCCCGCCAGCAACAGGGCGGTAAAGATCATCCTTGCGTTGCCACGCATCCGGGTCTCCCAAACATCCTCAAGCCCGGCGGCCCCCCACCCGGCGAAAGCGCAGACCCTAGCCGCCAGTCCCGCATTGCTCAACCCCCGCGCCGCAGCGCCGCAATTGGCTGAGAAAAGCTGGAAAATGCGCCTCAAGCGCGGCGTCCAAAGCAGCCATCGACGCTGTCTTCCCCAGCGCCGCAAGGCTGGTGACCGGATATTCCGCCAGCCCGCACGGCACAATGCCCCCGAAATGCGACAGATCGGGGTCCACATTGATCGAGAATCCATGCAGCGTCACCCAGCGCCGCACTCGGATGCCGAGCGCGCCGATCTTCGCCTCGCGCCCGTCAAGATCGTCAGTCCAGATGCCGATCCGCCCGTCGGCCCGCCGCGCCGCGACGCCCAGATCCGCCAGCGCATCGATCATCCACCCTTCCAGATGATGGACGAAGTTGCGCACATCCTTGCCCCGCTCCCGCAGGTCGATGTTGAGATAGCCGATCCGCTGCCCCGGCCCATGATAGGTATAGCGTCCTCCGCGCCCCGCCTCATGGACCGGAAAGCGCGGGTCGATCAGTTCCGCGGGATGGGCGCTCGTCCCCGCGGTATAAAGCGGCGGATGTTCGAGCAGCCAGACGCGCTCGCGCGCCTCGCCTTCGAAGATCGCCATCGCCCGCGCCTCCATGTCGGCAAGCGCGGCCGGATAATCGACCGGCGCGGAATCCACTCGCCATTCAATCTGCTGAGCGCCGGCAGGAGTGGGAGAGGGCGATGACATGGCGCTTCCTTGACTTGGGCGAGGGGAGCGATCAAGTCTCCTCCGCGATTTTCCGCACGATAACTAAGGCGAAGATATGACGGTGATGTCGATCGGCAAGGCATGGGAAGAAGCGGTCGCCTTCGTCGCGCGCGAACGCAGCCTGCTGTTCCCGGTCGCCCTGCTGTTCGTCGCGCTGCCCGGCCTCATCCTTCAGGAAATGACCCCGCCGGAACTCGCCAATTGGACCATGGAGAAAGGCGCTTTGCCCGACGTTCCATTCAGCTTCGGGCTGTCCATGCTGATCGGCGTCATCATCATCTGGTTCGGCTCGCTCGCCCTGTTCGCGCTGGCGCTGCGGCCGGGGATCAGCGTCGGCGAAGCGCTGCGCTTGAGCCTCTCCCGCTTGCCCGTTCTGCTGGGCACGGCGCTCACAGTGGTCGGCGTGCTGCTGGGCGTCGCGATCGTCGGGATGATCATCGTGGTCGCCATCTCGTTCGTCGCCAAGGCCGCAAGCGCTGCGCTGGCCATGCTGCTGGGCCTTGGTCTGGGCGGCGTGATGCTGTTCGGCAGCGTCCGCCTGCTGTTGCTCAATCCTGTCGTGATCGATGGCAAGGAAGGGGTCTCCGCCTCGCTGCGGCATAGCTGGGCGCTGACCCGCGGCCATTTCTGGCGACTGCTTGGCTTCATCCTGGTGCTGACGCTGCTGTCAGCCATCGTCGGGTCGGCGGCGCAGGTGATCTTCGGCCTGGTCGGACGCCTCGTCGCAGGAGCGGAGGGCGCGCGTCTCACCGGCGGGATCGCGGCGGCCGTCGTGTCAACGGTGGTGCAAGTCTATATGCTGGTGATGCTCGCCCGCCTCTACCGTCAGGCCGAGGCCGGCTGACCCAGCACCGGCACATGCGGCGCGGCGTCCCGGCTTAGCAGCCCAGTCAGGCGCGGGTCGGGAAAGACCTCCACCTCGCGCCTGAACGGCACGAACCCCGCTTGCCTGTAGAAACCAAGCGCCCCCGGACTGTCCAGCGTGCAGCTATGCACCCAGAAACGGCGTACATCCTTGCGCCAGGCGAGCGACTTTGCCTGCGCCATCAGCCATTTGCCGAATCCCCTGCCGGTAAGTTCAGGAATGAAGCCGAGGAAGCTCAGTTCACAGTCGGGCAGGGTGCGGAAATCCAGCTCCAGCAAGCCCACTTCCACGCCGCGCGGGTCGGTGACGGCGAATATCTGGACCGCAGGATCATGAATGATCGCGGACAGTTCCTTGTCGCTCATCACCAGGCGTGAGAACCATAGCCACGGCTCCCCCACGCGCCGGAACAGTGCGCGATAAGCGTCCGGAGCAGGTTGCTTCCACGGTACGAGTCGCAGCGGCGCGGGCGGGATAGGCGCTGGCTTCGGCCGCTCCACCATCTCCAGATGCGTGACGATCGTCGCGATCTGGTCATTGGCGACGGGCGTCAGGCCCACGGCCTCAGCTCCAGCTCGCCATCGGCGGGAGGCTCATCAATATGGCGTCGATATTGCCCCCGGTCTTGAGGCCAAACAGCGTGCCCCGGTCATGCACCAGGTTGAACTCCGCATAGCGGCCGCGCCATTCCAGCATCGTCCGGTAATCTTCATCCGCCCAGCTTTCGCCCATCCGCCGCCGCACGATCGGCGGAAAGGCTTTCAGGAACGCGTCACCGACCGCGCGAGTGAAGGCGAAATTCGCCTCGAACCCAGCGTCATCCGTACATTCCAGATGATCGTAGAAAATGCCTCCGACGCCGCGATGAACGCCCCGGTGCGGGATGAAGAAATAGTCGTCGGCCCAAGCCTTGAAGCGGGGATAATAGTCCGCATCATGCGCGTCGCAGGCTGCCTGCAGCTCGGCATGAAAATGCGCCGTATCCTCTTCGCGCGGGAGAGGGGGGTTGAGGTCCGCCCCGCCGCCGAACCAGCTTTTGGACGTAACCAGATAGCGCGTGTTCATGTGGACGGCGGGCACATGCGGATTGGCCATATGCGCGACCAGGCTGATTCCGGTGGCGAAGAAGGCGGGGCTTTCGTCGGCGCCATGAATGGTCTTTGCGAACTCGGGCGCGAACTCCCCCGCGACGGTCGAGACATTGACGCCGACCTTCTCGAAAATTTTGCCTTTCATGACGCCGCGCACGCCCCCGCCGCCTTCGCCGGGCGTCAGGCCGGCCGCTTCGCGGTCCCACGGCGTATAGATGAAGGAGGCATCGCTTCCCGCCTCCCGCTCGATAGCCTCGAATTCAGCGCAAATGCGGTTGCGCAGTGATTCGAACCAGGTGCGGGCAGCTTGCTGCTTGGGGTCGAGAGAAAGGGTCATTGCGGAAATTGTCCAGTCTGGCGAAGAGCTTCTGCGACGGCGATGCCCGTCGAAACGGCGATGTTCAAGGATCGGAAGCCCGGCGCCATCGGGATTCGTACGCGCAGGTCCGCCATATCGCGCACGGCATCCGGCACGCCCGCGCTTTCCGACCCCATCAGCAATATGTCGTCGCCCTGGAAATTCACCTCGGGCAGGGGGTGGGACGCATGACTGCTCATCAGCACCAGGCGGCGGCCCTGTGCACGGCGAAGCTCGTCAAATGCCTGGAAATTCGAGTGCCGGGTCACCTCGGCCGCCGCGCCATAGTCCATAGCCGCGCGCTTCAGCCGGGCGTCTGAAAAGGCGAATCCCATCGGCATGATGATGTCCACAGGCACGGAAAAACAGGCGGCAAGGCGCAATATGGCGCCGACATTCCCCGCGATCTCGGGTTGGTAAAGGGCAATACGCATGGCCCGCCCATAATGCAGCAGGGCAAATTGTCATAGGCTTGGCCAAATTGCTGTTGGCAAAGAGTGCATCCTGGGTCTATCAGGCCCGCGAACCACGCCAGGGGGAAAGGCGGGGCCCATATTCTATGGGCGCGCAAATCCCCTGATAACCAGGGCCGGCGACGGCAATGCGGCGGGTAACAGGGACGTCTTTGCAAGGGTTGAGGTGCATGGCGAGCGTTGAACATACGGACAGCCAAGGTCTATCCGGCGAAGGTGGAGTGCGCCGTCGCGACTTCATCAACATCGCCGCAGTAAGCTTCGCGGGGGTCGGTGCTGTCGCCGTCGTCATTCCGCTCGTCGATCAGATGAACCCCAGCGCCGACGTGCTGGCGCTCGCTTCGACCGAGGTCGATCTGTCGGCGATCCAGCCGGGTCAGGCGATCAAGACGACCTTCCGCTCGCAGCCGCTTTTCGTCCGTCACCTGACGGACAAGGAAATCGCTGAAGCCGACAAGGTTGACGTATCCAGCCTGCGCGATCCGCAGACGCTGGAAGAGCGCACCGTGGACGGCAAGAAGCAGTGGCTGATCACCATGGGCGTGTGCACCCATCTGGGCTGCGTCCCGCTGGGCGCAGGCGAGGGTGAAAATCGTGGCGAGTTTGGCGGCTATTTCTGCCCCTGCCACGGTTCGTCGTACGACACGGCTGCTCGCATCCGCAAAGGCCCCGCGCCTAAGAACCTGGAAGTGCCGAAGTTCAGCTTCACTTCCGACACTGCCATTCTCGTAGGCTGAGGTAAGAAACCATGAGCTTTCCCTGGGCTGAGCATTATACTCCCAAGCATCCCGCGATGCAGTGGCTCGACGAGAAGCTGCCGCTTCCGCGCCTCGTCTATAACGCCATCGGCGCCGGCTATCCGGTCCCGCGCAACCTCAACTATTTCTGGAACTTCGGTGTTCTGGCCGGCCTCGCGCTGGTGATCCAGATCGTCACCGGCGTGATCATGGCGATGCACTATGGCGCCAACACGCTGGTCGCGTTTGGCACCGTCGAACAGACGATGCGTGACGTGAACGCGGGCTGGCTGATGCGTTACGCGCACGCCAACGGCGCCAGCTTCTTCTTCATCGTCGTCTATCTCCACATCTTCCGCGGCCTTTTCTACGGTTCCTACAAGGCGCCGCGCGAAATGGTCTGGCTGCTCGGCCTCGTTATCTTCCTCCTCATGATGGCCACCGCCTTCATGGGCTATGTGCTTCCCTGGGGGCAGATGTCCTATTGGGGCGCGAAGGTGATCACCGGCCTGTTCGGCGCGATTCCGGTGGTGGGTGAGCCGATCCAGACCTGGCTGCTCGGCGGCTTTGCTCCTGGCAATGCGTCGCTCAACCGCTTCTTCTCGCTGCACTTCCTGCTGCCCTTCGTGATCGCGGCCGTCGTCATCCTGCACATCTGGGCGCTCCACATTCCGGGCTCGTCGAACCCGACCGGCGTGGAAGTGAAGGGGCCGCAGGACACTGTTCCGTTCCATCCTTACTACACGGCGAAGGACGGCTTCGGGGCGGGCGTGTTCCTGATCCTCTTCTCGATCCTGCTGTTCTTTGCGCCGAACTATCTCGGCCACCCGGACAACTATATCGAGGCGAACCCGCTTTCGACGCCTGCCCACATCGTGCCTGAATGGTATTTCTGGCCCTTCTACGCGATCCTGCGTGCGTTCACCGTGGACTTCTTCTTCGTCCCGGCGAAGCTGCTCGGCGTGCTGGCGATGTTCAGCGCCATCCTGATGCTCTTCTTCCTGCCCTGGCTGGATACCTCGCCGGTGCGTTCGGGCAATTATCGCCCGACCTTCAAGAAGTTCTTCTGGATCCTGATCGTCGATGTGCTGGTCCTGGGCTATTGCGGCGGTGCGCCGGCGGAGGAGCCCTATGTGATGATCTCTCAGATTGCGGGCGCCTATTATTTCGCCCACTTCCTGATCATCCTGCCGCTGATCTCGCGCTTTGAACGGCCGCTGCCGCTGCCGGGCTCGATCACGGAATCGGTGCTCAACCGCTATAACATCAAGGGCGAACAGGATGCGCTTCCCGGCATGGGCGCGGATCCGCAGCCGTCGAACGCCGGCTAAAAGGGGACAAGATCAACATGGTTCGCATCGGCGCATTTCTCGTCGGCCTCTTCTTTGCTGGCTGGCTGCTGATCTCCTTCCTTGTGGGCGCTGTGGCCTATGTCTCCGAACCGCCTGCCAAGACGGTGGAGCATGAATTCCACAAGCATCCTAAGGATGTGGATTTCTCTTTCAACGGTCCCTTCGGCAAGTTCGACCAGGCGCAGCTGCAGCGCGGCTTCCAGGTTTTCAAGGAAGTCTGCTCGGCCTGCCACAGCCTGAAGTTCGTTGCTTTCCGCGACCTCAAGGCCCTTGGATACAATGAGGCGGAGATCAAGGCGATCGCCAAGCAGTGGGCGATCAAGACCCCCGACGTTGATCCCAAGACCGGCGAGGCTTCGAGCCGTGAACCGGTTCCGGCGGATTATTTCCCTAAGCCCTTCGCGAATAATGTCGCGGCGGCTGCGGCGAACAACAATGCGATCCCGCCGGACCTTTCGCTGATGACCAAGGCGCGTCACGATGGCTCCGCTTATGTCTATTCACTGATTACCGGTTATCAGAAGCAGCCCGAGGAATTGCTGAAGCACTTCCCCGACGCCAAGACGCCGGAGGGGCTGCACTACAACCCCTATTTCGCTAACCTAAACCTGGCGATGGCGCCGCCGCTGACGGCTGATGGCCAGGTGACCTATGGCGACGGCACCAAGGCGACCGTGGATCAGATGGCGAAGGACGTTGCGGCTTTCCTGACTTGGACGGCCGAGCCGAAGCTTGAAAACCGCCGCCGCGCGGGTCTGGCGACGATCGTTTTCCTGCTGATCGCGACCGCTCTGGCCTATATGTCCTACCAGAATATCTGGGCGGACAAGAAGAAGGCGGCCTGATCGCCGCTTCGGACAAGCCGATGAAGATAGAAGGGGCGCGGTTTCATGACGGAACCGCGCCCTTTTTCTTGTAAGGGGTTTCGATGAGCATCGATGATCTTGCCGCGTTGGTACGGACCATTCCCGACTTCCCCAAGCCGGGCATCGAGTTCCGCGACATCACCACCCTGCTTGCCGACCCGGCGGGTTTTTCCGAGCTGATCCGCCGCTTGGCCGACATTGCGCGCCCGCTCGACGCTGACCTCGTCGCCGGAATCGAAGCGCGAGGCTTCATTCTGGGCGCTGCTCTTGCGCAGGCGCTCGGCTTGGGCTTCGTGCCCATCCGCAAGGCGGGGAAGCTGCCGGGGAAGAAGGTCGGCATCGACTATGTCCTTGAATATGGGACCGACCGCCTTGAAATGCATGAAGGACAAGTAAAGCAGGGCGCCCGCGTCCTCTTGGTCGATGACCTCATCGCCACCGGCGGTACAGCCCTCGCCGCCGCGCAATTGCTCCGGGAGCAGGCCGCCACCGTCCTCCTGGCCCTCTTCGCCATCGACCTCCCCGACCTCGGCGGCCGGTCGGCATTGGAAGCCGATGGCATCGCTACCGCGGCTCTTCTCGAATTCGCCGGTAATTGACCATTGCATTGATGCGTTTCCCACCGCCCCAAGCCCGCTGCGAGACAATCGCCGGAAAGCGCGTCCTGTTCGTCATGGCGATCGAGGACGAATATGGTCCGCATCTTCAATCCCGCTTCACCCCGCTGATGACCGGCGTCGGCCCGGTGGAAGCCGCAATGTCGGCCAGTCTGGCGCTTCAGCACCTTCACCAGCATGACGCCCTGCCAGATTTGGCCGTGTCGCTCGGATCCGCAGGATCGCGCACTTGCCAACTGGGTGAGGTCTATCAAGTCGCCAGCGTCTCCTGGCGCGACATGGACGCCTCTCGCCTCGGCTTCACGAAGGGCGTGACGCCGTTCCTGGATCACCCTGTAGATCTGCCGCTCCACACCCCGCTCGCATTGCCCACGGCGCGTCTTTCGACCGGCGCCAACATCGTCGGCGGCGATGAGTATGCGCTGATCGACGCCGATATGGTCGATATGGAAACCTTCGCCATAGCGCGCGCCTGCCAGCGCTTTGCAGTCCCACTGATGGGGCTGCGCGGCATATCCGACGGTCCTGGCGAATTAGACGACATGCTGGGCTGGACCCAACTGCTCACGCTACTCGACGAAAGGCTGGCGATCGCAGTGGATTCCCTGGCCGACGCTTTGGACCCACTTAGCCGCTGAACTGCTGTATACACATCGCCGATCCAATAAACCTCGCGAGCCGATTACTTGAGGGGGCGTTATTGGGGTCACGGAAAGGATTGAACTTGCGACCCCTGCGATGTCAACACAAGGACTGATCGCGATTTCTGGCCCATTTTTAATGCTTTTGGCAAAGTCAGCGGGGGCGCTTGCCCAGAATATGCCCAATGGGGTCATGGAAATTGCCTCCTTAGTGGAGAGTCGCATTGTTGCCGGGGATAATCAATCGGATTGCATGAATATGGGTTTGATCGCTTGGCGGCCCAGACCGCCCGATTCCGACCAAATGACGTCATGGAAGTTGCGGGTGGATCGATCCCCTGCCTGACCGGCGCGGGACCGGCCCCCCCTCCAGCTTGGAGCCGCAGCTTTAAAGTTTACAGCTTCCCTGTAACCGAATCTCGATTGGTTGCGTGATTTCTAACTATTCTCGCTGGTCTATACTCGATCTCACACGTCAGGCGGCGTGGCCAGGGCTCGCTGTACCGCCTGCTCCATCGTTGCGATCTCGGCCTCGGTCAATTCGTCGTAACGATCGCGTTTGCTGTTGGAAAGCCGTCCACCATTCTGAAGCATCAGACGGATCAGCAGCGCGGCGCGGCCGTCCGACATATCGACAATCGCGCACTCCCGAGTTGGGCGCGCCGCCAGCTTCTGACGCCTCGACGTGTGGACATTTTGGTCTGAGCGTCGTGGCGATGTCAACACAGGACGTGCAAGGTAGAATACTGATAATCCCCCTTTTTGAATCTCATGACTAAACAACATACGGCGAACTTACCTTGACTTTTAGCGGTTCACACGCAAGTTTCGCGCGAGCTTTTGCCCTCGATCAAGCTATGTGTTGACGTCTTTCCCCCTCGATGGGTGGCGCGTAACTGAGCCGCTGGGGCAGGCAGGCCGCCAGTGGCCATCCGCTTGGTCAATATGGGCACATCCTTCACGTCGAATTTCCGAGCATCCGCTTATAGGAAAACATCACCGGAACGCTGCGCGTTCATCAAGTTGGTACCATTGAAGTGATTATGGGCGTGCCGCTTTTCCTTTGTCGATTGCCCCCAATCCGCTAAGCGCGAAGGGTCATGAAATCGGCTAAGACAGACCCCCATTCCTTGAGGCGTGCAGGATTGTGGCTGACCCTTTCTGCCCATTCCGACGCCTTTTTTTCATCCCCTCGCGTCTATCTCGGAGCCCTATGGTGGCGCCTTCGCCGTAAGAGGCTGCGCTCCCGCAGCCAGTTTGCCCGTTTGCTAGGACATTCGAGAAGGGCTTATGACTTGTGGCTGTTGCAGGAACATGGCACGCCGCTCACCAGGGGGGGCATCGGAGCCGCACCGCCCATTATAGCCTTGATCGATGGCAGCGCAGGGCAGGGGGAGCTACAAGAAACGCTGAGTAGCTTGGAGGCAGAAGGCATAGCAGCGCTGCTGGTCGATGGAGATCATCCGTCCGCAGCGGACGAAATAGCCCGGCAGATCGATTGGAGTCAGGATCCATGGCTGATGCCGATTGCGGCAGGAGACAGTGTCGCGCCGGGAACGGCGGCAACCTACCGCAAGGCGATCTCTGGGACAGAAGCCCAACTCATTTATGCCGATGACGATCTGCTGGACAAGGCGCGTCGGCGTGTTTCGCCTCACTTCAAGCCGGATTGGAACAGCGAGTTATTTCGCCATTTCGACTATCTGTCAGGCGCCTGCATCCTGCGGAGCGCGAGCCAGGACATAGCAGCTCTGGCATCGACGAAGGACTGGGGTCGTGAACTTGTCCTGCGTGCGGTACGAAAAAGCGCGCCGCTACATGTCCGCAAAGTGCTGCATCATCGCCGGAAGCGTCCCAGGCCGGAGGCGGCTGCCCTTGCTTCCGTTCAGGCGGGCAATTTATCACCTGTCACCGTTATCGTTCCGACGCGCAATCGCTTGGACTTGCTGAAAACATGCCTCCGGGGCGTCGCAGCGACGGATTACCCCGACATTGAGGTGATCGTTGTCGATAATGACAGCGACGATCCCGCCACGCTGGAATTTTTGTCTCAGCTTGATCCCGGACGCCATCGCGTTTTGCGGCATGCAGGCGCGTTCAACTATTCTGCGATCAATAATCGCGCCGTTGCAGCGGCGCGAGGGCAGCTGTTATGTCTGCTGAACAACGACATCGAGGTGATAGAGCCGGGCTGGCTTGCCACGATGGCGGCTCAGGCCATGCGCGACGATGTCGGCGCGGTGGGCGCGCAGCTTCTCTATCCGGATGGCCGTATTCAGCATGCGGGGGTGGTGATTGGCATGGGCGGAGCGGCGGGACATGCCCATCGCTTCCTCCACCCGAAGGAAGAGGGCTATTTCCGGCGGCATGCGCTGCCGCAATTTACTTCGGCCGTTACCGCAGCATGCCTGGTGGTAAAACGGGATCGCTTCCTCGCCGTGGGGGGCTTGGACGAGCGGCATTTCTCGGTCGCTTTCAATGATGTGGACCTTTGCATGCGATTGAACCGACAGGGTTGGCAATCGCTTTACGAGCCGCGCGCCACGCTGATCCACCATGAGTCAGTCTCGCGCGGCTTAGATCGCGATCCTGTGGGAGCCGCGCGCTTAGCCACGGAATTGGCGGCGCTCCAGCTGCGGTGGGGCACGCAGAAGACGATTGATCCATTTCATCATCCTGAGCTGAGCCGCGCCAGCGAACAATTTGTAATAAAGCTTTAACACGCGTATGATGGCTCAGTGTAAGACCGCTCGCTCCGCCCGCCTTGCCCTGCCGCAGGTGACCCTGTGCGCAGCAACATCCGTGAATGTGACGGCGACAGTGTGGGCGCTGGAGGCAAGCTTGGCTCAAATCGATTTTGCTGCCTGCAAGCTTTTCACCGATGCGCCCATCAAGCCTGAGAATTCCGCCATTTCGGTCGTGCCGATCACCCGGCTCGGCTCATCTGCGGCCTATTCGGAATTTCTCCTGTCGCAGATGGTGGATCATGTCGTCACATCTCATTGCCTGGTTGCGCAATGGGATGGCCATGTGCTCGACGCGGCGCGGTGGCGGCCCGAATTTCTCGATTATGACTATATCGGGGCGACCTGGCCGCAGTTCGACGATGGCCATGATGTCGGCAATGGTGGATTCTCCCTGCGCAGCCGGCGGCTGATGGAGGCCTGTCGCGACCCGCAATTCAAAGCCGTGCATCCCGAAGATATCGCCATTGGCCGAACCAATCGTAGCTGGCTGGAGGGGAGGGGGATGCGCTTTGCGCCGCCCGAGCTGGCGGACCTGTTTGCGACCGAGCGAGGCGGCGACCTGCAAACCAGCTTTGGCTATCATGGTGTATGGAACATGCCCCGCGCCATCGGGGTGGAGGCGTTCTGGCGCGTGTTTCGTGAGCTTGATGACCGCGCCACGGTAAGCCATGATTTTTCAAGCATCCTGAACGATGTCAGGCATGGCCGCAGCGGGCAGTTGCGCATGGTTCGAATGATCGCCAACCATATCAAATATCGCCTTGGCAGGGCAAAAGGCGATAGCCTCACCTCAGAATCATCCGACAGAAAGGCTTGATGGGCAGTGTCCAATCTTTTTCCTGGTATGCCGCTGATCGAATCTCCCTTGTTTCCTTCGATCAAGGCATCTCGAGGACTGACTGCCGAGGAAGATCGGATTGCCACCAGCCTCTACGAAAAGGGCTATGCCGTATTCGAGTTTCCAGATGCCGAGCTGGATGCCCGGATTGAGCGCATCAAGAGCAACCTGTCGCCACGCTACGGCATTGATTTTACCGACCCGCATGGCGACAAGACGACAGGTGAACGTCGCATCCAGGATGCGTGGATGTTCGATGAGGATGTGCGTGCCGTTGCTACGAACGAGAACGTCCTGGACCTGCTCAGCAAGCTCTATGGCCGTCGGGCCTTCCCCTTCCAGACGCTGAATTTCCCGGTCGGAACGCAGCAGGAAGCCCACTCGGACTCCGTGCATTTCTCCAGTATGCCCGAGCGCTTCATGTGCGGGGTATGGCTGGCGATGGAGGATATCGGACCCGATTCAGGGCCGCTCTTTTATTATCCCGGGTCGCATCGCTGGCCGATCGTGACCAACGGCCTGATCGGACGCCGCGGCTATGGCAGCGAACTGCGCTCGGCGCAGGATCCCTATGGCCCAGCATGGCGCGCGCTGTGCGATGCGCATGGCGCTCAGGAGGAGACTTTCTTCGCAGGCAAGGGCCAGGCGCTGATCTGGTGCGCGAACCTACTGCACGGCGGCAGCCGGCAAAATAATCCTAGCCTCACCCGCTGGTCCCAGGTCACGCACTATTATTTCGACGATTGCATTTATTATACGCCGGCCTTTTCCGATGAGGCGGTGGGGCGGCTTGACTTGCGGAATTTGGTGTCGATCAGCGATGGCGAACGCCGCCCGAACCGATATCTGGGGGAGGAGGTTCAGGAGAAGCCCTCTGCTGACATCGATAAAAAACGCTTGTTTACTAAACAGCTGAGAAAATTGTTCAGATAATACTTCAAATATAAATATGAAATACAATACAGGAACTGGGTTATGAGTCTGGGCAGCGATTTAAAAAGGGCTATATTTCGTACAAAAAAAAGAAAAATTGAAAAGAGACGTCGGCAATTTGAGAGACTTAAATCTATCATTGCTACTGATGAAAATCGCCAGGATGGTTTGTTCGATGCCGAATGGTATGAGAAAAATAATCCAGATATCAGTGCCGATAGCCAGAACGCCTTACAGCATTATTTAAATCATGGTCATAAGGAAGGCCGCGACCCAGGGCCGAATTTCGATACACGATATTATGTCACAAAATATCCAGATGTAGGAGTCTCGGGATTGAACCCGCTCCTGCATTATATTCTGCATGGAAGAGCCGAAGGGCGTCAGTGCCAGGGCAGCGCCTCCCATGATGCAATGCACCACTCAGGCGGCGCGCGCCATACCATCGTCAAGGAACTGATCCTCGCACCGGGCGATGACGCTGCGCTGCTTGTCGCCCATGCGCCCGCAGGACGCCTAAAGCCTCATATACTGCCTTATATTGAACAGCTTTCTCGAACGGGCCTTTCCGTTCTTCTCGTCGTTATCGTCGACCGTCCGCTGGAATTGCTGGAAAAGGAAATAGCCGCCGCCGCAGGCGTCATCGTGCGGGATAACGCAGGATATGACTTTGGCGCATGGGCACATGCCCTGCAGCTCTGTCCCTCCCTATTCGGTGCGGGGCTGCTCGTGATGACGAATGACAGCGTCATTCCCACGGCTGATGTTGAGGTCTTCGGAGCAATGATGGCCCAAGTCCGCGAATGTCCCGCCGACATTGCCGCCCTGACCGCCAGCCACGAATATGGCTGGCACGTCCAGAGTTATTTTCTAGGGCTGAAGCCAAAGGCGCTCAGTTCCTGGGGTTTCCAGCATTTCATTCGTGACCTTCGCAGCATCGATGACAAGGATGAAGTCATCCGCACGTATGAAGTGCCTTTCGCTTCGACCATGCAAGCTGCCGGCCTTACCGTTCACGCGCTTTATGCCGGCTCCTTCTCCGCTAATCCGACGTTTTTCAGTTGGCGCGAACTGATCGAGCAGGGCTTTCCATTCATCAAAATTCTTATGCTGCGGGATAAGTTTGCGGAAGTCACCGACCAGCATGCAATGCTGAAGGAGGTACGCGAACAATGGCCGCTCGTGCTCGAAAGTGCAGGGTTCGATGTAGAGCTTGTTCGCGCTGTGCTCAGAGCTGCCGACCTTTCCTCGTTGCCGCCAGGGCCTCGCAGCGATCTTCTGGTTGATGGTCGGCAGTTCGATTCCATCAGTGATGATCATCCGTTACGCATCGCCTATTTCGGCCCTTGGAACTACGATAACGGCCTCGGCGCCGCTGCACGTGAAATGTTGAGCGCGATACGTCATACAAGTGCACGCGTGAACGCTTATCCCGTTGCAAAGCCCTTCCACATCCATCGGCTTATCTGTCCTTCTATCGAGACACTAGATTTCAACGGTCGCCCCGACATAGCCATTGTCCATCTGAATCCCGATTCTTGGAATGTTTTAACCAACGAACAGCGTGCGATCATACGATCGGCAAAGCAGCGCATCGGATATTGGGTCTGGGAAACCGACAAACTGCCGGCAGGGTGGCAGCAGGAGTTGAATTCCGTTGACCGGATTTGGGCACCCAGTACCTATTGCGCGGAAGTTTTTGCCGCCGAAGCCGCTGTGCCGGTCGATGTGGTTCCACATCCCGTGCGCGTGCCTGTGCGCATCGCTTCTGACCGGGAAGCGACGCTGCGCCGGTTCGGGATTGACCCGGACCTCAAGGTGATCCTCTACATCTTCGATGGAGCCAGCTATCTTATCCGCAAGAACCCCGATGCCCTGATCCGCGCCTTTGCGGCGTCGGGCCTGGCGGCGCAGGGATGGACGCTGGTCCTTAAGACAAAGCATCTTCATGATCGCCCTGAAGCTGGCGAGGCCCTGACCAGGCTCGCAGAGGCGACGCAGGGCGTTCACATCCTTGAAGTATCGCTCCATTCCGATGAGGTCACGAGCCTCATGGCGGCGGCAGACATCTACGCATCGCCCCACAGTTCCGAAGGGTTTGGGCTCACGGTGGCTGAAGCCATGGCGGTCGGCAAACCGGTTGTAGCGACCGACTATGCAGGAACAAAGGACTTCATCGACGCTACATGCGGCTATCCCGTCCCATCGACAATGTGGACGCTAGATCAGAATTATGGCCATTATCTTGCGGGTCATCGTTGGGCAAAGGTCGATGAAGACGCTTTCGCTGAGAAGTTGGTGCAGGCAGCGAAGGCTATCAAAGCGGGCGACCACGCTATTGGTGAGGCGGCAAAGGCCAAAATAGAGAGACTCCTGTCTTATGAAGCCGTGGCACAGGCGATCCAAGTGAGCTTCGCAAGCGCGATCGAGAATTCGCGCCTTTCGGCCGCCGCGCCACGGCGGAAAAAGATGATGCACCTTCCGCTCCCACCTCAGATCTACCCTAATTTTGCCGGCGCAAAGCGATTCAGCGATTTTCCTCCGACCCAAGGTCTGCTTCCGATTCCCTTGGAAGATGATCTATCATGGGACGGCGCGCCTATTCCTGATGGCGACTTGAACGATTGGCTTCTGTTCGCGCCGCGCAACGCTCATGTTTCGCCAGAGATGAGCCATGTTCTCCGCTGTTCCTCCATGAACCGGCCAGATGTGTCGCTCTTTTACGCTGACGACGTTGCGGCAGGGGAAGACATGCTCACTCGGCTCAACCTCAAGCCCGATTTCAACCATACGCTCCTCGTCGCACAGGATTATATCGGTGCACCGGTCGCCGTTCGCCGGAAGATGCTGAAAGATGTCGGGGGGCTAGATCGAGCACACGGCACGGCTGTGCTCTACGATTTGATATTGCGCGTGGCTGATGCAGGGGGTGTCATCTCACGGATCACGGAAGTTCTAATTGGTTATAAAGGGAAGCGGCCGGTTGCTGAAACCACGGCCCGCCGTGCCGCCCTTACGGCTCGTAGAGGCTTTAGCGAAATTGCTCTGGTTGAAGGAGATGCGCACGGATTAATACTGCAACGGCGGAGGTTCGCAAGCCAAGATCATCCTTCAGTTACGATCGTGATACCCACACGGCGAACTCATCGGCCAAAATCGACGGAAACCTACATCGAGGCTCTTTTGACGAACATTGCGCAGGCGGCATGGCCAATGGATCGCGTCACCGTGATCGTGGGCGATGACATTGTCGGGGAACCTGATTGGATTAAGAGACCATGGCCGTTCAAGCTGAAACGGATTGAGACGCCGCGCACATCCAGTGAAGCGTTCAATTACTCGAGCAAGATGAATCGATTATGGCGTGAAGCGAAAGATGAGCAGATCATATTCCTGAATGATGATGCCGTCCCAACGACACCTGACTGGCTATCTGCTCTTTTGAGCTTCGCGGTCGATGAGAGCGTCGGGGGAGTCGGTGCTCGTCTATATTACAACGACGGCAGCATACAGCATGTCGGGATGTTTCCATCATTTCGCACGGTCGTCCATGCTTGGCTTGGCTGGCCAACCGAGGCGAGGACATATAATGATTGGGCCGTGGCGCAGCGGGAATGGTCGATGGTCACCGGCGCTGTCTTTGCAACCCGACTGTCGATTTTAAACCAAGTGCATGGTTTCGACGAACGCTTCAGTCTGGAGTTCAACGACGTTGATCTTTGCTTGCGTATCCGTAACATGGGTTACCGGATCGTCTACAATCCGGATGCGCAGTTCACTCATGCCGAGAAGGCCTCACGCGGCGAAGCAATTCCGCCAGGGGAAGAGGTCGCGCTTTTTCTATCGCGCTGGGGGCGCTGGCTCGATTATGACCCCGCTTCACATCCACGTTTTTCGCAGGCTAGGCTCGACCTGGCTGCTCACCCTGAGGAAAATGCATGGTATCTCTAAGGGAGCGGCGCCGCGCTAAGTCAATTTATAGTGGCCTCAGCGGGCCTGCCGCCCCTTCCTGAAGTGCCAGTCATCTAAGGCGGTCAGCTGCCCAAACGCGTAAGGCTTTGTCGCTTTCATTTCAACTGGAGGCATCTTCGTCTTTTTTTGAGCCAAAAGCGGTTGCATCGGCTGTGGCTGCGATTAAGAAGTACCGTGTCCAAGCGGTTGAGACTGACGGGCAAATGAAAGCTGGGGTTTTTCTTAATATGAAAGTAGTTTTGCTGGCTGGCGGACTAGGTACTAGGCTATCAGAAGAAACTTCTTTGCGACCTAAGCCGATGGTGGAGATTGGTGGGCTGCCGATGCTCTGGCATATTATGAAAATTTATTCTTCAGCTGGGTTAAATGATTTTGTGATATGTCTTGGATATAAAGGTTATTTTGTAAAGGAGTATTTTGCTAATTACTTTCTCCACATGGCGGATGTGACGATTGATCTCAGCCAGAATGGCTTGGATATCCATCATTCGCGCGCTGAGAAATGGCGGATCACGCTAGTTGATACTGGTGCTGACACAATGACGGGCGGCAGAATTAAACGCGTTGCGGACCATATCGGTAATGACACATTTTGCATGACTTATGGCGATGGCGTGGCAAATATCGATATCCCTAAGCTAATCGCGTGTCATGTTGCGGGTGGCCGCGATGCGACTGTGACCGCCGTCCGTCCTCCGGGACGGTTTGGTGCTTTGGACATTAACGATGGGCAGGTGAGCGGCTTTATCGAAAAGCCGCAGGGTGACGGCAGTTGGATTAATGGCGGCTTCTTTGTCCTTTCCCCCCGCGTCATCGAGCGCATTGAGGGTGATGCCACGACTTGGGAACGCGAACCTTTGGAAGGTTTGGCGCGCGATGGGCAATTGTCGGCATATCAACACGAGGGTTTCTGGCAGCCGATGGATACGTTGCGCGACAAGAACTATCTCGAGGAACTGTGGCAGAGCGGCAACGCTCCGTGGAAAATGTGGTGATGCAGGCACTGTTTCCATCGTCTACCTTCTGGCGCGGCAAGCGTGTGCTATTGACTGGACACACTGGCTTTAAGGGTGGATGGGCCGCAATGTGGCTCGAATTGCTCGGGGCTGAGGTTTACGGTCTCGCGTTGTCGCCTGCGGGGGCCTCTGGCGGTGAGGCTTTGTGGCACGCGATCGGGCGCCCGGGCAACCGATGTGGCTTTGCCGATATCCGCGATGCGGCCGCCGTCGAGGCTGCTTTCGTCACGGCGCGTCCGGACGTGGTTTTGCACATGGCTGCCCAAGCATTGGTCCACGCGTCCTACGAAGATCCGGTCACGACGTTCGATACGAACGTCATGGGTCTGATCAACGTGCTCGAGGTGGCACGTCGCAGTCCCGGGCTGAAGGCGATCGTCAATGTGACTAGCGATAAATGCTACGAGAATACCGAGCAGGTTTGGGCTTATCGCGAAACAGAACCAATGGGCGGCTCCGATCCGTATAGTGCCAGCAAGGGGTGTGCGGAGCTAGTCACTGCATCTTATCGTCGTTCCTTCTTTAACCGGCCGGAGGGCCCGCTGCTGGCTTCGGCTCGCGCGGGCAACGTCATTGGTGGGGGCGACTGGTCGCCTGACCGGCTTGTTCCTGATTGCGTACGCTCTTTCAGCAGACAGGCTGATGTATTAATCCGTAACCCTCTCTCGACCCGGCCATGGCAGCATGTCTTGGAGCCGATCACCGGCTACCTCATGTTGGCTCAGGCGTTGATTGAGCGCGGTGCCGATGCTGCGCAGGGCTGGAATTTTGGTCCCCCTGACGATGATGCTTGGCCGGTCGGCCGGATTGTCGATGCGTTGGCCGAAGCATGGGGTTCAGGGGTGGGCTGGGGTCGCGATGAAACTGTCCGTCCTCATGAAGCGATGCTGTTGCGCGTTGACGCCAGCAAAGCGCGTCTCGGTCTTGGTTGGCGGCCACGGTTGCCGATCGGGGAAGGGCTTGCCTGGACAGTGGATTGGTACAAGTCGGTTGCCGCTGGGCAATCAGCACGCACTGTTACAATGAATCATATCAGGGCTTACGAAGCCCTTTCCGGAGCTGCTAAATGAACCCGACTTGCCGTTTCTGTAGTGCACCGCTGGAAGTGTCCTTCGCGGACCTCGGGATGTCTCCAATTTCTAACGATTATATCGCTCCGGAGCATTCCGCCGCGATGGAGCCGTTCTATCCATTGCACGCCTATGTATGCGGAAATTGCTGGCTTGTGCAGTTGATTGATTTTGAGAAAGCCGAGAATATGTTTTCGGACGAGTATGCCTATTTTTCGTCCTATTCCCAATCTTGGTTGGCCCATGCCAAACGGTATGCGCTGAAGACAATTGCGGATGAGAAGCTGGGAGGGGAAAGCCTAGTCGTCGAGATCGCCTCGAATGATGGTTACCTGTTGCAATATTTTAAGCAGTCCGGCGTGCCGGTGCTGGGGATCGAGCCGACAGCCAATACCGCGCGCGTGGCGCTGGAGGAGCGCGGTGTTGAGAGCGAAGTCGCGTTCTTCGGTCGGGCAACGGCTGAGCGCCTGCGAGACCGCGGCATCCAAGCCGACGTGATGGCTGCCAATAATGTGTTGGCGCACGTTCCCGACATCAATGATTTTATTTCAGGCTATCCCGTCCTGCTGAAAAAGGGCGGCGTCGCTAATATTGAATTTCCGCATCTTTTACGGCTCATCGAGCAGCGCCAGTTCGATACGATCTACCACGAACATTTTAGCTATTTATCTTTCACTGTCGTACGCCGGATGTTCGCCGAGCACGGCATGCGGGTGTACGATGTTGAAGAGCTTCAGACGCATGGCGGCTCGTTGCGCGTGTATATCGCTCATGAAGACGATATGAGGCGGGGCGACACGCCCGCTGTAAAGGCCATGCTCGAAGCGGAGCATGCTGCCGGCCTATCGAATCTCGCTACATATCGCCGTTTTTCTGACGCGGTGATCGAGACCAAGCTTGCTCTGCTCGAATTTCTCCTCGCAGCTAAACGGAAAGGAAAGACCGTGGCGGGTTACGGCGCGCCAGCCAAGGGCAATACACTGCTCAATTATTGTGGTGTAAAGACCGATCTTATCGCCTTCACTGTGGATCGCAGCCCGCATAAGGCCGGGAAGTTTCTTCCTGGGACGCGTATCCCCATCTACACACCGGACCGGATAGACAGAGAGAAGCCTGATTATCTCCTCATCCTGCCGTGGAACCTGCGAGATGAAATCATGGAGCAGATGGCCCATGTGCGTGATTGGGGCTGTGCGTTCGTTACTCCCATTCCCACGGTCCATGTCCACCGATGATCTTTACGCCCCTCTCGATAGAAGGCGTTTGGCGTGTCGATTTATCCCTCATGCCGGACGACCGAGGCTTTTTTGCGCGCACGTTTTGTACAGCAGAATTCGCCGCGCAGGGGTTGCCTGCGGTATTCGAGCAATCAAGCCTCTCTAGAAATACACGCGCGGGTACCCTGCGAGGAATGCATTATCAGGAAGCACCGCACGCCGAGGCAAAGTTTGTGCGCTGCGTCCGTGGTGCGCTGGTCGATGTAGTAATCGATCTTCGCCTCGACTCGCCAACGCGAGGACAATGGCTAGCTGAAAGGTTGACGGCTGATAGCGGCACGGGGCTGTATATTGCCCCTGGTCTTGCACACGGTTTTCAAACTCTCGTTGACGATACCGACATGCTTTATCAGATCACCCCCTCATTCCGCTCTGGCTTCGGTCGGGGTGTGCGTTGGGACGATCCGACTTTCGCGATTGATTGGCCTTTGCCAAATCCCATTCTGTCTAGCCGCGATGCCTCATATCCTGACTGGTCGGCATGAAGATTCTAGTTACCGGTTGCAGTGGTTTCGTTGGACGCCACGTGATTGCGCAACTTACAAGCGAAGGTGCTACGGTCGTCGGGAGCAGTCGTACCGCGATGAAGCTCATCGGAGCGGAACATGTGGCAGCGAACCTCATCATACCGGGAGCCGCGGCCGCGCTGATCGACCAGGTGCAGCCAACACATTTGCTGCATTTGGCTTGGAACGCGGTTCCGGGTAAATTCTGGAACGCCCCGGACAATTTGGATTGGTGCGCCGCCAGCCTAGCACTCGTCCGCGCCTTTCACGATTCAGGTGGTAAACGGGCCGTGCTCGCTGGGAGTTGTGCTGAATACGATTGGACGGGCGATGGCCGACTTGATGAACGTACTTCGCCGACCAATCCCGCTACCTTGTACGGAGTTACCAAGGATGCGCTGCGTCGCATGGTGCTGCGCGATGCCGATCACCATGGGCATTCTGTAGCCTGGGGGCGAATTTTTTGGCTGTACGGTCCGGGCGAGGCGGCGGGTCGATTGGTATCCGACGTTGCAGTCGCACTGCGCGACGGAGGCAAACCGGAGGTCAGCAGCGGAACACAGCGGCGCGATTTCTTGCACGTTGCAGATGCCGCGGGTGCTTTCATCTCAGCGTTACGCAGCGATTATCAGGGCATATTTAACGTCTGTTCGGGATCCGGCGTCCCCGTAGGCGATGTGGTTCGCACTCTTTCTGAGGCGATGGGACGGCCAGAAAGTGTCCGGTTTGGCGCTCGGCCGACGGATCCCCACGAGCCGCCATTGCTTTACGGGACAGTCGATAGACTGCACAGCGATTTAGGGTTTCGGCCTGTCTTTTGCCTACGCGAAGGCTTGGCTGATACTGCTCGATGGTGGTTTCGAACCGCTGCACAGTATGAAAAGCCGAGCGGTCGCGCATAGTCTTCTGCCAGGTATTTTTGTCGGGGAAATGGTGAATGCCACTTCGTATCACGCGTAAACGGACTGCTAGCCTAGTAAAGCGTTTGATAAAGCCGGCTAACCCCCCGGTTGGCTCTTCATTGTTCGATGCCGGTTGGTACGTTACCATGTACAAAGGCATGATTCCTCGCGGAATGAGAGCATACGATCATTATATAAACTACGGGGCGGCGCTGGCGCTCGATCCCAACCGATTTTTCAGTACCAGATGGTATTTGCAGCATAACCCGGACGTCGCTGCTGCAGGGATCAATCCGCTAATCCACTATGTTGCACATGGTATCGCCGAGGGACGTGAGCCTGGGCCATTGTTCAATGTTGCCTGGTATCTGGAACAATATCCCGATGTGGCTGAGGCTGGCATGGGGGCGTTGCAACATTATCTTGAACATGGGGCGGACGAAGGGCGGGACCCCAACGGCTGGTTCGATACGCAATGGTATTTAGATCATAATCCTGACGTCGCCGCTGCGAACATAAACGGTTATAGGCATTATCTGGACCATGGAGTGGCGGAAGGGCGAAACCCCAGCCCGCTGTTCTGGACGGACTGGTACGTCGGTGAAAATCCCGACGTAAAGGCGATGCAGATCAACCCGTTCGTTCATTTTCTGACCTACGGTATAGAGAGCGGCCGTGCGCCAAGCCCATATTTCTCAGCCAACAAGCTGGCTGACTACCATACAATAAAACGAGCGGACGCTTTTGATCGCGAATTCTATTGCGCTCGCTTTCCGGATGTCCCGCTGCACGGCTACGATCCATTGGTCCATTTCGTCCAATGTGGTGCGGCGGAAGGGCGTGATCCACATCCTGACTTCGGTATCAGGCGCTACATCACCAAACACGCGGCAGCGGCAATGCCAGGCGTTAATCCGCTTGTTCACTACATACGCAATGGGAAAAGTAAAGGACTGTCGGTTGATGCGGCACCTGAGTTCTCGCGGAACCAAGATTTGTGGGCTCCGCCAAAGAATCAGGTATGGCGCGATAGTTTTGAGCGACGTTTGGCTGAACGTTTGTCGGCACGCCGGAAGAATATAGAGAGGCCGGTCTTCCACGATACTTACCCGACCTTCTCCATCATTACCACGGTGTACAACACCGCACCGGACTTCCTTTTCGACCTAGCCGATTCGGTGGAAGCGCAATTATTCGGCGATTTTGAATGGTTGATCCTCGATAATGGCTCAACTGATCCCACGTCACGATCCGCCGTTCAAACGATCGCCGATCGTGACCCGCGGTTCCGTTTCTTTCGTGCTGATCGCAACTTACACATAATTGGCGGGAATCGCTTCGTATTCGAACGTGCCGTTGGTCACTATATCGTTCCGATCGATTCCGACGATCTGCTTTATCCAGATTCGCTAGCACTGATCGCCGACGTGCTGCGGCGCGATCCTGCAAACCCGCCCGTGGTGATCTACAGCGATGAACAGAAGATTGATCAACAGGGCGCGCCGCTGGAACTCATCTGGCGGTGCGAATATTCCATGTCACAAGCGATGCAGACCGCTCCCGCCGCCCATTTGCTTGTTTTTGCACGCACTGCCGGCGAACGGGTTGGCGTGTATAGCGATGACTATGCGCGTGGGTCTCATGACTGGGATACTTTGCTCCGCCTGACTGAAAATCGCGCCGATGTCGCTCACGTGCCTGAAGTCCTCTATGGTTGGCGCGTCCATGCCCAATCGACTGCCAGTAATGCTGCAGCGAAGGATTACATTGTCGATTCTCAACGGGAGGTCGTTCTTGCCAGCTTGGAGCGTCGCGGGCTGACCGACCGCTTCGAAATTGAACCCTTGTTTGCAGATGTGCCGGGCTGGTACCACGCCAGGCGCGTTCACAACATGTTGCCGGCCATAGATATCGATTTCGTGGTGCCGTTCGATACCGGCGAACTCGGCGCCACGGCAGATAATGTAAATAAGCTTAGCAAAAACACGGCATGGCGTCGTGTCGTGTATCCCGCCGCCCTGGAAGCTAAGGTCGCGCAATTGCGCGCTACCGCCGCAATCTCTCAGATTGTCGATGAATGGATCTCGGTTGACACTTATGGAGAGTTGGTCGACGCAATAAACCAGGTTCGGCTCGGTAGCTTTGCTAAGGCAATCATCACGTCCAGCGTTGCGATCGAGAAAGCGGATGCCGTAACCGAAGCGATCGGTGTACTCGAACTCGATCCTCAAGCAGGCATAGTGGGCGGGCCGTTGGTTCATGACGACGGCGCTATACAAAATCTCGGGCTGATGGCTGGCTTGGATGATTTTGTCGGAACGCCGTTTTTTGGTTGGCCGATCGAATCCTGCCCGCCGCATTTGGTGAAAGTTCGTCGCCCTGTTGCAGCATTCCCGGTGATGGCGCTCTGCATTCGTGCAGATGTGCTACGTAGCGGCGTGAAGTTCACTGGCATTGACCATGAGGATGCCCGCGCAGGAATTGAACTATGCCTGGCTGCGAGCAGGCTGGGTTATAAGATAATTCTCGACAGCCGCCTAAGCGCAAAAGTGGAGCATGATTTACGCCAGTTTGTTGGTGGCGGGACGCCTTGGCGAAGCAGAATGCTGGCAGAGAATTCGGATTTGCTATCGCGCAGAAAGTTTTCAACCCACCTGACGGCAATTGGCACGCGCTTCGGCAGACTTGCCGATCACGCCGAGTCAGCATCATCCTCCATGATGCTGTCCCTAAGTCCGGCAATACCGCTCAGTCTCCACGCTAGCCCGGAACTCAGTTTGCTCCCGACGATCAACGTTCTGCTGCCTGCGGTGCGGAAGGAAAGTTTATCAGGGGGGCCTAATACAGCGCTTAACTTGGCCTATCGCCTGGCCGTCATCGGCCACCGTGTTCGGATCATTTCGACCGACTTACCGCCTGGCCAAGACCTTAACGTTGTTTGGGATCTGATGATGAACCTCAGCGGGACAGCAGAGCGCTTACCGCATGTAGAAATTGTCGATGGATCTGATCGTAGTCGTGCACTAAAGATCGGAAATAACGACGTGTTTTTTGCAACTGCGTGGTGGACCGCAGTGATGGCACAAGCGGCCTCGTCATTGGTCGGCGGCAAGAAATTTCTTTATTTAATCCAGGATTTTGAACCGATCTTCTATGCGGCGTCCAGTCACTACGCTCTCGCTCTTGAAACCTATAATTTTTCCTGCATTCCTGTAATCAACACACATATCTTGCGTGATTTCCTGATCGAGAACGCGATTGGTAAATTCGCCCAATCCAGCCACGCAGCGAATGCGCTAGCTTTCGAACCGGCTCTTGATCGATCGGTATTTTACCCGCCTTTTGTCTCTGCATCGCGGCTGAAGGTAGTTGGATCGCAACCTCAGCTCAAAAGTAAATCCGACTCACGGAGAAAGCGTCGGCTGCTGTTCTATGCCCGCCCCTCAGTCGGTGTACGTAATCTGTTCGAGATCGGACTGGCAGCACTGAAAGCAGCTGTCGATCAGCATATCTTGGACGCAGATACATGGGACATCGTTGGCATGGGGGAGGATTTTGTGCCTCGCTCGCTCGGTCGCGGCGCCATGCTGGAATGCGCTCCGTGGCTCGGTTTTGACAGTTATGCGCAGCAAATGCGGGAATCCGACATTTTGCTGTCATTGATGCTGTCACCGCATCCAAGTTATCCGCCACTCGAAATGGCCAGCTGTGGCGGCATCGTTGTAACCAACAGCTACGCCAACAAAAGTCCAGAACGGCTCGCCGGGATTTCGGCTAATATTATCGCTGCAGAGCCGAATGTAGCGGCCATCCTTGAAGCACTACGAGCGGCTGTGGGGCGTCTTGACGATGTGGCGGCGCGTCATAGCGCCTCAAAGCTCGATCTTCCAGCGAGTTGGGATGAGGCTTTCGCCGAAATCATCCCATGCATTTCGAACCGTCTGATTGAGCAAGGCGTCATCAAAAACCCGGGTGCTGGCGTGCCTGTTGATGAACCGATCAGCCTCTGCCTGCCAGCCCCTGAGCCAGGCAGCGATTATGCCGCCTTTCTCACGGCAGCAGCTAAACGGCGCGCGCGGTTCAACGTGGGCGTTGCGGAAGCAGGACTCTTCACCTTCGTAACGACTGTGTGGAACACTGCGCCGGCCTATCTCCAGGTGCTTGCCAAGAGCCTGGAACGACAGATAGGCGGAACGAACTTTACGTGGTTCATCCTTGATAATGGCTCTTCCAGGGCCGACACGCGGGCCACGCTTGAAAGGATCGCGCGTCGCTCGTACGTCCGTCTCGAAAGAGTTGAGGAAAATCTCGGCATCTTAGCTGGAATGCGCTATTGTCTCGAGCGTGCAGAGGGCCGGTATATCCTGCCGCTTGATTCAGATGATTATCTATTTCCAGACTGCATCCGCACGCTTGCTTGGTATGTGCAAAAGCACGACTATCCGGCCCTATTGTACACCGATGAAGACAAGCTAATCGGCGAGCGTTTGTCGATGCCATTTCAAAAGCCGGATTTCGATCCGGTGCTGTTCTCGGTGCAGTGCTATATCGCGCATCTGTGCGTAATTGACCGCAAGCTAGCGCTCGAGCTCGGAGCCTATTCCGACCGCCGACCAGAGGGTAGCCATGATTGGGATACCTTCACGCGGTTCCACAATGCCGGTCACGTGCCAGTGCACGTACCGCAAATCCTGTACAGTTGGCGGCTTCACACTCAGTCTACGGCTGGCGGAAATATGGAAACCAAGCCGGTTGTATTCGATTCGCAACGTGCCGTGCTTGAACGGATGCGAGCTGGGACGTCTGTGGGAGACAAGTTTTCGCTGGAGCCTAGCCCATTGTTTGGACGGACGCCCGACTGGTGGTGGAAGCGCAAACGTATGGACAGTCGCCCGATCATGACGGTTGCTGTGTCCCTTAAAGATCCGGGCTCGAAAGGAAGCAATCCGCGCATTCCCGATGAGATTGATCATCGTACTGTCTCTATGGAGATAAGCGACGGTCTTAATCAATTGCAGTTGTTGGTCAGAGAAGCAGCTGCCTCATCACATCTTGTTCATTTGCTGTTTGCAGAAACGTACCCAGATAACGACGAGTGGGCATGGGAAGCAATTGGTCAACTCGAACTTCACAGCGATGCGGTGGCCGTTGGTGGAAGAATATACAATGAAATAGGCCTCGTCGATGGAGGCCAGTTCCTAGGATTCGGTAGTGGTTGCGACTCGCCTGACCGTGGACGAGCAATGAACGATCCCGGTTATGCTGCTCAGTTGTGGAAGCAGCGATCAGTAAATGCGGTTTCGGTGCAACATGCCGTGTTCGAGCCAAATTTTCTGGAAGACGCGATCAGACACGCGATTTTGTTCGATGCGCCGATTGCGCATCTATCTGCCTGGATCGGTGGCTATGCTGCGAAAACAGGGCGCCGGATAATCTATTCGCCAATCCTCAGTGCCCAAACCAATCTCGACTTGACCGACATGGTTTCGGCGCGGGACAAAGGAGTGTTTCTGTCAGCCCATGCCGAGCTGCTACCCGAGCGCCGCTTGCGATCGCCTGACTTCGGTATTCGGCTTGGCGAGGCTTACGAGCCGCGCATTGCCGTGCCCTATAGCATTCCGGACGTCGCAGACCTGCCGACTTACGGCAGCTGGTCGACGCCAGACCAAGGCTGCGTAATATCGGACGAGCATGAAACCATACCGATGTTTTCGATCCTCACGACGCTTTACAGCGGGACGGACGCTGCCTTCTTTGAACGCACGGCTGCTAGCGTGGCCAGTCAGTCATTCCTAAATTATGAATGGGTTATTTTGGCCCATGGCCCGGTACCGCCAGAAGTTGATGACATTCTTGACACGCTTACTGCCGATGGTCGTGTGCGTATACTCCGTCTTCACGATAACCTTGGCATAATTGGGGGCATGCGCTACGTGCTGGAAGCGGCTTCCGGTCGTTATATCGTACCGCTAGATGGCGACGATCTTCTGGTTCCAGATGCGCTGGCCGTTTTTGCAGCGGCAGTAAACGCAGATACGCGACCACCCGCGATGCTTTACAGCGACGAGGACATCATCCTCGGAGACAATATCCAGCTGCCGTATTGCCGCCCAAGTTGGGATCCAGTGCTTGACCTGGAAAATTCTTGGATATGGCACTTGGTCGCAATGGACCGCAGAATCGCCTTGGATTTGAACGTCTATAGCGATGCTGGCGCCGAATATTGCCATGACTGGGACAGCGTGGACCGCTTTGCTGCTGCTGGCGTGAACATCGTTCATGTACCGCGGGTCCTGTGCCACTGGCGACATCACGAGCGCAGCACATCCAATTCCGACACGACGAACACCGTTTCGTCCGCTTCAGTCCGCCATGTGCTAAGTCGGAAGATTGCGCGGTTGGGGATGACTGGTAAGGCTGTCCCTGCTCCCTATCCGATATGGCGAGGAGCTGAAGAATGGTGGATTGACCGCTTACCAGTCGATTTGCCCCCGCTTATTTCATTCTCAGGGTCCAACTTCGCCAGCCCGAGCGGCTTTGCTTCGATCACCTTGAACGACGTCCATGATCGTGATGAGCTCGCTGCCTGTGTGAAGACTCTGAAGGCCGATGCAATTGTCGCCCTCCTCGCCCATGAGATAGTGTTTTCTGACATCGCGGGGCGCGAAGTGGTCAAACTGTTGGAATTTGTCGGCGACCTTGCCGTCGTGTGCGGCCCAATAATTGCGAACGGCAAAATCATTTCAGCTGGCTACTCGTTTGATTCAGTGGGCCGGCTTAACACGCCGCTTGATGGAAAAGACGAGAACTATTCTGGTCCCTATGCCTTGGGGCTGAAGCCGCACTGCATTGCAGCGCCGCCATCTGAGGCGTTTTTCGTGCGGGCATCGTTCTTGGTCGATGCGCTGGCGGATGCACCTAAGTCAGTTTGCCAGGCCGAACTCGGTTTGTGGTTAGGAGCATATGCTGCAGCGCATGGTAAACGTGTCGGGTATTCTCCGCTTTTGCGAGCGGAGGCAAAAGGAGATCTTCCGTCTGCTTGGGATCTATTATCAACGCAACTCGCTTGGCAGGCTTTTTGCGCTCATACTGGCACCGCCGTACCAAGTACGCAGTCAATCGGAGGGTATATCCCCGTACGATGGAAACCCTGATTCGACAGCGCATTCGCCACTCCTGTGATCGGCCGATCATGAGGGTCGCCAATGTTCGGACGATACGGAACTCCTCTTCCGTGTCTGCAGTGTTCTGAATGTTAAGCCTTATCCTGACACCCTCCAATTTCTTTCCGCGTTAAGGACTAAATTCATGGACAATCATGGCGGGCCGAAGCCGCACAAGGTGGTTCCGGAGCAGTATTGCGGCATAGGGAACAATTTGGTTTCTATGCATCTAAAGAAGCAATGGCATGAAGAAGGCTTCGTCTGTATTCCCGGTGTGGTAGGTCGATCTGAAATCGATGCCCACAATGAAATAGTTTCTGCCGCCCGTCTTACATTAGATGACCGCCGTGATGTGCACGGGTTTGGCGACCGTATAGGTCAGCTTCATCAGGTGTATCCCGATCTGATGAATATATCGGCTAAGTCTGAAATCATCGATTTTTTGAGTTGGGCATTTGGCGAAGGTCCAGTGCTGTTTGGTTCATTGCAATTTGAAAAGGGAAGTGAGCAGAGTCCTCATATCGACGCCATATTTTTTTGGCCGGAGCCAGCATATTCGATGGCGGGCGTTTGGGTCGCGCTTGAAGATATAGATCCAGATGCTGGACCATTGTTCTATATTCCCGGAAGCCATACGTGGCCGTTCTACCATAGCGATGATGTTGTAGCTCGGCGTCCGGATTTAAAGGAGCGGTGGAAACGTCCAGAGAGTGTAGAAAGCCTAGATGATCTAGTGTCTGAAATTGGAAATGCCTGGACCGAAGAATTTATCTCGATGGAGCGCGATCGCGCTGCACAACGGATATCACCGGAGATAAAGGCAGGCGATGTGGTGATATGGCATTCCTTGTTGGCGCATGGAGGGACTCCGCGTGTAAATCCTGCACTGAGTAGGCGAAGCGTTGTCTATCATTACTTCGGAAGGACCGCCCGTCTTTATACCTTTTCTCAATTCATGTTAAATGGAAGGGAAGATATTAAAAATTTGCAGCCAACGGAGATGCCACGGGGAGTTCATAATGGGCTTGAATTTATGCGGTTCCCCCATTTCGCAACCTACAGCGAAGGTGTCGAACGCGTGAGGTCTGTTGAAGAATTCAAGCGCAATAATGTGTAATGAGACCTGTGCACGGGTGGGCTTAGAGCGATAAAGAGTGATAAATTCTGGGCCTATCCAGCGCGGGTTCCAGGGCCCTCCACGTCGCCGGGCGTGGTAGTGGCAACTTTCATGGCGCAACGGCGAGAATGTTCATGGTGCGCTTGAGGTTGTAGGCGATGGCGGATAGGTGGACTTGGTTGGCAACTGGACACCGCGAAAACTGGTGGCGTCTGACGGCTTGAGGCGATTCACTGCCATTGTGGGCCTGCGGAGGCGGGGATGGCAGGACAGCCGTGTTCTTTGATCTTTCGGACCAATAGAGGCGCTGTGCGCCGCAGGGGATCCGCTGGAACGGTTAGCGGCGGTGGTGGATTTTGAGGTTTTTCGCGGCCCCCTGATTCAGCCTTGTGCCGCGGTCCCAGTGCCAGGGGCGGGCGGCCGCCGTTCGACGCGGTGCTGATGTTCAAGATCCTCGTGCTGCAGGCGCTCTACTCGCTGTCGGACGATGCGACGGAATTCCAGATCAAGGACTGGAACTCGTTCCAGCGTTTCTTGGGGCTGGGGCTCGAGGGAACGGTGCCCTATACGACGACGGTGTGGTTTGTTCAGGGAGCTACTGGTAAAGGCCAAAGCGATCGACAAGCTCTTTCCCCGCTTCGATGCCGCTGACGGACAGGGGCTATCTCGCTATGGGCGGGCAGATCATCGATGCGACGGTCGTGCCCGCGCCCGAACAAGGGAACACCGAGGAAGAAAAGACGGCGATCAAGGAAGGCCGGACCCGCGACCGCTGGAAAGACAAACCCGCGAAGCGGCAGAAGGCTCTAGAGCAAAATCTGACCGGACTGAATCATTGGGATTCCCCTTCGCTCAGAAATGTGATTCACCATGTCAGCTGGACGAGGAGGCCAGCCTGGCATGAC
>NZ_JBHSFZ010000002.1:0-1682 GCF_042654265.1 Sphingobium tyrosinilyticum | reverse complement strand
TTGTTCCTGCCGGTTAGAAAAGGCACAATCTCCGCAAATTAGAGATGTCACTTTTTGAAGACAGCAGGGGCTGCGTGGAGCCCTCGGGATAGCGCAGCGCAGACCCTGCTGGAAGCGTGACGTCGAGGGGAGGGGCATGGACCCGCTGCGCAGGCAGCGGGCTCGGTCAGAGCCGGTTTAGCGGGCCTTCACGAACTCCAGCGTGCCGCGCGCCTGTAGTTCGGCCCGGCTGAGCCGCGGGCCGCGCTTGAGCTTGGGACCGCCCAACCGGCGTCCATCGATCTTCACCGGTGCCTCCGGTTCAGGGAATAGATGAGAGGGCTGGTCACGGCGGGCAGGGGCATTGTTGTTGCGCTGCCGGTGATGCGGCGCGATCGCCTGGATTTGTTTCGCCAGCTGCAGCGCCGCGTCGAGATGACGGTTGTCCACGATCGCCGGCTGTTTCACCTGTCGCATCTTGTCGAACTGACGGTAGGGGAGGACATGACCCTCATGCTGGATCTCCAGTCGACCATCGGGATATTCGCACACCATCACCCGCTTGCGCACGAGCTTCCTGGCGATCTCGGTCGGTTCCAGGATGAACATCGCCTTGTTGTAATGGAGCGTCAGCGCAGCAGTGACACTCCGCTGTTCGCGCCACACCATGATCTCGCGCAGATCGTCATGCGGGGCAAGCGGACGGTGGAGATCGCGGCTGTCGAAAGCGGGGCGCGCAAAGCGGGCATTGTGGCGAACCAAATAGCCCGGCAGAAAGGCGTTCGCTTCTTCGATCGACGATATGCCCTCCAGCCGCATCGCCTTGACCAGCCGGTCCTGCAGCGTGCCGTTGGCCCGCTCGACCCGGCCCTTGGCCTGCGGCGAGTTGGCGCAGATGATCTCGATGTTCAGCGCATCAAGCGCGCGGCCGAAATGCGTCATGCCGTCGCCGCGCGCCGCGCTGGCGCGGGAATTACGAAAGACGCTGTGCTGATCGGAGTAGAAGGCCACCGGCTTGCCGTGCCGCTCGATATACGCCCGGGTCGCTTCCATATAGGAAAAGGTACTCTCGCTCTCGACCATCTGCAGATGCATCAGCTCACTGGTCGCGTCGTCGATATAGACGAGCAGGGTGCATTGCGGACCACGATCTTCGAACCACCAATGCTTCGAGCCATCGATCTGGACCAGTTCGCCCCGGCAATCTCGGCGGTAACGCGGCTGATACGGGCGCGGGCGACGCGTCGCACGATCTTTCCACAGACCAGCCTCGATCATCAGCTTGCGCAGCGTCTCACGGGAAATATGCACATCATGGCGCTCCGCCAGATACTCGGCAGCCAGCGTCGGCCCAAAATCATGATAATGCTCCCGGACCAACGCAATCGCGTGGTTGCGAAACCCGTCGCCAAGCCAACGGTTGCTACGGCGTCCACGGCGACGTGAAACCAAGCCCGGAGCACCGTCCGTGCGCATGCGTATCAGCAATCGGTAAACCTGCCGCCGCGACAAACCGAGCAGCGTTGCTGCATCCTCAGCTCGCAACTCCCGGCGTTCAACACGTAGCAGCGTATCAAAGCGTGTAAGCTCACCATGGCTCATGGATACCACCGTCATCCGCGTACTCCCTGCATCCAGGGAGCACCATGCCACCAGTGACATCTCTAATTTGCAGAGGGTGACATTTCTAAATGGCGCTTACA